>JAIEQC010000009.1 GCA_019748055.1 Caulobacteraceae bacterium | reverse complement strand
CGGCGGGGTGGACCGGGTCCGGCGCAGGGGGCGCGGGGTCGGGCGAGACGGGGGCGCGGGGGGCGCCGAGAAGGTCGGGCTGGGTCGCCAGGATCAGGGGATCGCCGACCCGCGCCGCCGCCGTCCGGGTCCAGCCCTCTCGCGCGGACTTCTTCCTCAGATTGGCCAGGCCGACGTCGAACCGGGCGGCCACCTGCGGCCCCGGCTCTCCCGCCAGATAGGCCTCCCGAACCCTGGCCCAGACCTCGGGGCCCCGATATTTGCGCAGTCGAAAATGTTCCATCGGCGCAGTCTGGGCCACCGGTGCGTCAGAAGCGGACGTAAGGGAGTCTTCGGAGTCGCGTCCGTCCCTGCGGAAGGGGTCGGAGTCTCCGTTCCGGAGGGGTCGAATTCCCTTGGTATGGGTCCGTCTTTCGTCATTCCGGGCGAAGCGGAGCGGAGACCCGGAACAAGGCGGCGCGCGAGAGCGCGAAGCTGTCACGCACACAGTACGCTTGGCGATTTCGCCTGCGCTCCGCTTCGGCGCCGCAAGGTTCCGGGTCTTCGTCTCGCTTCGCTCGCCTTCGCCCGGAATGACGAAAGAAAAATGGCCGCCACGTTTCCGCAGCGACCCTGATCCCTGATCCCTGGCCCCTAGCTGTCCAGGAAGCTCCGCAGCTTCCGCGACCGGGACGGGTGCTTCAGCTTCCTCAGCGCCTTGGCCTCGATCTGGCGGATGCGTTCGCGGGTGACCGAAAACTGCTGGCCGACCTCTTCCAGGGTGTGATCGGTGTTCATGCCGATGCCGAAGCGCATGCGCAGCACCCGCTCCTCGCGCGGCGTCAGCGACGCCAGCACGCGCGTGGTGGTCTCGCGCAGGTTGGACTGGATGGCCGCGTCGATGGGCAGGACCGCGTTCTTGTCCTCGATGAAGTCGCCCAGATGGCTGTCCTCCTCGTCGCCGATGGGCGTCTCGAGGCTGATCGGTTCCTTGGCGATCTTCAGGACCTTGCGGACCTTCTCCAGCGGCATGGCCAGCTTTTCGGCCAGTTCCTCCGGGGTCGGCTCGCGGCCGATCTCGTGCAGCATCTGGCGGCTGGTGCGGACGATCTTGTTGATCGTCTCGATCATGTGCACCGGGATGCGGATGGTGCGGGCCTGGTCGGCGATCGAGCGGGTGATCGCCTGACGGATCCACCAGGTGGCGTAGGTCGAGAATTTGTAGCCGCGGCGGTACTCGAACTTGTCGACCGCCTTCATCAGGCCGATGTTGCCCTCCTGGATCAGGTCCAGGAACTGCAGGCCGCGGTTCGTGTACTTCTTGGCGATGGAGATCACGAGGCGCAGGTTGGCCTCGACCATCTCCTTCTTGGCCTGGCGGGCCTCGCGTTCGCCCTTCTGCACCTTCTGGACGATGCGGCGATAGTCGTCGATCGGCAGGCCGGCCTCGGTGGCGACCGCGGCCACGTCGCCGCGGATCTGGGCGATCTGGGCGGCCTCGTTCTCGCTGAACTTGGTCCAGCGGACGCCCATCTCCTTGACCCGGTCGGTCCAGTTCGGGTCCAGCTCGGCGCCGAAGTACGACTTCAGGAACTCAGGCCGCGAGATGCCGTAGCTGTCGGCCAGACGCAGCAGACGGCCTTCCAGCCCCATCAGCTTCTTGTTGATGGCGTACAGCTGCTCGACCAGCGCCTCGATGCGGGCGTTGTTCAGCTTCAGCGTCTTCAGCCGCCCCGAGATGGAGGCCGTCAGGGCGTCGTAGGTCTTCTGGTCCTTCGCCGACAGCGCCTCGCCCTTCAGCCGCGCCTCGACCAGCTTGTCCTGCAGCTTGCGGAAACCCCCGAAGTCCGCGGCCACGGCGTCCAGGATCTCCATGATCCCGTCACGCAGCTCGGCCTCCAGCGCCGAGATCGACATGCCGCCGCCGTCGTCGAAGTCCTCGTCCTCCTCGTCCTCGCCGGCGGGGCTCTCAGCCGAGCCTTCGGCGGGCTCCTCGCGCGGGGGCTGCGGCTGGCCGGGGATCGGGGGCTGGGGCTGGTTCTGGGGCAGGCTGGCGGGGTTCAGGACGCCGTAGGTGGCGTCCAGGTCGATGACCTCGCGCAGCAGGATGCGGTTGTTGGCCAGTTCGTCGCGCCACACCATGATGGCCTCGAACGTCAGGGCGCTCTCGCACAGGCCGGAGATCATGGCGTCGCGGCCGGCCTCGATGCGCTTGGCGATGGCGATCTCGCCCTCGCGGCTCAGCAGTTCGACCGAGCCCATCTCGCGCAGATACATGCGCACCGGGTCGTCGGTGCGGTCATAGGCGGACTTGGCCGGGGTTTCGGCGACCGCGGTCTCGGCGCGCTCGGCGATCTCGCCGCCCTCGCCGTCCTTCTGCTCGGCGTCCTCCTCGGCCTCTACGACGTTGACGCCCATTTCGGACAGCATCGCCAGGGTGTCCTCGATCTGGTCGGGGGTCACCTCTTCGGACGGCAGGACCTTGTTCAGCTCCTCCATCGTCACATAGCCGCGGGCCTTGGCCTGCTTGATGAACTTCTTGACGCCGGCGTCCGTCAGGTCGAGCAGCGGACCGTCGGTCGCGGCTTCGGTTTCCTGGGTCTCGGTCTGGGCGCTCATTCAGTCGGATCTCCGGCGGCCGAGGCGTGGCCTGCGGCAAAAGTGCAACGCACGACGAAAAGGATCGTGTCCCCTCGCGCCGCGCTCAAATTTTCCGTCATCGGCCGGTCGGCGGGCAGGGCCCGTCGGAGGCGCGGCGAGAGCCGTTCCTGGCGACCGTTCGGACCGCGGCCTGGGGCGGGGGGCGACGTTTCGGCCCGGAAGCGCGGGCGGCCAGTGCCCCCGCCTTCTCGACCTCGCGCACGCAGGCGGTCTGATCCGTCGGCGCAGATGGCGAGCGAACCCGTCCGTGTCAAGACGGGACGGGTCAGTGCACCGTCTCCGCCGCTTCCCAGAGCGCCCCGCTGGCCAGCAGCCGCGCCTGGGCGTCGCGCTCGGCCTTCAGCGCGGCGAAGGGGCGGGCGTCGAACTCCGGCTCGGCCTTCAGCTCGTCCATGGCGCGGCTCAGGGCCAGTTCGTTCAGCAGGCCGTCGATGGCGCGGATCAGGTCGGCGCGGGCCTGATCGACCGGGCGGGAGGCGTCGAGGAAGGGGGCGTGCGAGACGCGGGCGGTGCGGTCCACCGCCTTCAGCGTCTCCTCATGGCCCAGCGCCGTCAGGCGGGCGCGCAGCAGACCGTCGCCGAAGTCGGCCAGGTCCCAGGTCAGGCGCACGAGGTCGGCGACCAAACGATCCAGGCCCGGGTCGCCCAGGCCCTGACTGGCCAAGAGCTCGGCCTTCTCCTGCAGCACCTCGGGGTGTTCGATCAGACCCGTCAGGATCGCCGCGACGACGGGACGGGGGGCGCGGCGGAGGCCGTCGGTGGCGGATTGCGCCTCCGGCGTCACGTCCATGGTGACCATCGCCTTGCGCGCGCGGCGGTCGCGGTAGATGACCCGCCCGGCCTGTTTCCGCTCCGCCTCCGAAGGTCGCGTCAGCTGATAGACGGCGCCCAGCAGGTGATCCTTGTAGGTGCGGGCCAGGTCGGGGTCGGCGACGGTGGCGGCGGCCTTGCGCAGGCGCGCGATCAGCTGGGCCTCCTTCTCCGGCCCGTCCAGCGGACCGACGGCCTCGCGCTCCCGCTCGAACAGCATGCGCGAGAAGGGCACGACGTGACCCAGCGCCTCGCGCAGGGCCGGGGCGCCGCGGTCGCGCAGCATGTCGTCGGGGTCCAGCCCGTCCGGCAAGGTGACGAAACGCAGGGTGCGGTCGGCCTTGATCAACGGCAGGGCGCGTTCGACGGCGCGGAAGGCGGCGCGGCGGCCGGCGCCGTCCCCGTCGAAGCACAGGATCGGCTCGGGGCTGACGCGCCACAGCAGGCCCATTTGGTCCTCGGTCAGGGCCGTGCCCATCGGCGCCACGGCCGGCACGCCCGCCCGCTGGCAGGCGATCACGTCCATGTAGCCCTCGACCACCACGATCGCCTGCTCGGACTTGCTCTCGGCGCCCAGGATCCGGCGTGCCTCCGGCAGGCCGTAGAGGGTCGCGCCCTTGTGAAAGAGGGGGCTCTCGGGCCCGTTCAGATACTTGGCCCGGTCGTCCGGGTTCATCGCCCGGCCACCGAAGGAGACGACGCGGCCGCGCGAATCCAGGATCGGGAAGATCAGCCGGTCGCGGAACCGGTCATAGGGCTGGCCGCCGCCCTCGGGCGAGATCAGCAGGCCGGCCTCCACCAGGTCGCCGGGGCGGGCGCCGCGCTGGACCAGGGCGTTCTTGAGCCCTTCGCGGTCGTTCGGCGCATAGCCCAGGCCGAAGCGCTCCCACTGGTCCTCCGGCAGGCCGCGGCGCTCCAGATACTCGCGCGCCGCCTTGCCGACCGAGCGGCGCAGGTTGACGGCGAACCACTTCTGGGCCAGGTCCATCCAGTCCGACAGGCCCTGACGCTTCTGCTCGCGCTCCTGGGCCTGAGGGTCCTCGGCCGGCAGGGCCATGCCCGCCTCGCCCGCCAGCCGCTGCACCGCCTCGACGAACGACAGTCGCTCGGTCTCCTGCAGGAAGGAGATGACGTCGCCGTGCTTTCCGGAGCTGAAGTCGTGGAAGAAGCCCTTGTCGTCGTTGACGAAGAAGCTGGGGGACTTCTCCTTGGTGAAGGGCGACAGGCCGACGAACTCACGCCCCTGCCGCTTCAGCTTGACCGTCCGACCGATGACGTCGGAGGGCCGCAGCCGGGCCTTCAGTTCCTCGATGTAGCGGTCGTCGAAGCGCACGCGCGGATGATAGCGCGAAGGCGGGCGCGATGCGCGGCGTTAAGCTCCGGTTAACCAAAAAGGCCTGCGGACGGCAGGAACCGTCTGATTCCGGACGGATTTGACCGGTAGATGCAAGATCGATCCACAGGACCTGTGGACCGATCTCTCCCCCCCCCCCGGTGGCCGAAGCCGCCGCGCGACGGCGGCGAGGCGCAGCAGGCGCCCGGCCGCTGAAGACCGAGACGCCCGATGTTCATGTCGATCCAGAGACCCGCCGTCGAACCCACCGGCCCGGACGCCGTGGCCACTCCCTGGTCGCCCCCCGCGCCGAGCCTGACGCCGCGCGCGCTGCACGCCCGCCTGCTGGACAACGCGGCCCAGCGTCGTCTGCGCGGGCTCCAACGCCGCGCCTGCGGCCGCGTGGACGACGCCGACTACTGGCTGGGGGCGGCGCCGCAGGCGATCCGCAAGGCGGGCGACCTGCGCCGAGAGGGCCTGCCCGCCCTGCCCTGACGCTCGCGCCACGGCGGCGCCACGATCCCGGTCAAGCTTGGCGCATCGACCGGGGAGACCACCATGAAGTTCGTCGCCGCCCTCGCCTTCGCCGTCGCCTTGTCGATCGGAGCGCCCGTCCTGGCGCAGGATCCCTGGGTCGCCCACAGCGCCGAGGTGGCCGCCGTCGACGCCGGGGTGCGGGCCCCGCTGGAGGCGTATCTGCGCGGCCATGCGACGGGCAGCCAGGACGAATTTCGCTCAGCCTTCCACCCCGACGCCGAACTTTGGGGCACGCGGAACGGCACGCTGATCCGAATGACGGGCGAGGAATACGTCGGTCGCGCTTCGGGCGGCCTTGCCGCCGACGAGGCCGAGCGTCGCCGCTGGATCGAGTCCGTCGACGTCGTCGGCGACACGGCGGTGGCGAAGATCGTCCTCGATTACCCCACGGTCCGCTTCACCGACTGGATGACGCTGATGAAGATCGACGGCCGCTGGCTGATCGTGAACAAGGCCTTCCTGGCCGAGCCGAAGACCTAACCCTTCATCGCGTCCGCGAAGCGCTGGAACAGGTAGAGGCTGTCGGTCGGTCCTGGGGAAGCCTCGGGATGGTGCTGGACGCTGAACACCGGGCGGTCCTTCAGCGCGATGCCGCAGTTGGTGCCGTCGAACAGGCTGACGTGGGTTTCCTGAACGTGGGCCGGCAGGCTGTCGCGGTCGACGGTGAAGCCGTGGTTCATGGACACGATCTCGACCTTGCCGGTGGTCAGGTCCTTCACCGGATGGTTCGCGCCGTGGTGGCCCTGGTCCATCTTGACCGTCTTCGCCCCCAGCGCGATCGCCAGCATCTGGTGGCCCAGGCAGATGCCGAAGACGGCCTTGCCCGAGTCGACCAGCTTTCGGATCTCCGGCACCGCATACTCCCCGGTCGCGGCCGGGTCGCCCGGGCCGTTCGACAGGACGACGCCGTCCGGGTTGCGGGCCAGAATCTCTTCGGCCGTCGTGGTGGCGGGCACCACCGTGATCTTCGCGCCGGTCGAGGCCAGGGCGCGCAGGATGTTGCGCTTCACGCCGTAGTCGACGACGACCACCGAGCGGTCGCCGGCCTGCAAGCGCGGGTGACCTTCCGGCCAGTCCCACAGCCCCTCGTCCCACTCGAAGGCCTGCAGCGTCGAGGCGGGCTTGGCGAGGTCGAGGCCGACCAGACCGGTCCAGTCGCGCGCTCGGGCAACCAGGGCCGGGATGTCGAAGTCGCCCGTCGCGCTATGGGCGATCACCGCGTGCGGGGCGCCGGCGTCGCGGATTCGGGCGGTCAGAGCCCGTGTGTCGATCCCGGACAGGCCGACGACGTTGCGGCGCTTCATCCAGGCGTCCAGCGAGCCCTCGCTGCGCCAGTTGGCCGGGTCGGTCGGCAGGTCGCGGAAGACCGCGCCGACGGCCGAGGTGTCGGAGCCGCCGCCCATCTGCTCCACGTCTTCCACGTTCACGCCGACGTTGCCGACGTGGGGGAAGGTGAAGGCGAGGATCTGGCTCATGTAGGACGGGTCGGTCAGGATCTCCTGATAGCCCGTCATGGCGGTGTTGAAGACGACCTCGCCCAGGGCCTGACCCTCGGCGCCGACGCCGATCCCCTGAAACACGGTGCCGTCGGCCAGGGCCAGCACGCCGGTCGCGCCGGGCAGGAGGTCGGTCATGGCGGGCAACTCCGAAGCGGCGGGGCGGACAAACGGCGCGGGGGTTAGGCCCCCTCGCCCGCCGGGTCAACCGCTGGCTTGCCGCCTCTCAGCACCGTGAACCAGGCGAGCGTCGTCAGCGCCACCACCGCCAGGGTCGGCAGGATGTATCCCGCCGCGGCCGCGATCACCGCCGCGCCCGCGAACATCAGTCCGAAGGCGCCGAGCACATGGCCTCCGGTCCCCGGCGACAGGCGGATCAGGGCGGCGGAACAGACGCCGTAGATGGTCAGGGTCAGCACCGAGGTGACGCCGACCAGCATGCCGAACTGCTCGCCCAACGTCGGCTGGCCCGACAGGATGGCGACGATGGTCATGATGGCCGCGCCGGTCAGCGGATTGACGAGCGGGGTCTTGTCGCCCTCGGCGAAGCCCTTGGGCAGGAAGCCGGCCTTGGCGGCGGCGCGGGCGGTCTCGCCCCCCATCATGACCCAGCCGCCGACGGTGCCGATGGTCTTGGCGACGGCGCAGACGGCGACGAACCCGGCCAACGAGGCGCCGAACACGCGCGCGGCCAGATCGGCATAGGGGCTGGTGGACTGGGACAGTTCGTTCAGGGGAATGACGCCGAACACCGACACCGTGGCGCCGACGTAGACGACGGTGGCCAGGGCGACGCCGGCCAGCGAGGCACGGCCCAGATTTTTGCCCGGATGGCGGATGCGCGACGACAGGGCCGCGGCGCTCTCCACACCCAGATAGGCCCAGAAGATCAGCACCAGCGAGGCGGGCACCGTCTCCTTCAGCGGCTCGCCCGTCGGGTTCCACGAGGCGGCGAACAGCTCGGCATCGAAGGCCGCGACTCCGGCGGCCACGGCGATGGCGATCGGGATCAGGCCGACGATCAAAGCCCCGGCCGCCAGCCAGGAAGCCGTGCGCGTGCCGGCGATGTAGGCCAGCGTCGCCACCCAGATGATGGCCAGATTGCACAGGGTGGCCGCGACCGGATCCTTCAGCGCCGGCCAGAAGAAGGCGAGATAACCGGTGGCCGCCACGGCGACCGCGACGTTGCCGACCAGGCACGCCGTCCAGAAGGCGATGGCGACCTGAAACCCGAAGAAACGGCCCAGGCCGGTCTGGGCGAAGCCGGCGAGGCCGTCGGCGTGCGGCTTCAGTCGGCCCAGCGCCCCGAACACCAGCGCCAGCACAGCCGCGCCGACGCCCGCCACCAGCCAGCCGATCAACGACGAACTGCCGAAGTCGGCCAGCGTCACTGGAAGCAGATAGAGCCCTGAGCCGATCATGTTGCCGGCGACCACCAGGGCGGCCAGGCCCCAGCCCAGCTTGCGCCCGTGATCCGAGACGACGTCGGTCATGCGTGGACCCCCCTGATCCGATCCTGAAACCATCCTAGGGCCGACTCATGTCGGCTGGACAGCACCCCCGCCTCATACGCGCCCGCCGACAGGTTCGTCTGCACCGCGGCGCAGATGGCGGCGTCCTGGGCCGTCAGGCGGTCGGAGGCGGCGAGGGTTTCGTCCGACGGCGGACGACCTTCGGGCCCGAGGTAGAGATAGTCCAACCGGGTCCGCCCCGGCCCGACCGGCGTCATCCGCTCGATCATGCCGCCGTCGGAATAGACGTTGATCCCGAGGTTGGGCCACAGCCAACCCCAGACTCCGGCCTGAGTGGCTCCGGACGCGCCCACCGCATGCTGGATCACGCACTCGCCCTCGACGCGGACCTGATACTCGGTCCCGGCCAGTTCCTGGGCCAGCTCCGGGTGGACGGCGTCAATGTGATAGCCCTCCAGGTAGTTCTCGACGTAGGTCTTCCAGTCGCAGGCCAGGTCGTGGCTGCGACGCAGCGCGGGCGACGGCAGGTCCAGCCCTCGCGAGACCAGCAGGGTCTCGATCGGAGCGACGGCCTCGGCCAAAGGGCTTGCCGGCTCCATCGCGGCGAAGACCAGGCCGCGCCATGTCTCGACCGTGAGGGGCAAGAGGCCAAACTCGCGGGGATCGAACCCCTCCTCGGCGCCGAAACCGGTCGCGGACCGCAGCCGGCCGTCGAGCGCATAGCGCCAGCCGTGATAGGCGCAGACCAGCTCCTTGCCGCACGATCCCGAAGCGCCGGTCACCAGCGGCCCGGCGCGGTGTCGGCAGACGTTGTGGAAGGCACGCAACACCCCGTCGGACCCGCGCACGGCCAGCAGCGGCCAGCCGGCGACGTCGGCGGCGATCCAGTCGCCGGGCGCGGCCAATTCGGCCTCGTGCCCCAGGAACAGCCAGGCGCTTTGGAACACGCCCTCGCGTTCGCGCCCCCACGCCTGGGGATCGCCGTACAGGGTGGCCGGAAGGGTGCGCCGCATCGGGCGATGAAGCGGAGCCCGGGCCTCGCCGTCAACGGTCAGACGCGGATCGGCTCCAGTCCGGCGAAGACGGCGTGAGTGGCGCCGGCGGTGCGGGCGTCACGGGCGCGCTCCGGCCGCAGGTTCAGCAGCAGCACCTGGGCGCAGGCGTCGCGGCCGGCGGCGATCAGGTCGGCCGCCTCCTGCCAGTCGGCCGGGCCGTCGTGGGCGACGCCGGCGAAGTCGAGCGCCAGGCACTGGGCATGCGCGCCGGTCAGCCGCCGCACCACCTGGGCGTCGGGCGCGACGTGCAGGACGACGCCCATCGCCGCCGTCTCGAAATGGGCGATGGCGTCGGCGACGGCCTCGGGCGGCGCCTGCTCCAGCCCGCCCATGACCTCGACCAGCAGGGCGCCCGGCGCGCCGCCGTGCTGCAGCTCTGCACACAGCAGGGCGAACCGGCCGCCGGACGAGGCGATGGTGCGCCAGAAGGCCGGCACCACGCCGCTGTCGCTGCGCTCGAGCCGCAGCAGGTCCAGCCCGTGCTTAAGCGTCTGCAGGTCGATGCGCCGGAGGTCCGTCGCGTCCAGGGCGCCGCGGCCGCGAGCCAGCGCCGCCTCTCCGCCCGCATGGCGGACGCAGCGGCGGATGCGCCGGCTGACGGGCACGCCGGTCTTCAGGTCGAAGACCGGCTGAGCCGCCAAAGTGATCGAGAGTTCGCGCCGCGCACGGCTGACCAGGCAGAAGGTCAGGCTCTCATAGGCGGCGGCATAGGCGGCATGCGCCGGCGGGATGTCGGCCCGGACGCGGCCCGGGCGGTCGAGGTCCGTCATGACCGCCCTCCTTTGGCCGGCCGAATGGGATCCCCCCGCCGTTCACGGTGAACCCAAATCCTGACCAGATCGCTGAGAAAGCCGGTGAATCCGGCGTTCACCGTGATCCCTTCATTCCGGAATCCGGGCGCCGTCCCAGGCGAAGACGCCGCCGGAATCGGCAGGCGTCAGCCCGTCCAGAACTCCAATCAGCCGGTCGGCCGAGAAGTCGGGCGTGAACAGCTTCTCCGGCGCCACGCCCTTGCGGAACGGGTCGCTGAGAGGCGTCTCGACCGTGCCGGGGTGCAGCCCGGCCACCACCGCCTGAGGATGGGTGCGGGCCAGTTCCACGGCCAGGTTGCGCAGGATCATGTTCAGCGCCGCCTTCGACGCCCGATAGGCGTGCCAGCCGCCCAGACGGTTGTCGCCGATCGAGCCGACCCGCGCCGACAGGGCGGCGAAGACGGCACGCCGATCGCGGGGCAACAGGGGCAGGAAGTGTCGGGCCACCAGCGCCGGGCCGACGGCGTTGATCCGATAGTCGCGCAGCAGGTGCTCGGCTGACAGAGACTTGTACGTCCGCTCCGGGTCATGTCCCGCGTGCAGAACGCCGGTGGCCACGAAGATCAGGGTCGGCGCCGGCCCCTCGGCCACGCGCGCGGCGGCGGCGGCGATCGAGGCCTCGTCCTCCAGATCCAGCCCCGCGCCCGACCGCGACAGGGCGTGGACCACATCGAAGCGGCCGGACGCGCGCAGGCGCTCGGTCACGGCGGCGCCGATCCCGCCCGAGGCTCCGATGACGACGGCCGCTTCCTGCATGAACGGACCGTCGCGCGCGTCGGTCCGCCCGGCAATGAGGCGCGTTGACCCGGCGCGCGTCCGGGGCCAATGCGCGGGCATGACGATCACGACCATCGGCCTCGATGCCGACGACACCCTCTGGCACAACGAGACGATCTTTCGTCTGACGCAGGCGCGGTTCCTGGACCTGCTGGCGCCGCACGGCGAGCGGGCTGACGTGGAGGCGCGGCTGGCCGAGGTCGAGGGGCGGAACCTCCGGCTCTACGGCTACGGCATCAAGGGCTTCACCTTGTCGATGATCGAGACGGCCATGGAGCTGTGCGATGGCGAAGCGCCGGCGTCGGTGGTGCGCGAGATCCTGGCGGCAGGGCGCGAGATGATCGCCCATCCGGTCGAGACCCTGCCCGGCGTGGACGAGGCGCTGGCGCGGCTGTCAGAGAACCACCGGCTGGTCCTGATCACCAAGGGCGACCTGCTGGATCAGGAGCGCAAGCTGGCGGCGTCGGGCCTGGGCGAGCTGTTCAGCGCGGTGGAGATCGTGTCCGAGAAGGACCGGCGCACGTATGAACGGGTCTTCGCCCGCCACGGCACGGGCGCGGAAGAGGCGCTGATGGCCGGAAACAGCATGAAGTCCGACGTCCTGCCTGCGGTGCAGGCCGGCGCCTGGGCCGTGCACATCCCCTATCACGTCACCTGGGCGCACGAGCTGGCCGAGGCGCCGGAGGGGCATCCCCGCTACGTCTCGCTGGCGTCGATCTCGGATCTGCCCGACTGGATCGCGACGATCGCGGATCAATAGGGTTGCGGGGTCGCCCCCTCGGCCTTAGACGGGCCGCTTAACCGACAACCCGAACCGCCCCGGCCGCAGACGCCCTGCGCCCGCCGGCGCCCGCGCGCGAGGCCACGACCCTGTCCGACCCGTCCGTCAGCCATGACGAAAGAGACGCCATGGTGCGCGCCGCCCTGGCCGAGCACGGCGATTCCGGCGTGACGCCGCGGCACACCCTGTTCTTCTTCCACGGCGACGACGAGGCGCTGGGGGAGCTGAACGAGGTCGCGCGCCGCGCCGGCTACGTCACCAGCGGCGACGCCGAGTCGCTGGTGCTTGAGACGACCATGGCAGTGGACTCGGCTTCCTTCGCGCCGGTGTCGTCGATGATGCAATCCTGGGCCGCGGCCTTCCAGCTGGACTACGACGGCTGGGAGTGTGCGGTCGTGACGAACTGAGGAGAGGCTTCAGATGCCCAAACGCACGGACATCCAATCCATCCTCATCATCGGCGCCGGGCCGATCGTGATCGGTCAGGCCTGCGAGTTCGACTATTCGGGCGTGCAGGCGTGCAAGGCGCTGAAGGCCGAGGGGTACCGGGTCATCCTGGTCAACTCGAACCCCGCCACCATCATGACCGACCCGGAGGTGGCCGACGCCACCTACATCGAGCCGATCACGCCGGAGTTCGTCGAGAAGATCATCGAGAAGGAGCGGCCCGACGCCCTGCTGCCCACCATGGGCGGCCAGACGGCGCTGAACACGGCGCTGGCGCTGGAGAGCAACGGCGCGCTGGCGCGCTGGGGCGTGGAGATGATCGGGGCGCGCGCCGAGGTCATCGACAAGGCCGAGGACCGTCAGAAATTCCGCGACGCCATGGACAAGCTGGGGCTGGAGAGCCCGCGCAGCCGGGCGATCCACAGCGTCGAGGAGGCGGACGACGCCCTGGCCTTCGTCGGCCTGCCGGCGATCATCCGGCCGTCGTTCACCCTGGCCGGCACCGGCGGGGGCATCGCCTACAACGTCGAGGAATACCGCGAGATCGTGGAGCGCGGTCTGGACCTGAGCCCGACCACCGAAGTGCTGGTCGAGGAAAGCGTCCTGGGCTGGAAGGAGTATGAGATGGAGGTCGTCCGCGACAAGGCGGACAACTGCATCATCGTGTGCTCCATCGAGAACGTGGACCCGATGGGGGTGCACACCGGCGACAGCATCACCGTCGCCCCGGCCCTGACGCTGACCGACAAGGAATATCAGCGGATGCGCACGGGCTCGATCAACGTCCTGCGCGAGATCGGGGTCGAGACCGGCGGGTCGAACGTCCAGTGGGCGATCAATCCGAAGGACGGCCGCATGGTCGTGATCGAGATGAACCCGCGCGTATCGCGGTCGTCGGCGCTGGCGTCCAAGGCCACGGGCTTCCCCATCGCCAAGGTCGCGGCGCGGCTGGCCGTCGGCTACACGCTCGACGAGCTGACCAACGACATCACCAAGGTCACGCCGGCCAGCTTCGAGCCGAGCATCGACTACGTCGTCACCAAGATTCCGCGCTTCGCCTTCGAGAAATATCCTGGGTCCGAGCCCTATCTGACCACCTCGATGAAGTCGGTGGGCGAGGTCATGGCCATCGGGCGGACCTTCCAGGAAAGCATGCAGAAGGCCCTGCGCGGGCTGGAGACCGGCCTGACCGGGTTCGACGAGATCGAGATCGAGGGCGTGGCGGGGGCCGAGGACGACGCGGGGGCCAAGGCCGCCGTGGTCCGCGCCCTGGGCCAGCCGACGCCCGACCGCATCCGCGTGATCGCCCAGGCCTTCCGCCACGGGCTGACGGTCGAGGAGGTCGAGGCGGCCTGCTCCTATGAGCCGTGGTTCCTGCGCCAGATCGCCGAGATCGTGCGCTGCGAGGGCCATCTGCGGGTGACCGGCCTGCCCCAGACGGCGGCGGAGTTCCGCAAGCTGAAGGCCATGGGCTTCTCCGACGCCCGGCTGGCGAAGCTGACCGGCGGCACGGAGGCCGGGGTCCGCAAGGCCCGTCGCGCGCTGGACGTGCGGCCGGTCTTCAAGCGCATCGACACCTGCGCGGCCGAGTTCGCCAGCGCCACGGCCTACATGTACTCGACCTATGAGACCGGCGCCCTGGGACAGGTCCCGCAGTGCGAGGCCGAGCCGTCGGATCGGCGCAAGGCGATCATCCTGGGCGGTGGGCCGAACCGGATCGGTCAGGGGATCGAGTTCGACTACTGCTGCTGCCACGCGGCGTTCGCCTTCGCGGACGTCGGCGTCGAGTCGATCATGGTCAACTGCAATCCGGAGACGGTCTCGACCGACTACGACACCTCCGACCGACTGTATTTCGAGCCGCTGACGGCCGAGGACGTGCTGGAGCTGATCGACGTCGAGCGGTCGAAGGGCGGGCTGATCGGCGTGGTGGTGCAGTTCGGCGGGCAGACCCCGCTGAAGCTGGCGCACGCGCTGCAGGCCGACGGCGTGCCGATCCTGGGAACCAGCGTGGACTCCATCGACCTGGCCGAGGACCGCGAGCGGTTCCAGAAGATGCTGCACGACATCGGCCTGAGGCAGCCGCCGAACGGTCTGGCGCGCTCGGCCGAGGAGGCCGCCGCCAAGGCCGAAGAGGTCGGCTATCCGGTCGTGCTTCGCCCCAGCTATGTGCTGGGCGGGCGCGGCATGATGATCGTGCACGACCGCGAGCAGCTGGACCGCTATGTCCACGAGGCGATGCGGGTGTCGGGCGACGATCCTGTGCTGATCGACCACTATCTGAACCGCGCGACCGAGGTGGACGTCGATGCCCTGTGCGACGACGAGACGGTGTTCGTGGCCGGCGTGCTGGAACACATCGAGGAGGCCGGCGTCCACTCCGGCGACAGCGCCTGCTCCATGCCGCCGCACTCACTGCGCCCCGAGGTGATCGCCGAGCTGAAGCGCCAGACCGAAGCCATGGCGAAGGCGCTGAAGGTGCGCGGTCTGATGAACGTGCAGTTCGCGATCGAGGAGCCGCATTCTGACGCCCCGCGCATCTTCGTGCTGGAGGTCAATCCGCGCGCCAGCCGCACCGTGCCCTTCGTCGCCAAGACCATGGGCGCGCCGGTCGCCGCCATCGCCGCCAAGGTGATGGCGGGCGAGAGCCTTGCGTCGTTCGGCCTGACCGACCGCACGCTGGACCACATCGCGGTGAAGGAGGCGGTGTTCCCCTTCGCCCGGTTCGCCGGCGTCGACACCGTGCTGGGCCCCGAGATGCGCTCGACCGGCGAGGTCATGGGGCTGGATTTCCGCCGCGAGGGCGAAGCGGACCTGACCGAGGCCTTCGCCCGCGCCTTCGCCAAGAGCCAGATCGGCGGCGGGACCGTGCTGCCGACCGAGGGCTGCGCCTTCGTTTCGGTCAAGGACGAGGACAAGCCCTTCGTGCGCGAGGCCGTGGCCCTGCTGCTGAAGCAGGGGTTCTCGGTGATCGCCACCGGCGGCACCCACGCCTATCTCACGGCCGAGGGGCTGGAGGTCGGCTACGTCAAGAAGGTGCTGGAAGGCCGGCCGAACGTCGTCGACGCGATGAAGAACGGCGAGGTCCAGCTGGTCATCAACACGACCGAGGGCAAGCAGTCGCTGGCCGACAGCTTCTCGATCCGACGGACCGCGCTGATGGGCAAGATCCCCTACTTCACCACCGTCACCGGCGCCCTGGCCGCGGCCCAGGCCATCGAGGCGGTGCGGGCCGGGGACATGGACGTGCGGCCGGTGCAGGATTACGCGGCGGTCTGAGGCTCGATCAGGGGCGCGAGACCGGCGGCGGCCTTCGCCACGCTGGGCCCGGTGAGGTCGGCGAGATCGAGCCGGCTCAGCGCCGCGCGGCCCCGCACGGCGCCCGACCGCGCATAGGCCGGGTCATAGTGCTGGCGGATCAGGGCCTCGGCCAGGTCGCGGACGCGACCGGCGGCGGCCATCTCGCGCCACTCGGCGATCAGGGCCTTGGACAGGTGGCGCGGCAGGCGGGACAGGGCGGCGTCGAGCGCGGCGGGGTTCGAGGCGATCTCGGCATAGGTCGCGCAGGTGAAGTCGGCGCGGGCGGCGACGGGGGCCGTGATCTCGACGGCCGGCGCGGTCTGCATGGCGGACCACATTGCCCGAGGCAGGACCAAGCGGCCGATCTTGCTGGACTCGGCCTCGACGACGACCGGGCGAGTGGGGTCGAGCGCTTCCACGGCGGCGAACAGGCGGCTTTCGAACAGCTTCTGGCTTGGCTGACCGCCGGGCATGGCGCCGAACAGGCTGCCGCGATGGTTGGCCAGACCCTCCAGATCCAGCGTCTGAAGCCCGCGCGCGGCCAGTTCGCCCAGAAGGGCCGTCTTGCCGCAGCCGGTGGGCCCGTCCAGGAGGGTCAGCTTCAGGCCCAGGTCGCCTTCGTGGAGGCGGGCGACCACGGCGCGCCGCCAGGTCCGATAGCCGCCCTCCAGCAGGGTTACGTGCCAGCCGACCTGATCCATGACGGTCGCCATGGCGTGCGAACGCTGTCCGCCGCGCCAGCAGTGGACCAGCGGGCGGAAGCCGCCGCCGCGATCGGCCAGGGCTCCCTCCAGATGCGCGGCGATGTTGCGCGCCACCAGCGCGGCGCCCCGGCGGCGGGCCAGGAACTTGGAGCCCTGCACGTACTCCGTGCCTACCTCGGCGCGCTGGACGTCGTCGAGCACCGGAAGGTTGATCGCGCCGGGCAGGTGGTCCTCGGCGAACTCCGACGGGCTGCGGACGTCGATGACGGCGTCGTATGCCGACAGCGCCGCGGGCGAGACGTCGGCGGTGGCGCGGATCACGCGACGCGGACCCCGGCCGTGCCCTCTTCGACCCGGCCGACGACGGCGGCGTGGTCAAAGCCGTCGTCGCGGGCGAGGTCCAGCAGGGCGCCGGCCTGCTCCTCGGCCACCGAGATCAAGAGGCCGCCCGACGTCTGGGGATCGGTCAGCAGGTCGCGACATGCGCCCTCGTCCAAGCCCTGCACTTCGTGGCCGTAGGCGGCCCAGTTGCGGCCCGATGCGCCGGTGCGGACCCCGTCCGCCAGCAGCGCCTCGACGTCGGGGAGGATCGGCGGGGCCGCGTGGAGCGTGATCGACACCCCCGCGCCGCGCGCCATCTCCAGCGCATGGCCCAGCAGGCCGAAGCCGGTCACGTCGGTGACGGCGTGGACGCCGGGCAGGTCGGTCAGCCTGGCCCCGAGCGTGTTCAGCCGGGTCGTGGTGTCGATCAGGGCGGCGTAGCCGGCGTCGTCCAGCCGACCCTGTTTGAAGGCGGCGGACAGCACGCCGACGCCCAGGGGCTTGGTCAGGATGAGCAGGTCGCCAGGCCGCGCGCCCTTGTTGGTCAGCACCTTGTCGGGATGCACGAGGCCCAGCGCGACCAGCCCGTAGATCGGCTCCACGCTGTCGATCGAGTGGCCGCCTGCCACCGGTATGCCGGCTGCCGCGCACACCGACGCCCCGCCCGCCAGAATGCGGCCGATGACGTCCGCCGACAGCACATTGATCGGCATGCCCACCAGCGCCAGCGCCAGGATCGGCGTGCCGCCCATGGCATAGACGTCGGACAGGGCGTTGGTCGCGGCGATGCGGCCGAAGTCGAAGGGATCGTCGACCACAGGCATGAAAAAGTCGGTCGTCGCCACCAGAGCCTGCTGGCCGTTCAGGCGCCAGACCGCCGCGTCATCGCTGGTCTCGTTCCCGACCATCAGGTCCGCGAAGGGCGCGGCCTGCGGCATCGACTTCAGCATGTCCGCGAGTACACCGGGCGCGATCTTGCAGCCGCAGCCGCCGCCATGGGCGAGGGAGGTCAGACGGGGTTGGGTCGGTTCGCTCATGACGACGGTTTGGGCGAAACCCGGGGCGAACTCAACGCGGCAGGCTGGACAGAGCGGACGCGACCCCGCAGCTTCGTCGACCGATCGGAGACCGTCTCATGTTCATCGTCCATCACCTCGAGGATTCCCGCTCGCAGCGGGTGCTGTGGCTGCTGGAGGAGATGGGACTGGAGTATGAGGTCCGCCGCTATGCCCGGGACCCTGTGACCAAACTGGCGCCGCCGGAACTCCGCGCCATCCATCCTTTGGGCAAGTCCCCCATCCTGCAGGACGGCGACGCCGTGATCGCCGAGACCGGCGCGATCGTGGAGCATCTGGTGGACTTGCGCCCTCAGGCGGGCCTGCGCCCGCCGCCGGGGACGGAGGAACGTCGCCGCTTCACCTACTGGATGCACTATGCCGAGGGGTCGGCGATGACGCCGCTTCTGCTGAAGCTGATCTTCGGTGAACTGCCGCGCCGATCGCCGGGGCTGGTCCGCCCTGTGGTCAAGGGGATCTCCAGCGCCGTGCTGGGCAACTTCGTCGATCCGCAGATCAAGACCCACGCCGACTTCTGGGAGGCGGAACTGGGACGCTCGGCCTGGTTCGCCGGGGATCAGTTCACGGCCGCCGACGTGATGATGAGCTTCCCGCTGGAAGCGGCGGCCAGCCGCGGCGACATGGGCGGCCGTCCGCGCGTGAGGGATTTTCTGAAGCGCATCCATGCGCGTCCGGCCTATGCGCGGGCGCTGGAGCGGGGCGGACCCTACGCCTACGCCTGAGCCTCGTCGGATGTCGTCAGTGTCGGCGGAGCGTCCGGCGCTCTAGTCTGGCCACATGTCCTGGAAGACGCTCGCCCCCCTGACTCTGGCCGCGACCCTGATGAGCGCCGCCTGCGCGCCGACCCCGCCCGGCGCCGTGGTCGCGACGGCGCTCGCAGGCGCGCATCGAGAAGCGGCCGCGGCTCAGGCAAGGCGCGCGGCCGCGACGTCGAAAATGGCTGCGGTCCGCCCGCTGCGGCTGCACCGAACGCTCGACTGGGCGATCATGGGCCCGGCCGTCGCCCCGACCGCGCTGGACGAAGCGCTTTACGCGCCGGTGCAGTCGGAGGCGCTCAGGAGCGCCGGCCTGCTGCAACTGGCTCGCCTGCACCTGGAGGCGGGACGTCCCGAGGCGGCGGCGAGCGCCGCCAAGGCCGCGCACGAGCTGGCGCGCGGCGCCTATGGCCCGAACCACGTGGAGTCGGTCAGCAGCCTTTCCGACCTCGGGGACGCCCTGTTCGCCGCGGGCCGGCCCGACGAAGCACGCGCCGCACTGGTCGAGGCGACGCTGCGCAGCGCGGCCGCCCTGGGCCCGGACCATCCGACCACGCGGGAGGCTCAACGTCGGCTGGCCGCACGCCCCGGGCCGCAGACGTTGCGACCGTGGCTCAGAAACCTCAATCGGCAACTGGGGCTTCGGAGCTGAGAACCCGGACGCGCCACAGGCGTTAACGGCGCATGATCCTGAGCAAGTCCCAAGTTCTCGCGTTGCTGGTCGCGGCCATCGCCTTCTGCCTGGCCTTCATGGCGGCCGGGGTGCTGCTGGTGTCCGCGGTCTTCATGACGGCGGGGCTGGCGGTGACTTTCTGGGTGACGCGCAGCCTGATACGCGACGTCCGCCGTCGCCGGCTGGACCGGGCGGCTTGAGTTCGCCACGCTCCTGACCTAACCTTGCTCCCCGGTCGCGTGCGCCCGGCGACCGTTCTCCTGAAATCAACGCCTTCCTGTCGGGCGACCGAAAAGAAACTCACCATCCTATGGAAAAAGTGCCGATGACGGCCGAGGGCTATCGCGTCCTCGACGATCAGCTGAAGCAATTGAAGTCCGTGGAGCGGCCCAGCGTGATCGCGGCCATCTCCGAGGCGCGCGCTCACGGCGACCTGTCGGAAAACGCCGAATACCACGCCGCCAAGGAGCGCCAGGGCTGGATCGAGGGTCAGATCGCCGAGATCGAGGACAAGATCAGCCGCGCCCAGGTGATCGACGTCTCCAAGCTGAGCGGCGACGTCGTGCGCTTCGGCGCCACTGTGACCGTCGTGGACGAGGACACCGAGGAAGAGGCGACCTATCAGATCGTCGGCGAGCACGAGGCCGACGTGAAGAAGGGCAAGATCTCCGTCGCCTCTCCCATCGCGCGGGCCATGATCTCCAAGGCGGTCGGCGACGTCGTCGAGGTCAACACGCCCGGCGGGGTTAAGGCCTACGAGATCCTGAAGGTCGAGTGGAAGTAGGGCGCACAACGCCCCTCCTCATCTGGGCCGTTTCGGACGGCCGCGCCGGCATGGAGAACCAGGCCTTGGGCCTGGCGGAGGCCCTGGCGCGCCTGAAGCCCGCCGAGATCGTCGTAAAGCGCGTCAAGTGGCGGTCCGCGTTCGACCGTCTGCCGTCGGCGCTGAAGTCTCCCTGGATGCTGGACCCCACTTCCGACGCGGCACGACCGGCGTCGGGCGCGCGGTGGCCTGACGTCTGGATCGGCGCCGGGCGCGCGACGCTGCCGCTGTCGGCCGCGGCGAAGCGCTGGTCCGGCGGTCGGGCGTTCGTGGTGCAAACCCAGGATCCGCGCTGGCGGACAGGCGCCTATGACCTCGTGGTTGCGCCGGAACATGATGGGCTGACTGGCCCGAACGTCCTGTCGATCATCGGTTCACCCCACCGCGTGTCGCGGGCCGCGCTGGAAGCGGGCGCCGGGTCCTTCGTGGAAGTCCTGACGCCCCTGCCCCACCCGCAGGTGGCTGTGCTGATCGGTGGCCGGTCTGCGGCCTTCGACCTGCCGGAAGATCACGCCGCGACGCTGGGCGACCGCATCGTCGCGGCGGTGAGCGCGGCGGGCGGGTCGGCCCTGGTCACCTTCTCGCGCCGGACGCCGGACGCGGCGAGGCGCGTGCTGCGCGATCGGCTGACCTCCGTGCCCGGCATGATCTGGGACGGCAAGGGGACCAACCCCTATTTCGCTTTCCTGCACGCGGCCGACCATGTGCTGGTCACCGAAGACAGCGCCAACATGGCGGCCGAGGCGGCCTCGACCAGCAAGCCGGTGCACGTCCTGCCGATGGTCCCCCTGAAGCCCGCGCCGAAGTTCGCGCGGCTGCATGAGACCCTCCGCGCGCACGGCGCGACGCGGCCGTTCGACGGAACGCTGGAGACCTGGACCTATCCGCCGCTGAACGAGACCGAACGGGCGGCGCGGGAAGTGCTGAAGCGGCTGGGTTAGTCCCCGCCGCCACCGCCGTCACCCCCGCCGTCGCCCCAGCCGCCGTCGGAGTTCGTGTCGGCCTTGGACTTGCCGCCCGTATCGGAGGCCACGAAAGGCACCGGTCCATCTCCGCCTCCGTCGCGGCCGTCCTTCGACCGATCCCGCTTCTTCGAGGCGTCTGCCGTCGCGCCGAAGGCGACGCCAAGGGCCACTCCAATGGCGATGCCGATGGCCAGATTGTCCGTGGCGATGCCGATGGCCACGCCGACGGACAGACCCAGCGCCAGTCCGATGCCCAGGAAACTGCGACCTTCCATCCCCGCCTCCGTCACTTGGTTCCCCAGACTAGCATCGCGCGAAACGGAATCAGCCCTTAAATGACGCGCATGAGCACCCCCCGCACCGTCCGCTGCGCCATCATCGGCTCCGGCCCCGCCGGCTGGACCGCCGCCATTTATGCCGCGCGCGCCAGCCTGAACCCTGTGGTGATCGCCGGCATCCAGCCGGGTGGCCAGCTGACCATCACCACCGACGTGGAGAACTATCCCGGCTTCGCCGACGTCATCCAGGGCCCGTGGCTGATGGAGCAGATGCAGAAGCAGGCCGAGCACGTGGGCACAGAGGTGATCCACGACATCGTCACGTCCGCCGACCTGTCCTCGCGCCCCTTCCGCCTGAAGCTGGACGGCGGCGAGGAGATGCTGGCGGAAACGGTGATCATCTCCACCGGCGCCCAGGCCAAGTGGCTGGGCCTGGACTCCGAGGCGAAGTTCCAGGGCTTCGGCGTCTCGGCCTGCGCCACCTGCGACGGCTTCTTCTATCGCGGCAAGCAGGTCGTGGTCGTCGGCGGCGGCAACACCGCCGTCGAGGAGGCGCTGTTCCTCACCAACTTCGCCGAGAAGGTCACGGTCGTGCACCGCCGCGACGAGTTCCGCGCCGAGAAGATCCTGCAGGACCGCCTGTTCGCCCATCCCAAGGTCCAGGTGATCTGGAACCACAAGGTCGACGAGATCGTCGGCGTGGTGGACGGCATGGCCAAGAACGTCACGGGCGTGCGTCTGTCCTCGACGGTCGACGGATCGGCCCGCGAGGTGCCGTGCGACGGCGTCTTCGTCGCCATCGGCCACGCGCCGTCGTCGGAGCTGTTCGCCGGCCAGCTGGAGACCAAGTCAGGCGGCTATCTGACGGTGAAGCCGGGCACCACGTCGACGGCGATCGAGGGCGTCTACGCCGCCGGGGACGTGACCGACGACGTCTATCGTCAGGCGGTGACGGCGGCGGGCATGGGCTGCATGGCGGCGCTTGAGGCCGTGCGCTTCCTGGCCGAGCAGGACCACAAGGCGGCGGGTCACCCGATCAGCCACAAGGAAGCGGAAAAGATCGGCGCCTGGGACTGAGTGCCGATCAGCCGAACAGCTGGAGCTCCGGCGGGGCCATAGGCGGCGGCGAGCCGGCGCGTTTGCCCAAGGCATAGTCCACGGCGGTGCGCACGGCGCGTTCGTCGGTCGGCTTGGACAGGACGCCGATGGTGCCGGCCACGCCGTTGCGGACCATGCCGGGGTTGGCCGTCATGAACAGCACCGCCACCCGGTGATCCTGGCCCAGATGGCGGCCCAGTTCGATGCCGGTCGGCCCGTCCGACAGGTGGATGTCCACCAGGGCCAGGTCCACATCGGCGGTCTTGATGAGGTCCTCGGCCTGTCGCGAGTCAGCTGCGATGCCCACGACCTCATGACCGAGATCCTCGAGCACGAAGCGCAGTTCCAGGGCCACCAGGGCCTCGTCTTCGATGATCAGGATGCGGGCGGGCATGGCGTCAGTCTCGGTCTCAGGCACGTCAACGCGGGTTCGGGTTGCAGGTTTCATGCCGACGCTCCGTCACCGGAGGCCGACTTGAGGGCGTGTCTCCGCCGCGACAGTGCCGTGGCGGGAAGGTCCACGAACACTTCCAGACCTTCGGGGTTCCAGATCTGCGACAACCTGCCGCCAAGCTGCCCCTCGACGGACAACTGGGCCAGGGATGAGCCGAAGCCCCGCCGCTCCGGCTCGGCGACGATCGTCGGACCGCCCCGCTCCACCCATTCAAAGTGGTAGCGATCGGCGACGAGGGACGTCGTCAGGAGAACGCTTCCTTCGTCACAGCTCAGCGCGCCGTACTTCGAAGCATTGGTGGCCAGCTCATGGAACAGCAGGGCCACGGACGTGGCGGCCTGGTCGTCGAACACGGTGTCGTCGCCCGACACCCGGATGCGCGCCTCGCCCGTGTCCGAAACGTAGGCGGCGAACAGGGCGTTGAGGAAGGTGTGCAGGGTCATCGACCCAACCGTCGGGCGCGAACTCTCGGTGTGGGGCCGGACGAACTCGTGCGCGCGTGCCAAGGCGTTGATCCGCGTCCGCAGGGATGCGGCGAACGCGCGCGCCTCCGGATGCTGGCGCGCCGACAGGGCCACCAGAGCGGACACCACGGCAAAGATGTTCTTGATGCGGTGACTCAGTTCCTGACTGAGCAGTTCCTTGGCCTGCTCCATCCGCTTGAGGTCGTCGATGTCGGTGCAGGTCCCGAACCAGCGGGTGATGCGGCCCGCCTCGTCGTGAATCGGCATGGCCCGGCCTAGCGTCCAGCGATAGACGCCGTCGTGGCGCCTCAGCCGGTATTCGATCTCATAAGGCTCGCCCGTCTCGAGCGAGTGCTTCCAGCGGGCCCGGGCGCGATCCTGATCCTCAGGATGGAACATGCCGTTCCAGCCCTCGCCGTCCGTCGACCCGGCGGGGACTCCGGTGAACTCGTACCAACGGGCGTTGTAGTAGTCGTGGAATCCGTCCGGCAGGGTCGACCAGACCATCTGGGGCATCGAGTCGGCTATGGCCCGGAACTTCGCCTCACTCTCGGCAAGGGCTGTGATCGTGGCGGCCAGTTCGGCCTCGGCGTCGCGCAGCCGATCGGCGTCCGACGGCACGCCGCCACTCCGTTTCTCACCGTCCGAGCCCAAGTCCGGTCCCCGTTCACGCCCCGCGAGAGGTCATAACGGCGTCAGGCCCGATTCGGTTGCAGACGCATCGCTCAGTCGCCGGGGCGGCCGACTTCCTCGACGTCCATGGGCGTCACGCCCGGAGGCGGCACGGCCTTCTCAGGTGCGGCCTGGGCCTCGAAGGCGGCGATCCCGGCGTTCACGGCGGCCACTTCCTCGGGCGTCGGCAGGCGGCGGCCGCCAAGGCTGGCGACGCCGACCGTGCGGGTCACGCCGTCGATCTCGACCGTGCGCACCGCGGGCACGCCTGCGGCGGCCGCGGCGGCCAGTTCCTCGTCGCTGCCGACTTCGGTCAAGGACGCGACCTGGACACGGGATTTGGCGAAGCGCGCCTCGTCGATCACGGGCTCGCGGCCGGCGTAGGCCTGGGTGAAGGCGCCGGTCTCGCCGTAGACGCCCTTCCAGCGGTAGAAGATGTGCGCGCCGATCTGGTCGATCTTCAGCAGCGTCGGGGCCCACCACGGATGCACATAGTCGGCGTGGTAGTGGGTCGCCGTGCCCACGCGCGCAGCGACCTGGCCGTTCAAAGCCCGGACGGCGACCGCTTCCGCCCGCTTCCAGGCCCAAGGCGCCGGTGCGCGGGACAGCGCCCCGTCGCAGGTGAAGCTGAACTGGCAGCCCGTGATGCGCTCCGCGCCCTGGAAGACCACGCCGCAGACGGTGTTGGGATAGTTCGGATCGCGCACACGGTTCAGCACGACCTGGGCGACGGCCTCCTGGCCCTCGGTGGGCTCCAGCGCCGCCTCGTAGTAGATGGCCTGGGTCAGGCAGCGGACGGCGCGCCGACGGTCCTCGCCCGTGGTGCGCAGGATGAAGGGCCGCGCGGCGCTGAGCGCGCCCAGCACGTTCGGCGTCGCCGCGTTCAGCCGCTGGGCGCGCAGGCCCGTCTCGCCGGACACCAGAGTCGGCTTGCCCGCCAGCGTCAGCGTTTCCCACCCCGGCGTGAGGCCATAGGCGGCGGCCTTGAGCAGCAGCGGATCATGTCGTGCCGCCAGGGACAGCTGCGCCGGATCCATCCGGCCTGAGACCGCCGCGAAGGCGTCGGCGCCGATTTCCCCGCGCGTCGCCCGCATGACGCCTTCGACGGACAGATCGGCGTCGGGCCGCGGCATCGAGCCTGCGGTCGCAGCGCATGCGAGGACGACGCCGGCGGCCGCCAGGGCCGCCGCGCGCCTTCCGTCCAGCCATCGGCGAAAGCGAGCGATCATCGAGGCGACACTATAGGGACAAGTCGGCGAAAATCCGACGTTCCGCGGATCAGCGACCGCCCAGCGTCGAACGCAGCATCCACGCCGCCTTCTCGTGCGCGGCCAGACGCTGGGTCAGCAGGTCCGCGGTCGCTTCATCGCCCGCCTCGTCGGACACTTCGATGCCGGCGCGGGCGGTGGCGATCACCGTCTCGTGGTCGCGCATCAGCTCCTTCAGCATGTCCATGGCCTCGGTCTCGGGCTTGCCTTCCTTGATCGAGGTCAGGTTGGCGAAGGCCGACTGGCCCTGCGGCGCATATTCACCGAGAGCCCGGATGCGCTCGGCGATCTCGTCCAGCGCCTCCCACATCTCGCGATACTGCTGCTCCAGCAGGGTGTGCAGCTGGAAGAACTCCGGCCCGCGCACGTTCCAGTGGAAGCCGTGGGTCTTGGAATAGACGGCGAAACTGTCGGCCAGCATCTTGGAAAGTTCGTGGGCGACCTTCTTGCGGTCGTCAGCCTTGATGCCGGTCTTGATGGCTTCGGCCATGGGGGGGCTCCTTGAGTTCGCGGGTGATCTAGGTGCGCCGGCCGTGCCCGCCAAGGCTGCCGACGGTCGAAACGGCAAAGTTCGACCGGCCGGGAACGCATGACCGGGCGAAGCGTTCTCAGGAACTTGCGTGAAAGCGCGCGCGTCGGGGGATGGCGTGGAGTCAGCGTCCAGACAGGATCGGCTGAGCGGCTCGGCGACCGCGCTGAGCGCGCTCGCGCGCTTCCAGCCGGGGGGCTGGTGGATGCGCGTGCTGATCGGCATCGGCTTCGCTGCGGCGGCGCTTCTTCTGCGCTGGGCACTGACCTTCGCCTATGGATCCATCACCGGGTTCATGATCCTGCTGCCGGGCGTCATTCTTTCGGCGGTCGCCGCGGGGCGTGTGGCGGGGCTGACGACGCTTGTGGCGGCTCTCTTCGGCGGCTGGATCGTTGTTGGGCCGTCAGGCGTCGGAGTGGGCGTGACCCAGGGGCTGGGCCAAATCGCCACCTTCAACTTCATCGCGGTCGGCCTCTTTTGCATCTGGGTTTCGGCCACGCTGCGCGACGTCGTCATGCGCCTGTCCCAGACGGACGCCGCCCTCGACGAGGAAGAGCGGCGCTTCCGCGACATCGCCGACGTGGCTCCCGTCATGCTGTGGAGCGCCGATGCGCTCGGCCGGGTCTACGTCAACGCCGAGTTCCGGCGCTTTTGGGGTTCACGCCCCATGAGCGGCACGGACATGAAGGCGTGGATCGCCGCCATCCACCCCGAAGACCGGGATCGGGTCGTGCAAGCCAGCACCAAGGCATTGACCCGTCGCGAGCCGATGGAGATCGAGGCCCGCTATCTGCGACATGACGGGCAATGGCGGACGTTGAAGACCTATTGCCGTCCGCGCTCGGGCGACGGCAGCGGCTTTCTGGGCATGGTGGGCGCCAACGTCGACGTCACCGACGCACGCGCGGATGCGATCGCGCTTGCGGAAAGCCGCGCCCGTTTCGAACTGGTCGCCGACAGCATCCCCAACCTGGCCTGGATGGCAGAGCCGGACGGGGCCATCTATTGGTACAACAAACGCTGGTTCGACTACACGGGCACGACCCTCGCCCAGATGGAGGGCTGGGGCTGGCAGTCGGTGCATGACCCGGACTTGGTCGACGGCGTGCGGACGCGCTTCCAGAAGGCGGTCACCGACGGATCCTCTTGGGAAGATCTGTTTCCCCTGCGCCGCCACGACGGGGCCTGGCGATGGTTCCTGTCGCGCGCCGAACCTGTCCGCGACGCCACGGGACGTATCGTCCGATGGTTCGGCACCAACACCGACGTCACGGATCGACGCGAGGCCGAAATCCGACTGCGTGAGAGCGAGGAGCGCTTCCGCCTGATGGCGGACACGGCCCCGTCGCCGGTGTGGATGACCAACGCCGAGGCGGAGGTCGAGTTCGTCAACCAGGCGCTCGTGGAGTTCTACGGTCGGACCCGCGAGGAGATGATAGGTCACGTCTGGAAAGCCGCCGTTCATCCCGAAGATCTCCCGCTCGTCGCAGAGGCGATGGAGGCGGCGCGTCCCAAGCGGCTGCCCTATGGCTTCGAGGTCCGGTTCCAGCGCGTCGACGGGGCCTGGCGCTGGATGCGGATCGCGGTCAGCCCCCGCATGGACGCCGACGGGCGCTTCTTGGGTTACGTCGGCATGTCGTTCGACGTCACCGAGACGCGCGAGGCGCTCGACGCCCTTCGCGAGAGCGAAGAGCGCTTCCGCTCGGTGGCCGACACGGCCCCGGTTCTCATCTGGGTCACCCACGCGGACAGGACGCGTGCCTTCGTCAACGAAGCCTACGTCGCCTTCCACGGCGGGACCTATGAGGAGGCGCTCGCGGCCGACTGGCGCGCGGCCATTCATCCCGACGACCAGGAACGGATCGTGCGTGAATCCGTCGCCGGCGAAGCTTCGGGCAAGCCCTTTTCGCTGGAAGCCCGCTACAGGCGTCACGATGGTGAGTGGCGATGGCTGAAGTCCTTCTCCCGACCGAGGGTCTGCGCAGAGGGGGCCGTCATCGGCTTCGTCGGCGTCGCCTTCGACGTCACCGAGGCCAAGCAGGTCGAGGGAGATCTCAAGCGACTGAACGAACTGCTGGAAGAGCGCGTGGGCGCGGCGCTGGCGGAAAAGGCCAAGGCCGAGGCCGACCTTATGCACGCCCAGCGCATGGAGGCCGTCGGGCGGCTGACCGGCGGCGTGGCGCACGACTTCAACAACCTGCTGACGGTGGTGATCGGCGCGCTGGACATGATCCTGAAGTCCCCGGAAGACGCACGGCGTCGGACGCGCCTGGGCGAAGCCGCCCTCGCCGCGGCGCGACGGGGCGAGCGTCTGACGCACCAACTTCTGGCCTTCTCTCGCCGCCAGACCCTGCGGCCGGAGCCCACGGACCTGAACGCCCTGATCCTGGAGGGCGAGCCCCTGCTCCGCCGCGCCGTCGGCGAGGCGGTGAAGCTCGATCTGAAGCTGTCGGAAAAGCCGGCGCGGGTGAACGTCGATCCGGCGCAGTTCGAGGCGGCGCTGCTGAACCTCGTCGTCAATGCGCGCGACGCCGTCAGCGAAGGCGGCCGCATCGTGATCGAGACCCGCGTGCGACGTCTTCGCGCCGGACAGGTGGCCGAACTCGGGGCCGGAGATCACGTCTGCGTCGCGGTTTCGGACGACGGAGCCGGCATTGATCCCGAGATCCTGCCCCGCATATTCGAACCCTTCTTCACGACCAAGGCCGTCGGCAAGGGCACGGGTCTGGGACTGAGCCAGGTCTACGGGTTCAGCCGCCAGAGCGGCGGCGGACTGGACGTGGAGTCGGAGCCGGGGGCGGGCACGACGATCCGCATGTTCCTGCCGGCCATCCGCGGCGCGATCCGTACGCCTGCCACGGGAGCCCAGACATCCGTCGCCACGTCGAGGACGGGGCGTAGACTTCTGCTGGTGGAGGATGACGTCGCCGTCGCGGCCGTGGCGGCAGAGATGATCGAAAGCCTGGGCTTCGACGTCCAGGTGGCGGACCACGCGGCCGCTGCGTTGGAAGCGCTTCGCTCGCGCGCGTTCGACGTCATGCTCACGGACGTGGTGATGCCGGGGGGCATGTCGGGCGTCGACCTGGCGCGCCTGACGTCAAGGGACTGGCCGCAGATGTCGGTGGTGCTGGCGTCCGGCTATGCGGCCGAGGAAATGGACCGTGTCGTGGCCGACGTGCCCTGGCCCTTCGTCCGCAAGCCGTATTCGCGCGAGACGCTGTCTGAAGTGCTGACGGCCGAACCGGTCTAGCGCTTCATCTTCTTTTCGGCGCGGCGCTGGCGCTGCTCGGCCTTGATGGCGGCCTTGCGCTCACGGCGGTCGTTGCGCTTGGCCTCTTCCTGAGCCTCGACCGACATCACCTTGGCCGCTTCGGCTGCGGCCTTCTGCTCTTCTTTCAGGCGCTGGGCTTCCGCTTTTTCGGCGGCGCGCTGGGCGCGAAGCGCTTCGCGCTCAGCCTCGCGCTGCTTCTTCAGAGCCAACGGATCTTCCGCCTGCACCATGGGCTTGGGCTTGAAGCGGGCCAGCATGGCCTTCTTGGCCTCGGCCTGGGCGCTGAGGCGATCGGCGAAGCCGGTTTGCTTGAGGTCTCTCATTCCGTCCGGTCGTAAGGGTGGGGTCGGCGCACGCGACGGCGGCGCTCGACCGGGCGGCTATAGCCATCGCGCCCGGAAATCAAGCCGGAGGGACCCGTCCGACCCCTCCGGCGACCGCATTCAGTCGTCCTTGGCGGCTTGGCCGACGGCGGTTCCCGCCGCGCCGCCGACCGCGGCGCCGACAGGCCCTGCGACCACGGCGCCGGCGATGGCGCCGGTCGCGGCGCGCTGCTCGATGGTCTGTCCGCAGGCCGCCAGACCGGCGGCGGCGATCAGCAGGCTCAGGGAAACGACGGCACGCATGGGCAACTCCTGGCGTTGATGGACGTCGCTCAAACGCCCTAAGGGCATGGCCGTTCCGCAGTCCTCCAGTCGTCGTCGAAGCCTCCGGCCCAGAGAACGCTCCACAGGCATGAGACCCGGATGGACCGTCTTCGTGATCAGAAGAGCGACCGAATGAATGCAGATCAGCAGATGCCCCTAGACAAATAGGCCCATTACTGATGCCTCTGATTTCATGCTGTATTCAACAAAACAGGGCGCATTTGATCGAAATCACATCGCGCGGCGCGCTGATGTCACGCCTTGCGAATCAACCACATTGACGCCACATTCCGACGTATAAGGCGCGTCCTCCGAAGTGATCGGCCGTTCGCCGAACGTCGGAACCACGGGCCCGCTCCGCCAGCCGCGGTCGGGCCCGAAGACTGCTTAAGGGGCGGCATCGCGCCCTGCGGATCAGGCGTTGAGTGCGTGTCGATTTCCTTCGAGCCGAAGCCGGCGTCGGAACCTTCCGATCGTCTGAAGCTCAAGCCCACGGTCGTGGCCGCCGCCTTCGGGCTGGTCGTCGGGGCCGCGGTGGGGCTCGCCTATCTGGGCGGGACCATGGCCAAGGCCACCACCGTCCGCTCGCACGCGTTGAAGCTGGACGCCGTGGCCGCCGCCGGATTCACCGATGAAGCCATGGCCGCCGCGGCCGGCGGCTTGGACGCCAGCGCCCTGTCGATCGCGCGCCGCCACGATCCTTACACCGTCGCCGGCTCCACCCGCCGCGACCGTCAGGCCGAGCTGATCAGCGCCCGTCTCGACTCCCTTCCCCGCGGCTCCACGGCTCTCCGCCGCCCCCAGACCGGCGCCCATCCCGCCGCTTCGCCGTTCCGACTGGCGAACGCTCTGGACGCCAGCCGCGATCTCGAGTGCCTGACCCAGGCCGTCTACTATGAAGCGCGCGGCGAGGGCCGCGACGGCATGCGCGCCGTGGCCCAGGTCGTGCTCAATCGCAGCCGTCATTCCGCCTTCCCCAACACGATCTGCGGCGTGGTCTTCCAGGGCGCCGGGCGCCGGACCGGCTGCCAGTTCAGCTTCACCTGCGACGGCTCGATGCGCGGCCGCGTGGATCGGGGCGCCTGGAACCGCGCCCGCTCGGTGGCGACCGAAGCGCTGTCCGGCCGCGTCTACGCTCCCGTCGGGACCGCCACCCACTTCCACACCACCGCGGTCTCGCCGTCGTGGCGCGGGTCGCTGGTGCGCGTGGGCCAGGTCGGCGACCATGTCTTCTATCGCTTCGGCGGGGGCCGCGGCTCCTCGCGCGCCTTCGCCTACCAGCCTCGTCCGTCGGGGCCGGCCGAAGAGCCGCCGCGCCTGATCCAGGCCGGCATCGATCCGATCACGCCCGTGCGTGAAGCCGGCGGCATCGCCTATGATCTTCTGGTTCAGCGCGACGGCGCTTCGCGCACGGAGTCCGCTCCGGCTCCGGCGGCCGAGCCGGCGATCAAGACGCCCACTCCGTCATCTGCCCCGGCCGCATCCGCGCCGCCCGCGTCCGCCTCTGGCCCCGCCGCTTCCGACGCCTGACGTTCGGGGGCGCTTTCGCGTCAGTAAGCGTCCAGCCCGACGTCCAGCGCCGGCGCGGAGTGGGTCAGAGCGCCGACGGAGATGACGTCCACGCCCGTCTCGGCGATGGCGCGCACGGTCGACAGGGTGACCCCGCCGGACGCTTCGAGCACCACGCGCCGCCCGGTCTCCGCCACGGCGGTCCTAAGGTCGGCCAGGGTGAAGTTGTCCAGCATGACGACGTCCGGCCCCTGCCCGGCCTCGACCAGGGCCAGCACGGCGCGCAGCTGATCCAGCCGGTCGACCTCGACCTCGATCTTCAGCAGGTGCCCCGCGCGGGCGCGCGCCCGGCGTACGGCTTCCGCCGCGTCGCCGCCGCAAAGGGCGACGTGGTTGTCCTTGATCAGGATGGCGTCGTCCAGGCCGAAGCGATGGTTCATCCCCCCGCCCATGGCCACGGCGTGCTTCTCCAGCGCGCGCAGTCCCGGCGTGGTCTTGCGCGTGTCGGCGATCCGCGCCCGCGTGCCGGCGACCGCGTCGACGTAGGCGCGCGTCAGGGTCGCGACGCCGCACAGCCGGCCCATGATGTTCAGCGCCGTCCGCTCGGCGGCCAGAACGGCGCGGGCGTTCCCCTCGACCTCCACAAGCACCGTCCCGGCCTCGAACCGCTCGCCGTCGCGCACCCGCTCGTCCACCGCGGCGCTCGGATCCAGCGCCTTGAGCGCCAGTCGCGCCGCGCCTATGCCCGCCGCCACGCCCGCGACGCGCGCCGTGAACGCCGCCCTAAGCCGGGCGTCCGCCGGCACGCAGGCCGCGGCCGTCACATCGCCGGCGCGCCCAAGGTCCTCCGCCAGGGCGGAACGCACGACGGCGTCCAGATGCAGGTCGAAGCTCATGCCGCCGCCCTGGCCTTGATCGAGGTCCGGCCTGGAGCCCGAGTATGCACGGCCGCGGCATCCGTTTGCGGAAAATCGCTTCGATGATGCCCGCCCCGGCTCTCGCGTCGAGCCAGGGCCGCCTCGACCATCAGCCGCGCGGCGATCAGCGAAAGGGCCTCACCTGACCGGCCCGCGATCGCGTCCAGTTCCGCGAGTGCGCGCACCAGCCCCGCGCCGTCGCGCACCACGCCCATGTCGCGGCTCATGATCCGGCGCAGCGCGGCAAGGTCGTCTGCCCCCAGCGCAGGCGGGACGTCTGGCGTCGAAACGCGGCCCTGACGTTTCTCGGTGTCCGCAGCCGCCCGTCCGGCACGTCGACCAAAGGCCGCGGCTTCCAGCAGGCTGTTGGACGCCAGCCTGTTGGCGCCGTGCACGCCGGTCGCGGCGCACTCCCCGACGGCGAACAGGCCCGGCACGGTCGTGCGTCCGTCCACGTCGGCGGCGATCCCGCCCATGTGATAGTGCGCCGCCGAGGCGATGGGGATCGGCGTCTCGCGCGGGTCGATGCCCGCCCTCAGGCACGCCGCGAACACCGCCGGAAACGCTTCGGGGAAGTGCGCGCCGACGGCGGCGCGACCGTCCAGAAACGCGCCCCGGCCTTCGGCGCGAGCGCGATGCACGGCGCGGGCGACCACGTCGCGCGCCTTCAGATCGGCATCCGGCTCGGCGCCGAGCAGGAACCGTCCGTCGCGGTCGATCAGACGCGCGCCCTCGCCGCGCAGCGCCTCGGTGGCCAGCGGCATGGGGTCCAGGCCCACGTCCATGGCCGTCGGGTGGAACTGCACGAACTCCGGGTCCAGCACCTCGGCGCCCGCCAGCCAGGCGGCCGCCAGGCCCTCGCCGCGCAGGGCGATTGGGGTCGTCGTCTCCGCGAATAGGCCGCCCACGCCGCCGGTGGCCAGAATCACCGCCGAGGCCAGCACCATGACCGGGCCGTCGGTCCGCTGGATCACCGCGCCGACCACCGTCCCCGCGTCCGATCCCACGAGGGCCAGCAGCCGGCCGTCTTCCCAAATCGTGAGATGGCGCGCCGCGCGCGCCGCAACGACGAGGGCGGACAGGACGGCCCGCCCTGCCCCGTCGCCGCCGACGCGGGCCACGCGAGCGCGCGAATGGGCGGCCTCCAGGCTGACCGCGAAGCCGCCGTCCGCATTCCTGTCGAACGGAGCCCCGAGACCAGCCAGCCAGTCGATCGTCGCGGGCCCCTCGGCCGTCAGGACGGCCGCCGCGGAAGGATCGACCAGCCCGGCCCCGGCCGCGCGCGTGTCCGCCGCATGCAGTTCGGGCGCGTCGTCGCCGCCCAGCGCCGCCGCCACGCCGCCTTGGGCCCACGCCGAGGCCGAGGCCTGCAGCAGAGGCTCCGGCGAAACGACCAGCACGCGGCGTGGCCTGGCCTCCAGCGCGGCCGAAAGGCCCGCCAGTCCGCCGCCGATCACCAGCGGCCCGTCGTGGACGATGCGCCTCACTCCACCAGTCCCAGGATCCGGCCGCCCTGGCTCAGTCCGCCGCTCACGCCGCCGTCGCCCAGCGGCAGCAGCGCCGCCATGCCCACAGCGACGCAAGCCGCGGCCGTCGCGAGGAACAGCAGGGTGCTCAGCCCCGCCTCGCGCCAGGTCAGCGCGCGGCCATACGGCCGCCACTTGCCGCGACGCAGGTGCCCGATCAGCGCGATCCCCAGAAACGCCGCGAACAGGAAGCTGCCGTTCGTCACGCCCCACCAGATCACCGCCGCGCCGGTCGCCAGCAACGCCGCCCACTCCAGCGCCGGATGGATGCGCGCAAGGACGGGACCCAGCGCCTTGGACCCGTCCAGCGGCGGCGCGGGCGCCAGGTTGACCAGATTGATCATGGCGATGGCGAAGGCGCCGTCCAGCCAGGCCCCCTGCCCCGTCGCCTGCCACAGGCCGAAGAACGGCGCGGCGGCCAACAGGCCGAACGCCGGCCCGGCCAGAGACACCAGCACCCCGTCCCATTCGCTCTTCGGATTGCGCTGCGCCTTCGCAAGGCCGCCCAGGAAGGGGATGATGTAGATCTTCGCCGGACCCATTCCGAGCCGGTTCATCGCCAGCACGTGTCCGTATTCATGCACCAGCAGACCGAAGATCAGGGCGACCACGATCACCCAGCTGCCGGTCAGGTACCAGATGAGCCCGGCCAGCAGCAGCGTCGAAACCACCGCCCATGGCAGACTTTGGCCCTTGTCCATCTCCGGCTCTCGGGAGACGACGTCCGGCGTGGTCGGCACGGTGGTGTGGGCGGGCTTGGGGTCCCAGGGACCCGGGCGGCGGGGAGCGTCGGTCATCGCCGAGACTTGGCCTTCTCGCCCTTCAACAGCAAGGCCGTCAGGGCGAGAAGCCGCAGTGTGCGCCGGTCGACCGTCGCCACCGCGCGCACGGGCGGAACATAGTGCATCACAGCAGCTCCACCGCCACGTGGTGCCGCGCCTTGATCAGGTCGTAACGCGCCGGAATCGCGGGCGGCGGCAGATCGACCATCCGCTGCACCGCCAGCCGCGCCCGCTCCGCCATCTCCTCGGGCACCGTCACCTCGAACTGCATGTGCAGCAGGGCGTCTCTGATGTTCTCCAGCGTGATCCGCTTCATGTGCGGGCACAGGTTGCATGGGCCGATAAACTGCGTCCCCGGCGCCTCGGCGGCGATGTTGGACGCCATGGAGCATTCGGTGATCAACACCACCTGCTTCGGTTTGCGCGTCGTGACGTAGTCCGCCATCGCCCCGGTCGAGCCGGCGAAGTCGGCCGCGGCCAGGATCTCCTCCGGGCATTCGGGGTGGGCCAGGATGTCGGCTTCCGGCCAGGCCTCGCGCATGTCGGCGATGTCCTGCGCGGTGAAACGCTCATGCACCTCGCAGCGGCCTTTCCAGGCGATGATGCCCACCGTCGTCTGGGCCGCCACGTTTCGCGCCAGGAACTCGTCCGGGATCAGGATGACCCTGTCGACGCCCCACTCCCGCGCGGCCCATTCGACCACCTGGACGGCGTTGGCGCTGGTGCAGCAGATGTCGGTTTCGGCCTTCACGTCCGCGGTCGTGTTCACATAGGTGACGACCGGCAGCCCCGGATGCCGCTGCTTGATCAGTCGCACGTCAGCGCCGGTGATCGACGCCGCCAGGCTGCACCCGGCGCGCAGATCGGGGATCAGCACCGTCTTTTCCGGCGAGAGGATCTTCGACGTCTCGGCCATGAAGTGGACGCCGGCCTGGACGATCACCTTGGCCTCGGACTTCGCCGCCTCCTTGGCCAGACCGAGGCTGTCGCCGACGTAGTCGCCGACGCCGTGGAAGACGTCGGGCGTCATGTAGTTGTGCGCCAGAATCACGGCGTCCCGCTCGCGCTTCAGCCGATTGATCTCGACGATCAGCTCGGCCTTGGCCGGCCACTCCAGAGGCGTGACGTGATCGCGAACCTTGTCCCAGACGCCCGCGGTCGCCCGCGCCGTCTCCGCCGAAACCCCGAACGTGCCGTCCGCCATCGCTCCACCCCTTTTGCTCACCTAGAGCATAAATGAGGCCAGAAGAACGGCGGGCCACGACTGCGGACCGCCGGCTTATGCTCACTTTCAGCATAAGTGGCGACAATCTAGTCCCGCGCACGCGAAACGCAAGGGTCAGAAGGCGTAGAGCGACCCCAGCCGCCAGCGCACATCCTGCAGTTCGCGCTCCGCCCATCTCAGGTCATCCTGCGCCTGCCGCCAGCCCGCGATCGTGCCGTCCCTTTCCGCGCGCAGTTCGCCCACGCGGTCGCAGGCCAGCTGCCTGACGTCCTCCGCCAGGGTCTCGTCCCGGCACTCACGGCGTTTGGCGGCGATCTTCTCGTCCAGCTCCTCGGCGCGCGATCCGTAAGACGACACTCGCGACGCCGCATCCGACACCGCCCGCTCGGCCGCGCCCAGCAGCTGACCGTCGCGATAGGCCGACAGGAACGGCCCCTCCACCGACGCGGGGCACACGCCCGCATAGGACGATCCGTCGCGCCCGACGCGGAAGCCGTTGGCGGGAACGCAATAGCTGCGCAGTCCCTCCTCCCGAGCGGCGAAGTAGACCGCCTCGTCCGGCACGACGCCCACCTTGGCGCAGGCCTCCGCGTGCGACGCCAGACGATCCTCGGCGTATCCGGCCCGACCGTCCGCCAGCCCGACCTCGCCCCAGGCCCCGGCCAGGCACTGGTCCTCGCTCATCGTCGCGCAGCTGCCGAGCGCCAGTCCGGCGCCCAGCGCCGCCGCCATGATCAGAAACCGCATCATCCCCTCCCCGAGCGACCCCCACAGTATGCCCGTGCGGCGCCGGACGGCCAAGTTGCCGCGATCCGACGCCGTGCTAAGCCGGGGCATGAGCGACGAGCCTCTGGATTTCGAAGACGGCGGCGAGACGCTGGAGGTCCGCCTGGACGGAACCGAGGGCAGGCTTGATCGTGCGCTGGCAGTCGCCCTGCCCGAGTTGTCCCGCGCCCGCATCCAGACGCTGATCGCCCAGGGTCGCGCGTCGCGCGACGGCGCCCCCCTCGCCGACGGATCAGCCAAGGCCCAGGCCGGCCTGCACCGCCTCGAGGTGCCGCCGCCCGTCGCCGCCGATCCCCGCCCGGAGAACCTGCCGCTGAACATTCTGTTCGAGGACGCCGACCTGATCGTGATCGACAAGCCCGCCGGCATGGCCGCCCACCCGGCGCCGGGCAGCGAGACGGGCACCCTCGTCAACGCCCTGCTGCACCATTGCGGGGCGTCCCTGTCCGGCATCGGCGGCGTCGCCCGCCCGGGCATCGTCCACCGGCTCGACAAGGACACCTCGGGCGTCATGGTCGCCGCCAAGTCCGACCGCGCCCATGCCGGCCTCTCGGCCCTGTTCGCCTCCCACGACATCGAGCGCAGCTACCTCGCCCTGACCCGCGGGGCGCCCGACCCCGCCAAGGGCCGCATCCAGACCCTGATCGGCCGCTCGTCCTCGGACCGCAAGAAGATGGCCGTGCTCCGCTCCGGGGGTCGCGAGGCGATCACCGACTACGTCGTCCAGCGGGTCTACGGCGCGCCTCGAAAGCCCGGCGCCACGCCCTTGTCCGCTCGCGTCGTGTGCACACTGCACACCGGCCGCACCCATCAAATCCGCGTGCATCTCGCCTCAAAAGGCGCGCCGATCCTGGGGGACGCCGTCTACGGCTCCGGCAGCCCGGCCGCTCCGGTCAAGGCCGCGATCGCCCGCGTCGGCCTCGCGCGACAGGCCCTGCACGCCGCCGTCCTCGGCTTCGTGCATCCCGTGACCGGCGAACCCCTGCGCTTCGAGACCGTTCCTCCTGTCGACATGCGCGCGCTCGAGGCCGCGCTGGAAGACCTGGAGTGACCCATGACCGACATCGTCTTCGACGCCCAAGGGACCCGCTACGTCCTCCCGCTGGACGGCGGTGAGGAGGCCCAGGTCGACGTCCGCGTCTCGGAGGGCGTGATGACCGTTCGCCGCGTCTTTGTGCCGCCTTCGCAGGAAGGCCGGGGCCTGGCCTCCCGCCTGATGGCCCACGTCTCCGAAGACGCCCGCGCCCAGGGCCTGAAGATCGTGCCGGTCTGTTCCTACGCCGACGCCTGGTTCCGTCGTCACAAAGACATGCAGGACCTGCTTGGCTCCTAGTGGGTCTTGTTTAAATACCCACTATCTGCTACAGACACGATCACAGTGGCGTCCGGGCCACGGTCGCGCGTCGCTGTGACGACGTGTCCCTTCCCCGACCCGAAACCCGGACCCATCTTCATTCGCTGAGGGGTGAGGCGTCGGTGCGCATGGTGCGGCCGAAACCGGAGGACCCGCTCGATCGGTCGGAGGGACCACGCATATGGCTAACTCGACGCTCGCGGTGATGTCGCCTGAACAGGGACTGTCGCGATACCTCACGGAAATCCGCAAGTTTCCGATGCTCACCAAGGACGAGGAGTTCATGCTCGCCAAGCGCTGGAGCGAGCATCAGGACCCCGAAGCGGCCCACCGTCTCGTCACCTCGCACCTTCGCCTCGTGGCCAAGATCGCCATGGGCTATCGCGGCTACGGCCTGCCGATCGGCGAAGTGATCTCCGAGGGGAACGTCGGCCTGATGCAGGCCGTCAAGAAATTCGACCCGGACAAGGGCTTCCGCCTGGCCACCTACGCCATGTGGTGGATCCGCGCTTCGATCCAGGAATACATCCTGCGCAGCTGGTCGCTCGTGAAGATGGGCACCACCGCCGCGCAGAAGAAGCTGTTCTTCAACCTGCGCAAGGCCAAGAGCCAGATCTCGGCCTTCGAGGAGGGCGACCTGCGCCCCGAGAACCTGACGGCCATCGCCACCAAGCTGGGCGTGACCGAGCAGGAGGTCATCGACATGAACCGCCGCCTCGGCGGCGACGCCTCGCTGAACGCGCCCCTGCGCGCCGACGGCGAAAGCGAGTGGCAGGACTGGCTGGCCGACGACACCGCCGTCTCCCAGGAGACCCAGCTCGCCGAGGACGAGGAGAAGTCGATCCGCATGAGCCTGCTGCAGGAGGCCATGGAGGAGCTGACCGACCGCGAGAAGCACATCCTGACCGAACGTCGCCTCAAGGACGACCCGGTGACGCTGGAAGAGCTCGCCGGCCAGTACGGCGTCAGCCGCGAGCGCGTGCGTCAGATCGAGGTCCGCGCCTTCGAGAAGCTGCAGAAGGCCATGCGCGCCGCCGCCGAAGAGCGGAACCTCGTCGACGCCTGACTTTGAACGCGGGCGGGTTTCAGCCCGCCTTTCGCAACGCCTCCCCGGCGCCCTGATGCATGGCCAGCAGGGCGCCGATCGGCGCCGACAGCGTCGCCTTGGTCGGCGGGCCCGAGGCCAGCGACACCTCCAGCGCGCCGACCGCGACCACCAGCCGCGTGTCCGCCGCCTTCATGCCGATGCCCTTCAACTGCATGGCCTGCTCCTTCACCGCGCGCACGGCCTGGGCCGGATCGGCGTCGAACTGGTCCAGCGCGGCCGCAAGAATTCGCATGGCCTGATCCTTTGCGTCGGCCGCAGCCTGGGCGGCGTTGGCCGGCTTGTCGGACTTCCGCTTTGTCGGTCCTGAATATTCGCCGGAGTTGAACCGTCGCCGGTCGGGCCCGACGTAGGACACGCCCTCGATCCAGTTCCGGGGCTTCAACGCCACGTTCTCGATCCGCTTCATCAGGTCGGCGCTGGTGAAGGGCTTGCGCAGATATTCGTGCACGCCGACGTCCCGCGCGCCCTTGATCGAGCTGGCGGTCGCCTCGGCCGTCACCATGATGATCGGGGCCCGTCGGCACGACATGTCCGACCGCCGCACCGCGCGCGCGAACTCCTCCCCGTCCAGCTTGGGCCCAAGGCGCTCGGTGAAGATCAGGCCGGGGTCCAGCGCCGCCGCCGCCCGCATCGCCGGCCGCGCCTCGCTTTCGACCACCACTTCGCGGGTGCCCAGCGTCTTCATCAGCTCGGCGATCAGCCGGGCCGCATGCGCGTTCGGATCCACGATCAGCACGCGGCGCACCACCGGCTCCAGCCTGGCCAACATGCGACGATCGACTGCGAACACCGGCGTCTCCCTCAACGGAACGCACCGGCATAGGCCCAACGCGGTTAAAACCGCTTGAACGCTGGTCTTTTGCTCAGCCCTGGAAGGGATCGCGCATGAGAATGGTGTCGTCGCGCTCCGGGCTGGTCGACAGCAGGGCGACGGGCGCCCCGATCAGCTCCTCGATCCGCCGCACATATTTGATGGCGTTGGCGTTGATGTCCTTGAAGCTGCGGACCCCTGCGGTGCTCTCGCTCCAGCCCTCCAGCTCCTCGAACACCGGCTCGGCGGCGCCTTGCGCCTTCAGGCTGGACGGCAGGTGGTCCAGCACCTCGCCGTTCACGCGATAGCCGACGCAGATCTTCAACGTCTCCAGCCCGTCCAGCACGTCCAGCTTCGTCAGGGCGATCCCGTCGATCCCGTTGATCGCCACCGACTGGCGCACCAGCACCGCATCGAACCAGCCGCACCGCCGCGCCCGCCCGGTGTTGACCCCCACCTCGCGCCCCACGGTCGCCAGATGCTCACCCACCGCGTCGTTCAGCTCGCAGGCGAACGGCCCCTCGCCCACCCGCGTGGTGTAGGCCTTCACGATCCCCAGCACATAGCCGACGCCCTTGGGCCCGATGCCCGACCCCGCCGCCGCCTGACCCGCCACCGTGTTGGACGACGTCACATAGGGATAGGTGCCATGGTCCACGTCCAGAAACGCGCCCTGCGCGCCCTCGAACAGCACGCGCTTGCCGGCTTTCTGCGCCTGATCCAGCACCCGCCACGCCGGCTTCACGAACGGCAGGATCTTCGGCGCGATCTCCAGCAGCTGGCCCAGCAGCGCCTCCGGATCGATCGGCTCCAGCCCCAGCCCGGCCCGAAGCGGATCGTGGTGCGACCTCAGCCGGTCGATCTTGACCCTCAGGTCGTCCGCGTCGGCCAGGTCGCAGACGCGGATCGCGCGCCGCCCCACCTTGTCCTCATAGGCCGGGCCGATGCCCCGCCCCGTCGTCCCAATCTTCGCGCCCGGCGCCTTGGCCGCCGCCTCTCGCGCGACGTCCAGCGCCGGATGGATGGGCAGGATCAGGCACGCATTGTCGGCGATGGTCAGGATGTCCGGCGTGATCGCCACGCCCTGCGCCGCGATCTTCTCGATCTCCCCGACCAGATGCCAGGGATCGACCACCACGCCGTTGCCGATGATCGACGGCTTGCCCTGCACGACGCCCGAGGGCAGCAGCGCCAGCTTGTAGACCTTGCCGTCCACCACCAGCGTGTGGCCGGCGTTGTGCCCGCCCTGGAACCGCACGACAACGTCGGCGCGGTTGGACAGCCAGTCCACGATCTTGCCCTTGCCTTCGTCGCCCCACTGGGCGCCGACCACCGCGACGTTCGCCAAGGATCACTCTCCGCTGCTTGCGGGCGGAGGCTATAGCCCCGGAATCGCGGAGTGTCGTCCGCCTGCGGCGATTATTCCGCCAGCGCTTCCGCGAACGCCCAGTCTAGCCACGGCCCCAGCGCCTCGACGTCGGCCGCCTCCACCGTGCATCCGCACCAGACGCGCAGGCCCGGCGGGGCGTTGCGGTGGCCCTCGACGTCGAACGCCGCCTCCTCCGCCTCCAGCAGCGCCTTCATCCGCATCACCAGCGCCCGCTGCGCGTCCTCGTCCAGCGCCGTCACGCGCGGATCGACGATCTTCAGGCACACGCTGGTGGTCGACCGCTCCTCCGGCCGCTCGGCCAGCCAGTCGATCCAGTCCGTCCGATCCACCCACGCGCCCAGGGTCGCGAAGCTGGCCTCCGTGCGCCGGATCAGCTCCGGCAGGCCGCCGACCGACAGACCCCATTCCACCGCGTCGATCCAGTCCTCCAGCGTCCAGACGCTGAAGGTGTTGATCATCGACCCGCCGGCCAGCGCCCGGTCGAAGCCATTCGAGTCCCGCAGTCGAAGCACCTTCGGCACCGGCCGCGGCGGCTCGAACTGATCCAGCCGCGCGATCGCTCGCGGCCCCAGCGCGGCGACGCCCAGCCCCGCCTCGCCGCCCAGCGCCTTCTGGAAACTGAAGGTCACCACGTCCAGCCGATCCCACGGCAACGGCATGGCGAAGGCCGCCGAGGTCGCGTCGCAGACCACCAGACCCTTCCGGTCCGCGGCGATCCAGTCCCCGCCCGGCGCCCGCACGCCCGAGGTCGTGCCGTTCCAGGGCAGCACCAGATCCGCCGCCGGATCGACCCGCGTAACGTCCGGGAACCGCCCCCACGGCGCCGTCAACACCTCGGGCTCCAGCTTCAGGTGGTCGCGCACGTCGGTCGCCCACACCTTGCCGAAGTTCTCGAACGCCATGACCTGCACGCGCCGGGCGCCCAGCAGGTTCCACAGCGCCGCCTCCACCGCCCCGGTGTCGGACCCCGGCACATAGACCAGCGCCCAGTCCTCCGGGACCTGCAGCAGCTCCCGCGTCAGCGCCAGCCCGTGCGCGAACCGCGCCACCACCTCCGGCGCGCGGATGCCCCGGCCCAGCAGATCCGTCGGGATCGCCTCGCGCGACCACCCCGGCCGCTTGGCCGTCGGCCCCGACGAGAACCAGGGCCGCGCGGGTTTGACGTTCGGCTTGTTCGCCATGTCGGCCTCAGTCGCGGAAGGGCTTGATCGGCCCTTCGTCCCGCGCCGCCTCGGCCAGTTTCGTCAGCCGCTCGTCCCCCTCCGGCAGCACGATCATCAGTTTGGCCAGCAGGTCGCCCCGTCGCCCGTCCTGGAAAGCCCCACGCCCCTTCAGCCTCAGCACCTTGCCGGAGCTGGAGCCCTTGGGGATCGTCATCATCACCGTGCCTTCGGGGGTCCGCACCGGGATCTTGCCGCCCAGCACCGCGTCGTACAGCGCCACCGGCTGATCCATCGTCAGGTCCGCGCCGTCGCGCGTGAACAGGGGATGCTTGGCGATCTTCAGCTCGATCAGGGCGTCGCCCGCCGGCCCGCCACGCCCCGGCGCGCCCTGTCCCTTCAAACGGATCGTCTGACCGTCGCCGGCGCCCTTCGGAATGGCGACGTCCAGCATCCGTCCGTCCGAGAACTGGATCCGCCGCGTCGCGCCGGAGATGGAGTCCTCCAGGCTGATCTCCAGCGTCGCGCGCACGTCCTGCCCGCGCGAGGCAAAGCCGCGGCCGCCGCCAGCCCGCGCCCCGCCGCCGAACATGCCGCCGAAGATCTCCTCCAGATCGACGTCCTCGAACGCGCCCCGCGCGCCGCCCTGACCGAACGGACTTCCGCCCGGCCGCCCGGAGAACCCGCGGAACTGCTCGCGCCCGTCCGCGTCGATCTCGCCCCGGTCGAACTTGGCCTTCTTCTCTGCGTCGCCCAGGATGTCGAACGCCGCCGTCACGCGCTTGAACCGCTCCTCGGCGGCCTTGTCGCCGGGGTTGGAATCCGGATGCAGCTGCTTGGCCAGCTTGCGATAGGCGGACTTGATCTCCGCCGCGCTCGCGCCCCGCGCCACGCCCAACTCCTTGTAGGGATCACCCGCCACCCGGTCGTCGCTCCTCGCTCGTGCTGCTCCGCCCGTCAGTTAGGGCACGAAGCCGCCTCATGCGAGGGGGATCGTCGCCTCCAGCCCCCATCCCCAGCCGTCGCCCCATTGCGCGACCGCCACGCTTGCCGCTCCCAGGCCGTCGGGGAACAGCGCCGCCAGCGCCGCGCCGCCGACCTCCAGCGCCGTCGCCTCGACCTCCGTCGTCCCGACCTCGACCTCGCCGTCCAGCCAGCGCACCCGAAAGCGCAGCCGATCAGCAGGCGTCTCCGGCCCCTCCCAGCGATCCCCGTCCAGCCGCGCCCGCGCGATCCAGCTCAGAGACCGTCCGCCGCCCGCCGTTTCCCGTGCGGCCAGATGCGCCGGCGCCCAGGGCCGCCCGTGCACCCCCCGCACCACCGTCATGACCTCCGTCGACAAGGCGCCGCCCGCAGGCCAACCGCGCGGCGCCGCCCGCCATGTCCGCTCCAGCCCCCGCTCACCGGGCGCCAGGTCGAGCCGCGTCAGCCCCTCCAGCATCACCACCACCGCTCCGGCCTCCGCACCGGCCGCAAGTGTCCCCTGCTGCCCGCGCAGCAGCCCCGACAGCCGCCACACGTCCCCGCCAAGCGGCTCGGCCGACAAGAACTGGACGATCTCCCAGCCGTCGGCCCCGGCGACCGCCAGAGCATTCGCACCGCCCAGCACCGCCGCCTCAGGCCGCGAACTCGGCGCCCGCCCCTCCAGCCGGACCACCATCTCGGCCTCCCGCATCCAGCGATGTCGCGCCCCCGCCGACAGCGGCTCGACCAGCACGCCCACCGTCGCCGGCGTCGTCGCCTCTCCCCGCGCGGTCAGCGTCTCTGACGACGGCCCGGCCCACACGGTCTGCGCCCGCCACGGCTCCCCCGCCACCGCCGCCATAGGTCGCGTGTCGCCCTCCGCGCCGGGCAGAGGCGGCAGGTCCAGGATCGCCAGTAACGGCGCCCCGAACGGCTCCGCCGGTTCTTCCCCGGCCGGCCGACCCGCTTCGCCGGCGACCAGCGCCCCCGGCGCGCGACTCAGCGACGCCCGCGGCGCCTCGTCCCGCGTCACCCGGTCGATGCGCCAGTCGCCTTCGAACCCTTCGACCTCGACGACGTCCCCAGGCTCCAGCCGCAACCCCTCCAGCGGACCCAGCGCCAGCGTCAGCGTCTCGACGTCGGCCTCCGCCGCCAGCCGTCGCGCCGCCGCGTCCTCCGCCGTCGCCGCCGGGCAGACGAGGGCCAACTCCAGCGTCGCCTCCTCTCCCGCGCCGCCGCCCCGCGCGGCCACAGCCCCGGTCCGATAGTCGGCGTCCCCGTCCACGAACCGGGCCCGCACCGTCGCGGGCGGCGCCTCCAGCCGCCGATCCAGCCGCACGCTCGGCCGCCCGTCCTCGAGCGCCAACGCGCCCCGCGCGATCCCTGTGTGCGCCGGCCCCGGCGCGATCAACCGCACGCCGCGCCCCCTCTCCACCGGCGTCAGCCCCAGCGCCGCACACAGCGGCGCCAGCGCCTCCCGCCCCGCCGTCGGACCCTCGAGCACGATGCCGTCCACCCGCGCCGGGCTGGCGTCCACCCGCACGTCCTCGACCGCATACCCCGCGCGCTCCAGCACGGCCCGCGCCAGCGCCGACCCCTCGCCGTGCAGCCGCCCGTTCAGCCAGTGCCCGGTCGCCCAAGCCCCTGCGTCGGCCCACAGATCGTCCCGCGCCGGAAACGCCGGCCAAGGCCGCGCGTCCCAGCACCAGGCGTCCGTCGCCTCCAGCATCGGCCCGCCATAGACCGCCGAAACCGGATTGTGCTCCGCCGCGCCATACCAGCCCAACACCGCCTCAAGCGCCCGCCGCTGCATCCGGTCGTCCCGCACACCGGTCGAGTGCGGCGGCAGGGCGCTCTCGTCGCTCTTGGGGTCCTGGAACAGGTTGGGCGCATTCGCCCCGCGATCCACCGCCGCGCACCCGAACTCCGTCAGCCGGATCGGCTTCATCCCCGGAACCCAGGCCGTCGGCGTCGCCGACCGCGCCCCGCCCGGCCGGTCGTGGTGCGCATGGCTCCACCACCCCGCCAGGTCCTTGGCCCGGAACACCCAGTCCTCACCGTGCGCCCCGTCGACGATCGGCGTCCGCGCCTGCGCCGCCCGATCTTCGGGCGAGGCGTAGAACCAGTCGAAGTTCTCCCCGCCCGCCACCTGCGCGGCCAGATAGGCCGGATCATCCGGCCCCGCGAACGTGGCCCCGTCCACGCCGCCGTCCCCCGCTCGCCAGTCCCCCAGCGGCGGATAGAAGTCGATCCCGACGTAATCCACGTTCGGGTCCGCCCACAGAGGATCCAGATGAAAGATCACGTCCTCGCCGTCGTGCCGCCCGAACCACTCCGACCAGTCGGCCGCATAGGACAGCTTCACCCCCGGACCCACGATCGCCCGGCACTCCGCCGCCAGGTCACGCAGCGCCTGCACCGCCGGAAACCCGCCGTCCGCGCCGCGCGTCCACGTCAGCCCGCGCATCTCCGAGCCGATCAGCAGCCCGTCCGGCCCCGCCTCCGCCGCCAGCGCCGCATAGTGCCGCGCCATCCGCCTCAGACCCCAGCCGTCCGCCGCCCCGAAGCACGCCGCCACGTCGCCACCCGCCTCGGCGCCGTTCCGGCCGGCCACCCGCCCGCGCCACGGGTATGCATCGCAGTCCATGAAGACGAACGGATACAGGGTCACCTCCAACCCCCTCGCCTTCAGCTCCGCCACGGCCTGCCTGACGCTTTGGTCCGACGGCGTCCCGCCATAGGCCGGCGCCCCGTCGATCTGAGAAATCAGATGCGCCTCGTCCCGTCCCAGCCCAGCGACCGACCATCCCATCGGCTCCGTGGGCTTGTCCCGCCGCTCCACGCCCGGCCTCACCGTGAACTGATGCGCCGCCGTCGACGACCCGAACCAGCCGACCACCACTGACACCCGCTTCAAATTCGGCGCCTGCGCCTGCAGTTGATCCAGACTGACCACCAGCCCCGGCCGCCCGTCGCCCGTGTGCACGTTTTCCGCGGCCGTCCGCGTCAGCCCCTCGCGTCGCACCACCGCCTCGGTCGCCAGCACGAACTCCCCCGCCCCGGGGATCAGACACACGCCCTCCAGCAGGTTCTCCAGCACCGGCTCCGCCCCGCGCGGCCGCCGGAACACCTCGAAGCCCAGCTGCGGCGCCCGGTTCCCGTAGGGCCCCAGCGCCAGGTCCTCGAACACCACATACGCGACGCCGCGATAGGCCGGGGCCTCCCCCTCCACCGCCTCGATCAGCGCATCCGGCGCCTGGTCCTCGCCGCCCCGATGCACCCGCATGGTCACGCCGGTCAGGTCCATCGGCCTCCCGTCGGCCCAGACTCGCCCGATCCCGTCGATCTCGCCCTCGCAGATCGCGACCGCGAAGCTCAGCGAATAGGCGCTCGTCTCCGTCCGCGGCCCGCCCTTGCCCGCGCTCTGCGTCCGGCGATCCTCCAGGAACCGCGCGGCCCAGATCACCTGCCCCGTCACCCGTGCTCGCCCGGCGACCCAGGCCATCGGCGCGCCCTCGGCCGTGCCCTGCACCCTCACCGCCTCGATCCGGGGTCCGCGTCCGACCGGCGCCAGCGATGAAATCAGCCGCGCGTCCAGCACCCCGCCCAGCGCCCGCCCGACCGCCGCCCCCAGCGGCCCCGCCACCGCCCCGCCGACCGCGCCCAGAACCGTGGATGCCATCTACGCCCCCACCGCATTGGGCCAGCGAAACACCCCCGCCAGCCGCTCTTCCCAGAACCTCCCCATCCAGCTTTCGACGACCGCCCGGCCCCAGTAGGCGTGGATCATCTTCCGCGTCGGCCCGACGGCGCTCAGCACGCCGCAGTGCTTCGCGGGCGCGCCGCGCGTCATGCGGAACAGCAGCACGTCGCCCACCCGCGCCTGCGCCGGATGCACCTCGACCAGCCATGCCCGCGCCGCCTCCAGCAGCGTCTCCGCCCCGCCCACCTCGGCCCAGTCCGGCGAATAGGGCGGCACGACCGCCGGCTCGGGCCCGATCATCTCGCGCCAGATCCCCCGCACCAGCCCCAGACAGTCCGCCCCCACGCCCTTCACGCCCGCCTGATGCCGATACGGCGTCCCGATCCAGGCCCGCGCCGCCTCCAGTGCGCGGGCGCTCACCGCCGTCCCCCGTCATGTCGCCCGCCCTCGACCGGCACGGCGGCGAGGAAGTCGTCGCCCGGCACATGCGGAAAGCCGCGAAAATTCGCCCCGTTTCCGAACGCGTCCACGCACGTCCGCCACCGCTTGTCGCAGCTCATGCCCGGGAAGGCGTCGTCGGCCAGCCCGCATCGCGCGTCCCGGAACCGCGCATCGCACGCCCGGCCATAGGTCCGCCCCACCGCCCGATCCAGCTTCGCCGCAGGCCCTTCCAGCTCCGCCGTGAACGCCCCGTCCGCCAGAGTCAGCCGCGCCAGCGATCCGGCCCACAGCCGAACCCTCAGCTCCGGCGCCGACCAGTCCACGCGCCACAGATCCACCGACGCCCCGTCGAACGCCACAGGATCGAACCCCCGCCCGCCGCCCCTTCCGCCGTCGCCGTCCCCGCCGCGCCCCCGACCTCCGCCTCGCTGGCTCCCGCGCGCCAGCCTTCGCTCGGCGAACAGGTCACTCCGTCCACCTCCAGCACGCGATCGTAGTCCGTGAACCCCAGCCTCCCGCCGTCCGCCCGCGTCACGATCCAGGCATGGCAAAGCCTCGCCGCCCCGCTCTCGATGCGGGCGGCCAGGTCTTCGGGAATGTCTCTCATCAAATCCTCCCCATTGGGGGAGGGGTACCGCGAAGCGGTGGAGGGGGCCCGCCCCACGCACCCAGCCCGGCGGCAAGCCCCCTCCGTCACGGCGCACAGCCGCGCCGCGCCGCCTCCCCCAAGGGGGGAGGATTGCTAAACCCGCACTTCCGCCAGCGGCACGGCCGCCATCCGGCCCGCGTCGAAGCTTTCCAGCGTCACGTCGATCCGGTCGGCGTCGAACCGCACCGGCACGTCGAACAGGAACCCCGCCGTCACCGCCGCGCCCTCCGCCGGCGCCTCAGCCAGCGTCACCACGCCCGTCGCCGCATCGACCTCAGCCGCCACGACCGCGCCGTCCACCGCCACCACCACCGACCCCGGCGCAGGCTTGCGGATGACCCGCGCCCCCTTGGTCAGCTGGAACGCGACCGTCTCCCCGTCGCCCGTCCCGATCGCCTGGTCCGTCGCCGCCGGCTCGCCGCCCGGTGCGCACGACCGGAAGTCCATGAAGTCCCGGAACCGGAACCCGTGCAGCCGCCCCGCCCGCGCCTCGAAGAAGGCGACCAGTTCCGCCATGTCCGCCAGCGACCTCAGGTTCGCCCCGATCAGCCACCGCCGGCGTCCCTCAGCCCACGGCGTCGACCGCCGCTCGAACCCCGACGCCAGCGTCACCACCTCCGTCCGCCGCTCCACCCCGCCCGTCGACCCGAAAGCCAGCCGCGCCGGCAGGCTGATTTCATGAAAACTCATGACGTCCCTTTCACTTGTCCGCCGCGTCCCCGTCCGTCATCGTCGGCGCGTCACAGGAGGGAGGGCCCGATGACCCACGATCTCGACCGCAGCCACCAACAGCCGCTGAACCTCCAGCACCTGCTGCTGTCCTTCGAGGGCCGCTCGCGCCGCTCGCATTTCTGGATCGGCTGGCTGCTGCTGCTCGGCGCGGGCGTGGTCCTGGGCTGGATCCCGGTCCTCGGACAGCTGCTGTCCATCGCCCTGATCTGGCCGAACACCGCCATCGCGGTGAAGCGGCTGCACGACATGGGTCAGACCGGCTGGCTGGTCCTCATTCCCTGGGTCGTCGGCCTCGGCGCCCTGGTCGGCGGCTTCATCATGGCCGGCGTCGGCATCTTCGCCACCGCCTGGACCGAGGATCCCTGGGCCCTGCTCGCCGCGCTCGGCCCCGCCATGGGCCTGTTCGCCCTGTCGTTCCTCGTCGGCTTCATCTTCCTGCTGTGGATCGGCCTGGTCGATTCCCAGGCCGGCACGAACCGCTTCGGCCCGAACCCCAAGGGGCTTTAGCCCTCAAGCAGCGAGCGACCGCGTCGCGAGCGGTAGGGCAAGCATCATGTCCTCAAGCAGCGAGCGACCGCGTCGCGAGCGGTAGGGCGAGCATCATGCCCTCAAGCAGCGAGCGACTGCGTCGCGAGCGGTAGGGCCAGCATCATGCCCTCAAGCAGCGAGCGACCGCGTCGCGAGCGTTAGGGCACTTAAATCCTCCGCGCTCCCAGCATCACGGCCCGCGCCAGCGCCTGCGCCACCTGCGCCTCGCTGCGCAGCAGGGTCTCGGCCCCGCCCTGCACCGTGACGTTCACCGTCACCGGCGCGGCGGCGGCCGGCCCGATCTCCCCGCCGGTCGAGGGGCGAAACACCTCCGGCCCCCGCTCGCCGACCAGATAGGCGCCGCCCGCCGTCACTGGCCCGCCGTCCGCGCGCGACCCGCCGAACAGCCCGCCCACCGCCTGGGTGATGGCCTGCCCCAGCCCTGCGCCCGCCGCCGCATTCACCGCGCCCAGCACCGCCCGCGCCAGTTCCTGCAGCGTGATCTCTCCGTCCGCCGCCGCCCGCGCCAGCGATCCCGCCAGCCGCTCGCCCGCTCGCCCGAACGCCTCCTCGATCGCCCCCGCCGTCCGCTCCGCCGGCTCCCGCAACGCCTCCAGCGCCGCCTGCGCCTCCGCCGTCCGGCGCGGCATCTCTCCCAATGCGTCCGTCATGTCTCCTCCTCGTCGCGCAGCGATGGGGAGGGGGACCGCGAAGCGGTGGAGGGGCTCTCCCCCCACGCTCCGTCCGGCCACCGCGCCATCAACCCCTCCATCGCCGCCCGCCCCATCGTCGGCTCACCCGCCCGCTCCGTCAGCATCCGCCACTCCTTCAGCGACAGCCGCCAGAACGCTTCCGGCGGCACCCCCAGCGCTGACGCCGTCCGCAGCATCGCCGCCCAGCTCACGCCGAGGCCTGAAACGCCGCCGCCACCGCGTTTGCCGCTTCGACTGGCGTCACCGCCGCCCGATCCAGCTCGCCGGCGAACGCCGCCTCGCCCCCGCCCCGCAACAGCGCCGCCAGCACCGCCGTCAGATCCCGCGCCGACAGGCCGCGCATCCGCTCCGCCAAGGCGCCCGGCCCCTCAAGCCCCAGCGCCCCCTCGATCTCCGCCAGCGCCCCCAGAGTCAGGCACAGCTTTCGCTCCGCCCCCGCCAACGTCACGACGGCCTCGCCTCGCGCCGCGTTCGGCGCCATGCTCACGCCCATGCGCGCGCTCCTTCTCTGCATTCCCTTACTGCTGGTCGCCTGCGCGCCCGGCCTCGGCGAGGTCGTGATCGACCCTCCCCGTCTGGACGTCGCCGCCGCTCCCGCCCACGCGCGCGAAGCCGCCGCGCGCGGCGATCGCCGCGTCCTCGGCGTCTACGAAGCGACCACTCTGTTTCCTGGCGCCGGCGACTGCGGCTCCCGTCCCGACGGCTGGTGGCGTCATGGCCAGACCATGATCGCCGGCACCTCCGACACGCCGGTCGATGCCGACGCCGTCGCGTTCAACGCCGCCGCGCGCCGATACGCCGAAGCATACAATCGCGAGATGACCCGCATCGTCTGCGGCTAGACCGCCCCGAACGTCACTTCCCCCGCGCTCGCCAGGCTCAGCGCGAAGCTCGCCTCTCCCTCGTGCTCGCCGGCGTACTCCAGCGCGGCGACCAGGAACGGCCCCTCCAGCGTGCCGAAGTCCGGCACGATCAGGCGCCAGGTCTCCGCCGCCTGCGAAAAAAACGCCTCGCGGATCAGGGCGTCGGACGCCGCGTCGCGGAACACGCCCGTCCCGCTCACCGCCGCCGACTTCACCCCCGCCCCCGCCAGCAGCTCGCGCCATCGCCCGGCCGAGTCCGCGTCGGTGGCGTCCACCGTCCGCGCGTTCAGCGCGATCGTCCGCGCCCTCAATCCGGCCACGGTCGTGAACCCGCCCGCGCCGTCCGAAATTTTCAGCAGCATGTCCTTGCCGGCCTGTGCGGCCATGAGAAATCCTCCCTCGTGAGCGCAGCGAAACGGGGGAGGGGGACCGCCGAAGGCGGTGGAGGGGGCAAGCCCACGCACCGGCGCTCGTGTCCGCCCCCTCCACCGCGCGATGCGCGGTCCCCCTCCCCCGCTGCGCGGGTGAGGATCAAATTTCTTCCGTCACCGCCCTCAGGCGCATCATCGCGTACCGACGCGCGCCGTCCGGGCTCGAAAACACGTCCGAAAACGTCACCCGCGCGCTCACCGCCCGCACCCCGTCGGCCTCCAGCGACGCGTCGTTCAGGCACGCCCGCACCGCCGCCAGGATGGCCCGGGCCTCCTCCGCGCCGCGAAACCCGCTGACCGCCGTCAGGGTCAGCGCCTGCTCGACCCCGCAGCCGTCCGCGCCCACCGGCCGGCTCTCGCCGCGCCCGATCCGCAGATGCGGCAGCGCCGCCTCCTCCGGCGGCTCGTCCCACACCCGCCCGCCCAGCAAGGCCGACACGCCGGCATCCGCCTTCAGCCGCGCGATCACGGCCTTGATCAGCCCCGCCTCATGCGCGCTCATCGCCGCCGCTCCAGGCTCAGCTTCGCCCGCCCCGGCCGCTCCGCCACGACCTCGACGAAGGCGACGGTCCAGTCCGCCCCGCCGAAGCGCAGCACCCGCCCCGGCCTCAGTCGAGGATCGACCCGCGTCTCCGCCGTCGTCGTCTCGACCGACGCCGCGCGCCCCGCCTCCGTCCGCTCCCGCCGTCTACGCGCCCCCAGCTTCAGCCAGGCATGCCCCAGCGGCTCATAGGTGACGGCCATCCCGCCGTACGGCGTCTCGGCCTCCTCGACCTCGAACAGCCCCGCCAGCACCCTCACAGCCGCACCACGCGATAGGGCGCGATCCACGCCTCGACCGGCGCGACGGGCATCTCCCGCTCGCCTCGCTCATAGGCCCGCAGCGCCAGCATCAGCACGGCCAGCCGCAACGGCGCGGGACTGGTCGAGGTGAGCGTCAGCCCCACCTCCCCCTCCACCCGCGCCCTGGCCGCGTCCACCAGCGTCTGGATCAGCGCATCCTCCGCCTCGTGCTCGACGCGCAGGAACAGCTTCGCCTCGGTGAGGCTCACCGGTGCGGTCATTCGAAATCTCCATGTGATTGCCCTTCTCCCCTTGCGGGAGAAGGTGGCGCGCGAAGCGCGACGGATGAGGGGTCGCCCCGCCGTGTCAGACAGCCGTCGACCCCTCACCCGACCACGCCGGAACGACGGCTCCGCCGCCGTCCGCGGTCTCCCTCTCCCGCAAGGGCAGAGGGCAGCCCAAGTCAGCTCGCGCTGAAATTCATCACCTTGCCCCTCCGCGACCTAGGTCGCGGAGAACTTCATGACTTTCAAAGCGTCGAAGTTCTGCACCCCGCCGCCCACGCGCTTGGTCGTGTAGAACAGCACATAGGGCTTGGCCGAGTACGGGTCCCTCAACACCCGCACCCCGGCCCGGTCGACGATCAGATAGCCCTTCTGGAAGTCGCCGAACGCGATCGACAGACTGTTCGCCGTCACGTCCGGCATGGTCTCGATCTCGGTCACCGGATAGCCCAGCAGGCTCGCCGTCTCGCCCGGCCGACCCGCCGGCTGCCAGACGTAGTTCCCGTCCGCGTCCTTGAACTTGCGCACGGCCGACACCGTCTTGCGGTTCATCACGAACCGCCCGTTCGGCCGATACTGGGCCTTGGGCGCATAGATCAGGTCGATCAGACGATCCACCGGGCTGAAGGCGGCGAAGGCGCCCGCCGCGCCCGACGCGACGTAGCCGATCTCGCCCCACGCCGCGTCGCCGTCCGCCACGGCGTCATAGGCCAGGAAGCCCTTCGGCTTGTTGACCCCGTTCCCGCTGACGAAGGCCTGGGTCTCCTGCGCGGCGAAGGCGTCCTCCACCTCGCCGGCCAGCCAGTCGTCCAGGTCCACCAGGGCGTCGTCCAGCAGCGCCTGCGTCGCCGCCGGGCTGGCGTACAGATCGGCCGACGGGAACTCCAGCAACGCCAGGGTCGCCGGATCCGTCTCCGGCCGCGCCGCCGTCTCCGCCACCCAGCCCGCCTCGATCCCCTCGATCGACACCGGCTTCCTGAAGGTGCCCGACGCCACCGTCCGCACCGTGGCGATCTCGCGCATCGGCGACGCCGCCATCAGCCGCCGCTCGATCGCCCGCTCGGTCAGCTCCGGCACGACGTGCCCCGCCGAGTTCGACGCCGTCGACAGCCCCGCCTTCACCTCCAGCCCGAACCCCGACCGCATGTAGTCCGCGAACCCGCCGGCGTCGCCGCGCGGCGCGGGGCCCTTCACCTCCAGCTCCGGCCGACGCGCCTCCGACATCACCCGGTCCAGCCGCGCCTGCGCACCCGCCACCGCCGCGTCGATGCGCGCCACCTTCTCTTCCAGCAGCACGTCCGCCGCCGCCTTCCGCTCGATCTCCGCCAGCCGCTGATCGTTCGCGTCCCTGAACGCCTCGAACGCCGCCATCACCGCATGCAGCGCATTCCCCGCCTCGGGCGAACCCGAGACCTGCTTGGTCTCTTTCATCTGTGCTCCAAGTGAATCTCCCTCCCCGTCAGGGGAGGGTGGTCGGCGCGAAGCGACGACCGGGTGGGAGCGGCCCGGCGACCGGCCCGCCATCTTTCTCCCTCCCCGTCATGGGGAGGGACGTCGTCGCGCAGCGACCGGGTGGGGGCGCTCCGGCGATGCGGAGCGCCGACCTTCTCAATCCCCGCGTTTCGCGGCTAGGGTGCGCCGATGCGCGACGCCTTCACCCCCCTCGAACGCGCCGCGCTGGACGGCCTCGCCTGGGAGCTGTCGGCCGTCGCGCCCGACCTCGCCGGCCAGATCGCCGAGAGCCTGCCGGGCCAGCGCCGCGTCCAGGGCCCCGTCTTCCTGACCGAGACCATCGTCGACCGTCGCCGTCCGAACCCGCCCGAGACCACCCACGGCCGCCTCGGCACGATCCACCTCCAGATCGACCACCTCGAACACCCGATCGCCTTTCAGGTCGAACTCGTGAACGGCCGCCTGGTCGCCCTGCACGGCGACGCCTACGGCCAGGATCTCTCGGCCGTAAACCTGACGGGCGACGTCGTGGATCAGGTCTTCCGCCTCCGTGAGGACGGCCATCCCGTCCCCCACGACCTGCGCGACCGCGCCGAGGCGATCCGCGAAAGCAGCCCGATCAGAAAGCTTCAGGCCAATCCCGACCCGCCGCCGCCAGAGCCCCGCCAGGCCCCGCAGCCGGCGCCCGACCGCACGCTGGACGTGCTGCTCGGAAAGAAGACCGCCGAGACGCCCCGCCTGCCGCAAACGCCCCTGGAAGTCGCCGGCGCCCTCATCTTCGGCCCCGGCGCCATACCCCAGGGCCCGCCGCTCCACCCCACCGAGCCGACGCCCGAAGACCTCACCAGCGTCCGCATCGGCGTCGTCGTGGTCGCGGTCCTGACCGGCCTCGTCCTGTCCCTGATCCTGGACTTCCACCCCATCTTCGCCGCCGTCCCGATCATCTGGATCACCCGCGGCCTGCTCAAGAAGTCCGTCGTCCAACAGATCGCCCGCGCTCTCAGCGCGCGGAGGGCGTGAACCGCGCTCCGACCAACATCGGAAACGTCACCAGCGACACCTCCCACAGGTCCACCTCCACCAGCACTCGCAGCCGCCCCTCGCGCCGCGCCCGCACGCTGCGGAACCCGATCGACAGCCCGTCCATCGCCCCCGCCCGGCTCAGCGCCCGCGCGAACCGCGCCTCGGGCGACCAGTCGAATATCCGGCCCCGGACGAACAGGCCCAGGTCGTCCTCCCGCACCTCGTCCCACACGCCGACCGGCGCCCGGCCCTCGTGCTGGTGCAGCATCTTCACCGCGCCCGCGCCGCCCTTGCCCAGGCTCGCCGCGAACGCGCCCTTCGCCACCACGTCCCCGTTCAGGTCCGCCACGCCGAACAGCGAGGCGTGGCCCGTGATCTCGAACCCTTCTCCCCTCGTGGGAGAAGGTGGCTCGCGGAGCGAGACGGATGAGGGGGCCGGTCGAGACGCGTGCCCCGTCCTCCGATCCGCATCGGACAGCCCCCTCATCCGAGCGGCTCCGCCGCCCACCTTCTCCCACAGGGGGCGAAGGGCGTCCTTTGCCCCCTCATCCCTCCAGCCTCCGCTCGATCCGCTCCAGCGCCTGCCGGGTCGCCGCGCCCTGCTCCTCCAGCCGGGCCAGCCGCTCGGCCACCAGCCGCTGCTCGTCGACGCGCTGCTCCAGAGCCCCGATCCGCGCCGCCGCCCCGCCGGCCCACACCAGCCCGCCGACCGTCTGCACCGCCAGCGCGCTGATCAGCGCCACCGGCCACCTGCGTCCCTCGCTCATGCCCCCAGCCCCGCCATCTCGCGCCTCTCCTCCGGCGTGAGGAAACTCGCCGCCTCCAGCCGCGCCCACAGGGCGTCGCGCTCGCCCGACAGCGCCGGGACCTGGTCCAGATCCGGCGCGATCCTGACGCCCGCGAACCGTCCGCCCAGCCACCCGGTCAACGCCGCCGCCGTCTTCCTGACCAGCGGAACCACCGTCCCGCGCCAGAAGGCCTGATTGGCCTCGCGATAGTTGGCGTAGGTCGCGTCTCCGGGGATGCCCAGCAGCTGCGGCGGCACCCCGAACGCCAGGGCGATCTCGCGCGCCGCCGCGTGCTTGCCGGCGATGAAGTCCATGTCGGCGGGCGTCCAGCTCATGGGCTTCCAGTCCAGCCCGCCTTCCAGCAGCAGCGGCCGCCCCGCGTTCACCGCCCCCATGTGCGCTTCGGCCATCTCGGCCTTCAAGGCGTCGAACTGCTCGGCCGTCAGCCGCTCGCCGTCCTTCGCCCCGAACACCAAGGCGCCCGAAGGCCGCGCCGCATTGTCCAGCAGCGCCTTGTTCCAGGCCCCCGACGCATTGTGCACGTCGATGGCGAAGGCCGCCGCCTCCAGCGGCGAAAAGCCATAGTGGTCGTCCGTCGGGTGAAACAGCTTCAGGTGCATCACCGGGGCCCAGCCGTCGGCCGCCCGCGCGATCCGCACCGACCGTCCGTCGACGGAATACTCCCACGCCTCCGCCCACCCGCCGCGCCCCGGCACGACCGTCATCCGGTCCGGCCGCAGCGCCCACAGCTCCTCCGGCGTTTCATCGCCCACCGCCTCGACATAGGCGTTGCCCGCCGTCTGCAGCTGCGCGTGCAGCCCCTCCAGGAACTCCACGCCCGACTGTTCCGCGTTCGGCTTGTCCAGCAGGCGCGCCACCGGATCGTCCGCCCCCGCCCTTACCCCGTCGCGGAACACGACCAGCGGCGTCGACGCCGCCGCCTCTGCTGTCATCCGCACGCAGCGATAGGCGACCGCGTTCTTGCCGAACCCCTCCGACGCCAGATGGGCATAGTTCCGCGGCGTCCACCGCGGCCGCCCCGCACCGGTCAGGGCCATCACCGCCCCCGTCCGGCTCGCCTTCGTCTCCGGCGGCCTCGGCCGCATCCAGTCGAACATCCGCATCTCCTCAGCCCGTGACGGCCGCCAGGGCGGCGTCCGACGTCGCCCAGTCCAGCCGCTCGATCCTCGGGATCCGCGCGTTCAGCGGGTCCGCCCCGCCCCGGGCCCCGATCTCCAGGTCGCCGACCTCCGGCGCGGTCGCGGCGACCGCCACCACCACCCCGTCCACGGCCAGGGCGATCCGCCCCGGCTCCCACGTCACGGCGGTCCGCACAGTCCTGCCCGACGCCGCCACGCTCCCGGCCACGACCGTGACCCCGCCGACCGTCGCCGTCGGCACGCCGTCCACCAGCTCCAGCACCGCCGCGCCGTCGCCGGCCGCCAGCGTCCGGCGCCCCGGCCGGTGGGCCTCCACCGCCCAGTCGATCCGCACCGTGCCCCGCGCCTCAGCCCCGCCCGACAGGCTCAACTGGTCCGCGCCCCGCGCCCCCGACGCGGCGCCCGTCACGACGTCCGAAGACGCCGCCCCGACCTCGCACTGCACGTTCCACACATCGACGGTCAGGCTCCGCGACGCCCCGAACCCGCCCCTCAGCCCGATCTCCAGCGACGCCGTTCCCGACGCGGCGACCGAGGCGCTGGAAAACCTGCGCCAGACGCCGTCCACCGCGAACGCGGCATAGGCCGCGCCGCCCACGTGCCGCATCAGGATCGTTCCGGGCGTCTCGGCGCGCGCCCAGAACGACGCCGTGTGCGTCGCCCCGGCCGTGACCGCGAACGGCTCGTGGAACACCATGCTCAGATGCCCGCCCTCGTCGACCGGCCCCCGATCCAGCGTCAGCCGCGTCGCCCCGGCCGCGCCGTCCGGCTTCGGGACGGGCGAGACGCCGCGCACCGGCGCGACCCCGTCTCCATTGACCGCGGGCGTCCACGGCCCGGCGGTCAGGTCCGCGCTGTGCCGCAACAGGTTGGTCGCCGGCCCCTCGATCAACAGCCCCGCCGCGTCCCATCGCGGCGCGTCGGGGGCGAACGCCGCCGGCCCCTCCGCCGTCGTCAGCCAGGCCGCCGTGGACCGCGCGAACGCCACGCGCCCCGCCCCCACCGGATCGCCGCTCCAGCGCCCGTCCATCCGAAAGTCGCCGCGGGCGAAGTCCAGCAGGGCGCCGCGCATCGCCGTCCGCCCGGCGACGCCCAGCCCCAGATCCACCGCCCCCATCAGTCGAACAGCGCCACGATCTGCGCCGCCGTCGTCCCCGTCGCCAACACCCGCCGCACCTGAACCGGCGCATAGCCGGGCGCGTGGTTCGTCAGCGTCACCGCCGCCCCGCCGTCGGCCGGCACGACCCGCAGGTCGCCTCCGATCCCGAGGTACAGCGCCTTGGCGATCTGCGTCAGGTCGGCGGCGTCGTCCGGCGTCACGGCCGCGGCGCGTCGCGCCGGCGCCTGGGCGCTCGGGGCCCTGTGGGCATGGGCGTCGGTCATCTCGTCTCCTTCGGTTCACAACGCGCGGATGCGCGGCCGCAGCGGCCTGTGGTCCAGCAACAGGTCGGTGATCGCCCACACCAGGGCGTCGGCGCGGTCGGGGCTCGCGCCCCCTTCCCCCAGCGCCATCATCTCTTCTTCCAGGGCCGGAAACGCGCCGCAGTGGACGACCCGGCCCTGCTCATACAGGGCCGCCACCGGCTCGGCCCGAACCCGCTTGGCGCTCCGCGCCCAGACCGTCCGGATCGTGGCGCGGCACCCGGCCTGGGCCAGAAGCGTGCGCACCATCTCCCCGCCCTGGTTGGCTTCGGCCACGACCGTCGCGGCTCCGTGGCGCGCCGCCACGGCCGCGACGTGCCGCGCCCATCCGGCCGGCGAGCGGCCCCGCACCGTGGCGTCTTCCAGCACATAGGCCTTGTCGTCGCGCCGGCCGGCCACCACCACGCCGCACGCGTCTCCGTGCGCCGTCGCCGGCGGATCGACCGCCACGACCACCCGGTCCAGCCGGGCCGGACGCGCCCCGCGCGCCCGCTTCAGATCCTCCAGCCGGAACAGGGCCCCGTGGCTCTCGACGACGACCCCCTCCAGCTCCTGCGCCTCCAGCCGCGTCCCGCCGTACAGCGACCTCAGATGGTCCAGAAAGCCGGGCGACAGATTGGCCGCATTGGCCGACGTCGGCGACGTGGTCTTCACCAGCGCCGGCTCCGCCAGCAGCCGTCTCAGCGCCGCGATCGGCCGGGGCGTCGTCGTCACCGTCAGCCGGGGCCGATCCCCCAGCCTCAGCCCCATCCTCAGATTGGCCAGGACCTCCTCCGGCCGGCGCCAGGCGCACAGCTCGTCGGCCCAGGCCGCATGGAACTGCGGCCCCCTCAGACTGTCGGGATCCTCGGCGGAAAAGGCATAGGCCACGCTCCCGCCCGGAAACACCAGCCGGCGTCGGCTGGCCTCCCAGTGAGGCGGTTCCTCGCCCCTCCACATCGCCTTCACGCCCGACGGCCCTTCGACCATCACCTCCCGCACGTCGTGCAGCGTCGGCCCGATCAGGGCCAGGGTACGGCCCCCCATCTCCGCCTGTCGCAACAGCCAGTGGGCGCCGGCGAACGTCTTTCCCGATCCTCGCCCGCCCAGAAGCACCCAGGTGGACCAGTCCCCTTCCGGCTCACACTGTTGCGGGGAAGGCTTCCGCATCCTCGCCAGATACCGGCGGCTGTCGTGGACTGATGGTCCATCCTTCGCGTCGTCTGGACTCCACGGCGGATCGTACGTCTTCGACCCGATCCCAGAGTTCGCGATGAAGTCGCTCCAGTTCCACAGGGTCGTCGGGCTCGCTTCCACCGTCGTCGTCGCCTTTCTCCGCCTCGTCCTCCTCGACGTCCGGCGTCAACGTCCAGATCGCCCTGCCCGCCCGCGCCAGGTTCGCCACGCAGCGCGCCAGCCGGTCCACCGCCGCGACGTCTCCCTTGGCGACCTCCAGGTCGGCCAACGCCTCCAAACCCTTGTCGATCATGCTGTTCAGCGCGGCGGCGAGTGTCCTCGCCCGCTCGGTCGCCTCATTTCCTTTTCCGGCCATGACGCAAATCTACCTTCCGAGCGCACCCACGTCGGAAAGTCGGCGAAGTTTTTCGTCAGGTCATTGATCCGGAACGACTATCCGAATCCGATCCTCATAATCGCGCAGGGTCAGCCGACGCTTCTGGCGGGCGCCTCGTCCGTCGCCTCCGCCTCGGCCGTCAACTCGGCCATGGTCCTCAGCAGCTCCGCCACCTGGATCGGCTTGCCGACGTGGGCGTCCATGCCGGCCGCGCGGCACGCGGCCACCTGCTCGGGCTGGACGTTGGCCGTCAGCGCCACGATCGGCGTCCGTCCGACCGGTCCGGCCATGGCGCGGATCGCCCGCGTCGCGTCCAGCCCGTCCATCACCGGCATGTGCACGTCCATCAGGATGACGTCGTAAGCGCCCGACCGCGCCGCCTCGACCGCCAGGGCGCCGTTCTCGACCGTCTCGATCGCCACGCCCAGGCCGCCCAGGATCGCCGTCACCAGTTCCCGGTTCGCCGGCGCGTCGTCGGCCATCAGCACCTTCAGCTCGGTCGGGGCGTCCACGTTCTCGGCCGCGACGGCCGCCACCTGCCCTTCGGCCACGATCAGCGGAACCTCGAACCAGAAGGTGGAGCCCTGTCCCGGTCGGCTCTCCGCGCCGATCTCGCCGCCCATCATCTCGATCAGGCGCCGGCTGATCGCCAGCCCCAGCCCCGTCCCCCCATAGGTCCGCGTGGTCGAGGCGTCGGCCTGGGTGAACCGTTCGAACAGGGCGTCGATCTTCTCCGGCGCGATGCCGATGCCGGTGTCGCTGACCGCGACCCTCAGCCGGTCGCCGCGCCGCCCGACTTCCAGACGAATTCCGCCGTTTCCGGTGAATTTCGTCGCGTTCGACAGGAAGTTCAGCGTCACCTGCCGCAACCGCCCCTCGTCGCCCATCAGGGCGGCCGGCAAGTCCGGATCGACGATGACCGCCAGCCCCACGCCCTTGGCCGCGCACTGGCTCTCCACGATCCCCGCCGCGCCCCGCGCCAGGGCCCGCGGATCGAACGGGTGCGGATCCAGATCGACCCGGTCGGCCTCCAGCTTCGAGTAATCGAGGATGTCGTTGATCACGCTCAGCAGCGCCTGGCTCGCCGTGGCGATCCGGTCGGCATACAGCCGCTCCTTGGCCCCCAGCCGGTCCCCCGCCTCCTGCAGCAGCCCCGCGAACCCGACCACGCTGGTCAGCGGCGTCCGCAGCTCATGGCTCATGTTGGCCAGGAACTCCGTCTTCGCCTTCGCCGCCGCCTCGGCCACATCGCGGGCGGCCACCAGTTCGTCTTCCAGCCGCTTCGTCTCGGTGACGTCGCGGACCAGGTCCTGGAACTCCAGGGCCCGTCCCTCGGCGTCCCGCATCGCCATGGCCCGCGTCTCGAACCAGCGGACCTCGCCGGACTTCGTCAGCACCCGATAGCGACGGGTGTGGTGCACCGCCGTCCGGTCCGCGGCGAAGGTTCTGAACCCGGCCACCATCTCCGCCACGTCGTCGGGATGGATCAGCTTGGTCACCGGCTTGCCGACCAGCTCCTCGGGCGTGAATCCCGTCAACGCCTCGACGACCGGCGAATAGTATCGCGTGATCCCGTCGACGCCGTAGGTGATGATGACGTCGGTGCTGCGCTCGGCCAGCAGGCGATGCCGCTCCTCGCTCTCGGCCAGCCGCCGGGTGTTCTCGACCGCTTCCGTCACGTCCTGGAACACGCCGAACAGCGCCGTCGTGCGGCCCTCCTCGTCGCGTTGCGGGCGGCAGCGCGAGACCACCGTCCGCTCCTCGCCGTCGGCCCGGATCAGCCTCAGCTGGAACTCTCCGGCCTCGCCCGTCTCGATCGCCCGGGCGCACCAGTCGCGCACCGCTTGACGGTCGTCCGGGTGATAGAAGCCGACCGCGTCGTCCAGGCTCGGATCGAACGTCTGCGGCGTCACGCCGTGGATGAGATAGACCTGATCGGACCAGCGCACCTGCCCGGTCGCCACGTCCAGTTTCCACGACCCCAGCCCCGCCAGATCCTCGGCCAGGCTCAGCGTCTCGACCAGTTCCTGCTGCGCCCGCTCCGCCGCCTTGCGGTCCGTCACGTCGCGCACGCAGTCGTGGAACTCGACCAGTTGACCCGTCTCGTCGCGGATCGCCCGCGGCGTGGCCTCCAGCCAGATCGGCGTCCCGTCGGCCTTCAGCGCCCGATACTCGTATCTCGGCGTCGGCGCGTCCGGCCCCGCCGCGACGTAGTCGATCAGCGTCTGGCGGATGACCGCCAGATCCTCCTCCGGGATGATCCCGGCGCAGTCCTTGCCGATCATCCCTTCCGGATCGCGGCCCAGCACCGCGCGGGCGGCGGGTGAGACGAACAGGAACCGCCCCTTTCGGTCGAACCGCGCCACCACGTCGGTCGCCGTCTCGGCCAGCAGGCGATAGCGCGCCTCTCCGTCGGCCTTGTCCCGCAGCACCGCCGCGACCGGCAGGGTGGTGAACACCAGGATCGCCAGGAACACCTGCTGGATCATCGCCCTCTGATCCAGACCGCCGTCGACCAGGGCGATCGGCCCGGTGCCGACCGCGACCGCCGCCAGCGACGCCGCCGTGGCGACCAGCAGGCCGATGCTCGCCGGGCCGGCCCCGCACCTGAACGCGATCAGGATGAGGACCGGCGGCACCAGGAACAGCAGCGGAAACGCGCTCTGCAGGAAGACCAGCGCCAGAACCCCGACCAGCAGGGCCCCCATCGCCGCCTTGGACAGGACGGACGTCTTCTTGGCCCACGCCCCGCGGCTGAACAGCAGCAGCAGCGGCGGCGCCACGATCAGCATCCCCAGGGCGTCGGCCACCAGCCACCGTTCCACGTTGGGCAGAAAGGCTTCGGAATGCCACAGCGCCAGCGTCGCCGCCGCCACCGTCGCCGAGGCCGCCGGACCGATCAGCCCGCCCGCGACCGCGAACCGCGCCAACGGCCGCGCGCTCAGCATGGCCTCCCGCGCGTCCACGCCGCGCATCAGCCAGGCCACGACCCCGACCTCCAGCGCATTCGCCAGCGACAGGCCCAGCGAGATCGGAAGCGCGTCGCCCATGGCCAGGGTCACGCCGATGTTGCCGATCAGGGCGCCCACGATCAGCCACAGGCGATCGGCCTTGGGTCTCAGCAGGACCAGCGCCAGAAGGGCTCCGTTGGCCGGCCAGATCGCGGCCACCCGGCCCGCCTCGCGCGCGAACAGCAGGCTCAGCAGCGCCAGCGTCGCGAACGCCGCCAGTCCGATCAGGACCGCGGTGGCCTTACGCGGCCCGCTCGGGGCTCCCGCAAACGTCGTCGACACCCGGCATTCCCCAACCGCCTGAATGCTCCAGACTGCCTCCGCTAACCCTGATTTTTGGTTACCGGACCGACGCCCCGCTCCGCCAGCCATTCCGGCGCTTCAAGGTCCAGCGCGTCCTCTTCCTCGGCCAGGGTGTCTTCGGAAACCGTCTGGTTGCGGATGGAAACGCCCGCGGCGTGCACCGTCTCCGGATCGCCGCTGACCAGCGGATGCCACCAGGCCAGGTCCCGCCCCTCATGCAGCCGGCGATAGGCGCAGCTCCTGGGCATCCATTCCAGCGCCTCGATGTTGTGCGGCGTCAGCTGGATGCAGTCCGGAACATGAACCTTGCGGTTCTCATAGTCGGAGCACCGACAGACGTCCGGATCGAACAGGCGGCAGTGCACCTTGGTCGGGATCACCTCGCCGGTGTCCTCGTCCTCGAACCGCACCAGACAGCACAGCCCGCACCCGTCGCACAGGCTCTCCCATTCTTGCGGGCTCATCTCCTCCAACGTCTTGGCTTCCCAGAACGGCTTGGAGAGGGGGTCGGAAGGCTCTATGTCCACGCCCTCCCCTTAGCCGCTCCCGTTCCGCAACGCACCATGGCCGCGCGCCCGCCTCTCGTCGCCCTCAAGGACGTCCGCCTCCAGGACGGTCCGCGCCCGCTGTTCGACGGCGTCGATCTGGCCATCGAGCCGCGCAGCCGCGCCGCCCTCGTCGGCCGCAACGGCGCGGGCAAGTCCACGCTGATGAAGCTGGTCATGGGCCTGGTCGAACCCGACGCCGGCGACCGCTCCGTCCAGGCCGGCACCCGTTTCGCCTATGTGCCGCAGGAGCCGCTTATCACCGGCGACACGCTTCTGGACTACGCCGCCTCCGGCGCCGCCGAGCGCTGGGACGCCGAGGCCTGGCTGACCACCTTCGGCCTCGACCCTAACAAGCCCGCCGTGAACCTGTCGGGCGGCGAGACCCGCCGCGCGGCGCTGGCCAAGGCGTTCGCCGAAGCGCCCGACCTGCTGCTGCTGGACGAGCCGACCAACCACCTCGACGTCCTGGCCATCGAACTGCTCGAGAACGAACTGCTCCAGGCCCGTTTCGCCGTGCTCGTGGTCAGCCACGACCGCGCCTTCCTGAACCGCGTCACCGACCGAGTGCACTGGCTGGAGCACCGCCGCGTCCGCACGCTGGACAAGGGCTTCAAGGCCTTCGACGACTGGGCCGCCAAGGTCATGGACGAAGAGGCGGAGAGCCTGCGCCGCCTGACCAGGAAGATCGAAGCCGAAACCTACACCTTCTACCGCTCCATCACCGCCCAGCGGACCCGCAACGAGGGCCGCGCGCGGGCGCTCATGGCCATGCGCGCCGACCGCGCCGAGCGGATGAAGGATCTGCCGAAGGAGCTGAACCTCGGCGTCGACGCCGGCGTCTCGTCCGGCAAGCTGGTGGCCGAGCTGAAGGGCGTCTCGAAAGGCTTCGGCGACCGCGTCATCCTGAAGCCCTTCACCACCCGCGTCATGCGCGGCGACCGCCTGGCCATCGTCGGCCCGAACGGCGCGGGCAAGACGACCCTGGTCAAGCTGCTGCTGGGCGAACTGCCCGCCGACACGGGGACGATCCGCCTCGGGGCCAATCTGGACCCCGTCTACCTCGACCAGTCGCGCGAGGGGCTGAAGTCCGACATGACCCTGTGGGACGCGCTGACGCCCGGCGGCGGCGACAGCATCCTGGTGCGCGGCCACTCCAAGCACGTCGCCGCCTACGCCAAGGACTTCCTGTTCCAGGAAAGCCAGCTGAAACAGCCCATCTCCACCCTCTCCGGCGGAGAGCGGAACCGCCTGCTTCTGGCCCGCGCCCTGGCCAAACCCGCCAACCTGCTGGTGCTCGACGAGCCCACCAACGACCTCGACATGGACACGCTCGACAAGCTGGAAGAGCTGCTCGAGACCTACGATGGCACCCTGATCCTGGTCAGCCACGACCGCGACTTCGTGGACCGCCTCGCCACCTCCACCATCGCCCTCAACGGCCGCGGCGACCTGGTCGAAACCCCCGGCGGCTGGACCGACTTCCTGCGCCAGAACCCGGGCTTCCTCACGCCGCCCCAATCCTCCCCCATCGGGGGAGGGGGACCGCGAAGCGGTGGAGGGGGCCAGCCCCAGGCTCCGACCCCCGACCGCAAACCCGCCAAGCTCTCCTACAAGGACGCCCGCCGCCTCGAGGAGGTCGAGCGCCTCATGGAAACCCTCCCCGCCGAGATCGCCCGGCACGAAGCGACGCTGGCCGACCCCGACCTCTACGCCCGAGACCCCGCCGCCTTCGACCGCGCCATGAAGGCCGCCGAAAAAGCCCGCGCCGATCTCGAACAGGCCGAGGCCGACTGGCTGGAGATCGAGGAGAAGAAGGCCGCTCTGGCGGGGTGACTTACAGACAGAATCCAGCAATACTGTCTGTATGAAGCTTGGCCCGCTGTCTCCGACCCTGCAGACGCTTTACAGCGAGCTGGTGCAGCAGCTGGAAACCGCGCCGGCCGCAGGGTCCGTCTATCGTCGCACCTTGGAAGGCGTCGAATACGTCTACGCCAAGCTGCCGGTGGGCATCACCCGCGTCGACCGCTTCCTCGGGCGAGCGAACGACCCTGAGGTGGAACAGGCGGCCGAGGCCCTCCGACGCGGCACCGCCGCGGCGGCCGACCGTCGGCGGCTGGTGTCCATGCTGCGGCGACAAGGCCTGGCCGGCCCTGACCGAACCATGGGTGCGATCCTGGACGCGCTGGCGTGGGCCGGCCTGTTCAAAGCGGGCGCCGTCCTCGTCGGCACGGCGGCGTACGGTCTGAGCGAGCCGCTGGCCGGAACCCGCCTGCCCGCGCCCAGCCTCATGACGGCCGACGTCGATCTCGCCACAGCAAACCTCGCGCTCCGGTCGGAGCCGCCGGAACGCTTCGAGGCGATCCTGCGGCGGGCTGATCCGACGTTCGAGGGCGTCCCTCAGCTCAAGCCGCTGGCTCCGCCATCTCGGTTCCGCAACGCCCAGGGTTATCTCGTCGACCTCGTCGCCCCGATCCGTAAGCGATCGGACCAGAACCCCGTGCCTCTGGAGGATCTACGGGCCGGCGCCGCGCCGCTCCAGCACCTCGCCTGGCTGATAGAGGCCCCGGTTCAGGTGGCCGCGCTCTGGGGCGCGGGCATTCTCGTGGACGTGCCGCAACCGGCGCGCTTCGCCGTTCACAAGCTCATCCTCGCGCAGAAACGCGACGCGGGAAGCCGGGTGAAGCGTGCGAAGGACCTCGCCCAGGCGACGGCCATGCTGGACGCGCTCCGGCAGAACGATCCCTTTGCCCTGTCCGACGCCCTGACCGACGCCTCGGCCCGGGGAGCGAAAGGCTGGGCGGAACCCATCGAACGGTCGCTGCGTGAGATCGATCGGCAGGACCTCATGTCCTTCTGAGGCGTCGGCTCCTGAGCCAGCAGGGCGGGAGGCACCGCTTTCTGTGGATGACGTAAACCGCTGAATCCGCACAGCGAATTTCGTCCGTCCACAGATATGCACAGGGTTATGCACCGATCGCGGGCGGCTTTCGCACAGCGGGTCGAGATCGGGCGCTTGCCTCATACCCGGTTTCGTCGGAACGTCAACGGGCCGAGGGACACGGCGGCGCGGAAAACCGGGGAGACCCGGGGCTCAAGGCGAACCGGCCCGGCTCTCTGACCCGACGCTTCGGGAGGTCTTCGGACTCGACGGGCGGGAGGCAGGATCCAGGCTCCCGAACTCCAATGGCTTCGGCCGGCGGGTTCACGGAGAACCGGATCGGGATCGACGGACGGCGCAGGCTCGACCTGCGGAACGCCGGAGACCCTGAGTGCGACAGGATGCAGCCGACCTTCGTCGGGGTTCGCCCCGCCGCAGCAAGGCCAAGGTCCTGAACCTCAACGGCCAAGTCCAACCCGGACTTGGCGGGGGGACGAAGCGAACCGGTCCGCCGGGGAGCCTCGTCCCCCCGCTCAATTCCGGCTCCGTGTCGGCGACGAGGTCGCTCACGACATGAGCCGGACCTTTCTTCCCTTTTCAGTGGCGGTTTCAACCGACGGCGGTATCCTGCCTCATCCAGAGGGGGAGTTCGTCACCATGCGCGTCGCCGCGTCCGTCATCGCCGTCCTGTTCACCGCCTGCGCCACGGGCGCCGCCGCCCAGGACCGGCCCGCCGCCTATGCCAACGCCGAGGCCTGTCTGGAAACCAACGTCGACGCCGCCGTCGCCGCCTCGTCCGGCGCCGCCGACGCCGCGGAGTTCCTGCTCGGCTACCTCTGCGCCGGCCCTGTCGCGGCGGCCACGAAGTACGAGGTCAACTCCGAGCTCCTGACGTCGGTCCAGGGCATGACGGACAGCTTCATGGCCCTGATCCCCGCCACGGCCGAGACGGGCGACATGCCCGACTTCGACGCCATGACCGACGAGGAGATCGACGCCTGGCTGGCCGAGCAGGAGGTGCAGGAGGCGGCCGCAGCTGATGGAACAGCATCGGGCACGGCTTCCGAAGCATGGGCTCAGTTGCCCCCTGGGGAGTTGATCATGACGGAATCCGGTGAGACCGTCCCCGCGGCTGACCCCTTCGAAGGCATCTCCGTCGACCCCGTCACCGGCGAGATCGTCACGGGCGACAACCCCCTCGGGCCGATGATCGTCACCCTGATGGACTACATGGACGCAGCCGGCCGCTCCATGTCCAACACCCCGCCCGTCTTCCTGCGCGAGCACGCCGCGCGGCTGATCGTCCAGCGGCGCCGCTGACCTTCCCAAGCCCGCGCGCTCGCCCTATGCCTTGGCCATGCGCCGCCTGACGTCATCCGCCCTGCCCGACCGCCGCGCCGTCCTGGCCGGGGGCGCGGCCTTGGCCCTGTCCGCGTGCGGCGGGTCGGAGCCCCAGGTCGACGACGAGGGGCGCGTCCGCATCCGCTTCGCCACCGACTGGCGCGCCCAGGCCGAGCACGGCGGCTTCTATCAGGCGCTGGCCTCGGGGGCCTATGCGCGGCGCGGCCTGAACGTCCAGATCGTCCAGGGCGGGCCCGGCGTGAACGTGCCCCAGCTGCTGGCCGCCGGCGCGGTCGAGCTGGGCATGGGGTCCAACAGCTTCATCCCGATGAACCTCGTCGCCGAGGGCGCGCCGGTGAAGGCCGTCGCCGCCTTCTTCCAGAAGGACCCCCAGGTCCTGATCGCCCACCCCGATCCGGCGCTGGAGACGATCGCCGACCTGGCCGGCCGCCCCTTCCTTCTGGCCGCCGCCTCGCGCGACGCCTTCTGGGTCTGGCTGAAGGCCAGGTACGGCTTCACCGACGATCAGGTCCGCACCTACAACTTCAACTCCGCCCCCTTCCTGGCCGACGAAAGGGCGGTGCAGCAGGGCTATCTGACCTCCGAGCCTTACACGATCCAGAAGGAGGCGGGGTTCGAGCCGCGGGTCTTCCTGCTGGCCGACGAGGGCTATCCCTCCTACGCCTGCATGGTGCTGGCGCCCGACGCCTTCGCGCGGGACAACGCCGCCTCGCTGCGCGCCTTCCTGGCGGCCACCGCCGAGGGCTGGCGCGACTACATGCAGGGCGACGCGAAGGCCGCCGACGCCCTGATCCGCAAGGACAATCCGGAGATGACCCAGGACGTCCTGGATCAGGCCCGGGCCCGGATGCGGGAGTACGCCGTCGTGTCGGGCGGGGACGCGGCTCTGTACGGTCTCGGCACGATGACCGAGGAGCGCTGGCGCGCCTTCTACGACGTGGCGTCTCAGGCCGGCGTCTATCCCCCCGGCCTGAACTGGCGCGACGCCTTCACCACCCAGTACCTGCCGGGCCGTGGCTGAAGCCGCCGCCGCGTCGCTGGACGGGGCGACGGTCCGCTTCCCGGAACGGACGGTCGGGCCGCTGGATCTGGTCCTGTTTCCCGGCACGATCACCGCGATCGTCGGCGCCTCGGGCAGCGGCAAGTCGACGGCCCTGAACCTGCTGGCCGGCCTGCGTCGACCCGACGACGGCCGCGCCGTGCCCAGCGCCCCCGGCCGCGTCTCGATGGTCTTCCAGAGCCCGACCCTGATGCCCTGGGCCGACGCCCTGACCAACGTCGCCCTGCCGCTGGAGCTGGCGGGCGTCGCCCGTGCGGAAGCCCGGGCCCGCGCCACCGATCAGCTGTCCGCCGTCGGCCTTGGCGACCGCCTGACCGCCCTGCCGCGCGAGCTCTCCGGCGGCATGGCCATGCGCTGCGCCCTGGCCCGCGCGCTGGTGACCCGACCCGACCTTCTTCTGCTGGACGAACCCTTCGCCGCGCTCGACACCGTCACCCGCCGCCGCCTGATCGACGATCTGCACGCGGCCTGGGCGGAGACGAAGCCCGCGATCGTTCTGGTCACCCATGACGTCGAGGAGGCGGTCTTCCTTGCGCGCACCGCCGTCGTGCTGGACCCGCTGGGCCGGGTCGCCGCGCGGGTCGACGTGCCGGGCGACCTGCCCCGCCCGCCCGGCTTCCGCGACGCCGCGACCACCCGCGCCGCGGTCACCGAGGTCTCGACCGCCCTGGCCGCCACCATGGAGCCCGCGTCGTGAGCCGGGCGTGGCTCGAGCGTCTGGCCGGGGCCCTTTCGGTCGTCGTCCTGCTGGCCGCGTGGGAGGTCGCCTGCCGTACCCTCGCCGTACCCGTCTATCTGCTGCCTCCGCCCAGCGCCGTCGGCGCCGCCCTGGTCGAGGCCGCGCCCCGGCTGGTCCCGTCGGCCGGGCAGACCTTCCTGCAGGCCGTGCAGGCCCTGCTGCTGGCCGCCGTCGTCGGCGGCGCGGCGGCGGTCGCGGCCAGCCTGCATTCCGCCGCGCGCGGGGCCCTGCGCCCGCTGGCCACCCTGCTGCAGGTCACGCCCGTGGTGGCCGTGGCGCCCCTGGTGATCCTGTGGGTCGGGCTGGACCGGGCCCAGCTGTCGGTGGTGATCCTGGCCGCCGCCGTGGCCCTGTTCCCCCTTTTCTCGGCCACCCTGACCGGCCTGACCTCGGCCGATCCGGATCTGGAGAAGCTGTTCGACCTGCACCGCGCCTCGCGCCGGGATCGCCTGCTGCGGCTGCGCCTGCCGTCCAGCCTGCCGTTCGCCGTCGAGGGGCTGCGGATCGGCGCCGGACTGGCCATCGTCGGGGCCGTGGTGGCGGAGTTCGTGGCCGGCACCGGCGCGACCCAGGGCCTGGCCTGGCGCATCCTGGAGGCGGGCAACCGCCTGCGCACCGCCGAGATGATCGCGGGCCTGGCCTGGCTGGCGGCCATGGGCCTGGGGCTCAACCTGATCCTCGGCCTGATCGAGACGGCCGTCAGACGACGTTTCGGACTCGCCCGTTAACGCGCGCGCAAGCCCGTCGCCCCTAGTCTAAGCGCTCAATCGTCGGGAGGTCCGCGTGACCCGCGCCCTGTTGCTGAGCGTCGCCTGCGCCGCCGCGGCCCTGTTCGCGGCCCCGGCCGCCTTGGCCCAGAGCGACGAGCGCACGCCGCTGCGTCGCCTCGACTGGGCCGGCCGCCCCGCCCAGTCCGGCGCCGAG
>JAIEQC010000049.1 GCA_019748055.1 Caulobacteraceae bacterium | reverse complement strand
GGCCACCGCCGTCATGCCGGCGCCGGTGCGCGCGTCCCTGCGCCTGCCGCCCGCACGCGCTCCGCCGCGACCGCCGTCCACCGCCCCACCCCAAGCCTGAAGACCCCCACGCCAGCCCCGCGCCCGGCCTGAACGGCCGCGCGCGCCCGTGACTGTTTCTCTCAGGTTTCTGATGACCCAATCCAAATCCGGCGGAGCAACGCCTCCGCCCCTCCCCCTTTCCGGCGCCTATCGCGCCGTCTGGCGCTGGCATTTCTATGCCGGCCTGCTGGTGCTGCCGTTCCTGATGCTGATGGCGCTGACGGGCGGGATCTATCTGTTCAAGGCCGAGATCGACGACTGGCAGACGCGGTCGGTCGCGAGGATCCAGCCGGGGCCGGTCGCCTCGGCGCCCGCCGACTGGGTCGCGGCGGCCACGACGGCCGTGCCGGGCCGGGCAGCGACGGTGCTGGTTCCGGAGCGCGCCGACCGCGCCGTGCAGGTGACGGTGGAGACGGCCGACGGCGCGCGGCGGGTGGTCTTCGTCGATCCGAAGGACGCGCGCGTGACCGGCGACCGGACCGAGGGCGGGATTTCGGAGACCGTGAAGCGGCTGCACTCGCTGGTCATCGCCGGGCCGCAGATGAACCTGATCGTCGAGATCGTGGCCGGCTGGGCGATGATCCTGGTGGCGACGGGCCTCTTCCTGTGGTGGCCGCGCCGGCGCGAGGCGGGCGTGGTCACGATCAAGGGCAAGGCCGGTCGGCCTCTGTGGCGCGACGTGCACGCGGTGACGGGCCTGTACGCGGGCGGGGTGATCTTCTTCCTGGCCTTCACCGGCATGCCGTGGTCGGCGGTGTGGGGCGACGGCATCATGGGCGCGGTGCGCGAGGCGGGGCTGGGGCGCCCGGCCGCGCCGACGGCCGACTGGCTGCATGCCGAGCATGGCGACGCGCCTCCGGGCGCCGGTTGGGCCATGGAGCACGCCACCCTGCATGCGACGCCGGCCGCAGTCGATTTGAACGCCGTCGTCGCGACGGTGGAGGGCGCCGGGCTGGCGCGGCCGTATGTGATCGGCCTGCCCGCCTCGCCGGATCGGGCGATCACGGCGGCGGTGCAGAACCGCCGGGCCGAGGCCGCGCGGCTGATCTATCTTCGGCCGGGCGGCGGCGTGCTGGCCGACGTGAAGGCGGATCAGTTCGGGATCGGGGCCCGCGCCTTCGAATGGGGCATCGCCGTGCACGAGGGGCGGCAGTACGGGCCGATCAACCGCTGGATCATGCTGGCGGCCTGCGTCTCGGTGTGGGTGCTGGGGATCTCGGCCCTGACCATGTGGTGGACGCGGCGGCCCAAGGGGCGGCTGGGCGCGCCTACCGCGCCGCCGGGGCCGCGCGTTCGTGCCGCGGTGCTGGGGATCGTGATTCCGTTCTGCATCGTCTATCCGCTGACGGGCCTCAGCCTTCTGGCCGCGCTGGCGGTCGACCGGCTGTGGGGCCTGACCCGACGGAGGGCCGCGACGTGAAGGACGCACCGATGATCCGACCCCTGCTGATCGCCTTGCCGCTGGCCGTGCTGGCGGCGTGCGGCGAGCCGTCGTCCTCGGCCAAGGTCACGAAGACCGTGGACGGCGACAGCGTCGGCGTGGAGGTCACGGATGCCTGGTGCCGGGCCACGCCGAACGGGGCGCGGGCCGGGGCGTGCTACGCCACGCTGCGCGCGACCGGCCGGGACGACCGGCTGGTCGGCGTCGCCACCACGGCCGCCGAGACCGTGCAGGTGCATGAGATGCGCACCGAGGGCGGCATTATGCGGATGGGCGAGATGGCGGGCGGCCTGCCCCTGCCGGAGGACGCGGAAGTCACCCTGGCGCCCGGCGGGACGCACGTGATGCTGATGGGGCTGACGGGTCCGCTGGTCGCCGGCGAGCGGGTCACGCTGACGCTGGACTTCGACCAGGCCACCGACGTGACGATGGAGATTCCGATCCGGACGACGGCGGAGGGCTGAGGCGGCGCCGCTTCTTTGCCTGACAGGGCGGCGCGAACCGGCTAAAGGCTCGCGCTTCCCTGTTTCCCCAAGAGCGCCATGGCCCTGAAAGTCGCGATCGTCGGCCTGCCGAACGTCGGCAAGTCCACCCTGTTCAACGCCCTGACCAAGACGGCGGCGGCGCAGGCCGCTAACTATCCGTTCTGCACCATCGAGCCGAACACCGGCGACGTGGCCGTGCCCGAGCCGCGCCTGAAGGTGCTCGCCGAGATCGCGGGCTCGAAGGAGATCATCCCCGCGCGCATCACCTTCGTGGACGTGGCGGGCCTGGTGCGCGGCGCGTCGAAGGGCGAGGGGCTGGGCAACCAGTTCCTGGCCAACATCCGGGACTGCGACGCCGTGGCCTTCGTCGCGCGCTGCTTCATCGACGACAACATCACCCACGTCGAGGACCGCATCGATCCGGTCGCCGACCTGGAGATCATCGAGACCGAGCTGATGCTGGCCGACATGGAAAGCCTGGAGCGGCGGCGCGTGCAGATGGAGAAGCGCGCCAAGGGCGGCGACAAGGAAAGCCAGCAGAGCCTGCGCCTGGTCGACCTGGCCCTGGCCCAGCTGAACGCCGGCAAGCCCGCGCGCACGGCCGAGGTGTCGAAGGAGGACAAGAAGGCGTGGGACATGCTGCAGCTGCTGACCGCCCTGCCCGCCCTGTACGTCGCCAACGTCGACGAGGCCTCGGCTGACAAGGGCAATGAGCTGTCCGACAAGGTGGCCGAGCGCGCCAGGGCGGACGGCGCGAACACCGTCGTCATCTCCGCCAAGATCGACAGCGAGCTGGCCGTGTTGGACGAGGCCGAGCAGATGGAGTTCCTGCAGGAGCTGGGTCTGGCCGAGCCGGGGCTGAACCGCCTGATCCGCGAGGCCTATGCCCTGCTGGGCCTGCAGTCCTATTTCACCGTGGGGCCAAAAGAAGCGCGCGCCTGGACGATTCACGTCGGCGACACCGCCCCGCAGGCCGCGGGCGTGATCCACACCGACTTCGAGAAGGGCTTCATCCGCGCCGAGACCATCGCCTATGACGACTACGTCGCCCTGCGCGGCGAGGCCAAGGCGCGCGAGGCCGGCAAGCTGCGGGCCGAGGGCAAGAGCTACGTCGTCAAAGACGGCGACGTGATGAACTTCCTGTTCAGCTGATCAGGCGGTCGGCTCGGGCGCGGGGATCGGCACGGGCTCCGGCTGGGGCGCCTGGCAGCGGACGAACTCGGTGGAGGTCGATCCGGCGCGGTCCAGCCAGCTGAGGGTCAGGCGGTCCTCGACCACGCGCAGGCGCACGCGCTCCTGCGTCGTCGTGCCTTCGGCCGTGCAGTCGAGCACCGCCTCATAGGCCGAGTTGGCCTGGCGGACCTGCGAGATGCGGCAGCTGTTCTCATAGCCTTCGAAGGTCGTGGTGGTGATGCGGATCGGCTGCTCCGGCCCCGTCGTGTTGGCGCACCATTCGGCGCGCGCGGCCCAGGCGCCGGCGAAGTTGCCGGCGTCGGGCCCGGGCAGGGCCGTTTCGCCGTCCACCGGCGGCACGGGCGGGTGTGCGGAGGGCGCGGTCGCCTCCTCGCCCGGAGAGCAGGCGGCGACGGCGAACCAGGCGGACAGGAGGGCGCTTCATGGCGCAACAACGCGTCGCTCGTCCGATCGGTTCGGCCGGGAGTCGAATTGCGATTGATCCTGATAATCGTTCGCAGTAATTGCCGCCGCCTTGATCTACTTCGAGCCGGGGCGTCGCGCATGAACATACGTCTTCTCACCACCACTGCGGTCCTGGCCGCCGCGGCCTTGCCGAGCTTGGCCTCGGCGCAGGCGCAGGAACCGCCGGTGACCGAGGTCGCGCCCATCACCGTCAGCGCCACCCGCACCGCCACCCGCGTGGACGAGGCGCCGGCGACGGTCAGCGTCATCACGGACCGCGAGATCGAGGCGAACCTGTACACCGACATCAAGGACCTGGTCCGGTTCGAGCCGGGCGTCAGCGTGCCCAGTCAGCCGGCGCGGTTCGGCACCGCCCTGGGGACCACCGGCCGGGCGGGGAACGAAGGCTTCGTCATCCGCGGCCTGGGCGGCGACCGGGTGCTGATGGTCGTGGACGGCGTGCGGATGGCCGACGGCTTCGTCTTCGGCGCCCAGAGCGTGGGGCGCGGCGGTTATGCCGATCTGGAGCTGATGAGGTCGGTCGAGATCCTGCGCGGGCCGGCGTCGGCGCTGTACGGATCGGACGGCGTGGCCGGGGCGGTGGTGTTCACGACCAAGGATCCGGCCGACCTGCTGATGGGCGGACGGGACTTCGCGGTGCGGGGGCGGCTGGGCTACAACTCCGCGGACGACGGGCGGACGTACGGCCTTTCGACGGCCGGCCGCGTCGGCGCCTTTTCCGGCCTGATCGCGTACACGACGCGCGACGCCTCAGAGACCGAGACCGCGGGCACGAACGACGTCGAGGGCGCGCTGCGCACCACGGCCAACCCCCAGAACCTGTCGTCGGAATCGCTGCTGGCCAAGGCGGTCTGGGACGTGGCGCCGGGTCACCGGCTGCGGCTGACGTACGACGCCCATGAGTCCGACGTGTCGGCGAACGTGCTGAGCGGGCGCAGCGCCTCGGTGCTGGACCTGCGCGCCGACGACGAGACCCGCCGCGAGCGGATTGCCGCGGACTGGCGGTTCGACGGCGTGCTGGGTCTCGATCGGGGTCAGGTCACGGCGTATCGCCAGACATCGGAGACGCGGCAGTTCACTTTCGAGGACCGCAACCCCGCGGCGGACCGCACGCGGGACAACCGCTTCGACAACGAGGTGGTCGGGTTCGGCGCGGAAGGGGTGAAGACGCTGAACTTCGACGGGGCGACGCACCGCCTGACCTTCGGCGGGGACTGGTCGGAGACGACCCAGATCGGCATCCGCGACGGCACCGTGCCGCCCTTCGGCGAAACCTTCCCGTCCAGCCCCTTCCCCGAGACGGACTATCGCCTGGCCGGCGTGTTCGTGCAGGACGAGATCCTTCTGCTGGGGGGCGACCTGCGGATCATCCCCGCGCTGCGGTTCGATTCTTATGAGCTGACGACCAAGGACGATCCGCTCTACACGGGCGCGCGGGCCGACCAGTCGGACGAGCGGCTGTCGCCCAAGCTGGGCGTGGTCTGGTGGGCGAGCGACACCTTCGGCCTTTTCGGCAGCTATGGCGCGGGGTTCAAGGCGCCGACGCCGTCGCAGGTGAACAACGGCTTTTCCAACGCCGCCTTCGGCTACGTCTCGGTCCCGAACCCCGACCTGGGGCCGGAGACGAGCACCAGCGTGGAGCTGGGCGCCCGCGTACGGGACGTGGACCTGCTGGGCGGGCGGTTCGCCGGCCAGATCGTGGCGTTCAAGTCCGACTATGAGGACTTCATCAGCCAGCAGGTGGTGTCGGGCTCTTTCACCCCGACCGACCCGGCGGTCTATCAGTTCGTCAACTTCACCGAGGTGGAGGTGTCGGGCGTCGAGGCCCGGGCCGACATGCTCTGGGACAACGGCCTGAGCGCGCGCTTCTCGGCCGCCTACGCCGACGGCGACCAGACGTCGGGCGGCACGACCGTGCCGCTGACGACCGTCGATCCGGTCAAGGTCGTCGGCGGCTTGGGCTGGGACGATCCGTCGGGGATCTGGGGCGGCCAGGCCATCGTGACTTGGTCCGACTCCAAGGATGCGGGCGATCTGGCGGGGCTGGCGTGCGCGCCGAACTGTCATGCGGGCGAGAGCTTCACCCTGCTGGACGTGACGGCCTATCTGCACCTGACCGACCACGCGACGCTGCGGGCCGGCGTGTTCAACGTCACGGACGAGAAGTACGGCTGGTGGAGCGACGTGCGCGGGGTGTCGGCCACCTCGGCGGTTCTCGACGCCTACACCCAGCCGGGCCGCAACGTCGGCCTGTCGCTGACCTTCCGCCTTTGACCCTGAACCTCTGAAAAAAGGAGACGCTCCATGCGCGCCTTGCTGATCGCCGCCTGCCTTGCGACCACCGCCATCCCCGCCTTCGCCGTGGCGCAGGCCCCCGCCGCCAACACCGCCGAACACGCGGCCTATGAGCAGGACCGAAATGCGATCCTGAGCCAGGTCGGCGACTTCAACGTCCGCTTCGACATGCGCGAGACGGTCAACTTCGTGGACGGCTATGAGCCCCTGGCGCCCAAGACCTCGGGCGGGCACGAGATCGTCCGCATCGTCCATGACACCGGCGACAGGATCAGCCTGCAGCACATCGTGGTCATGGAGCACGAAGGCCAGACGATGGTCATCAAGCACTGGCGGCAGGACTGGGTGTACCAGCCCGCCTCGGTGCTGACCTATGCCGGGCCGAACACCTGGACGCTGACGCCGGTGTCGGAGACCGAGCGCGCCGGGGCCTGGTCCCAGACCGTCTGGCAGACCGACGACAGCCCCCGCTACGGCGGAGTCGGGAAGTGGAGCCACGCCAACGGCATGGCGGAATGGACCTCGGCGCCGTCGTGGCGGCCGCTGGCGCGCCGGGACGCAATCCGCGGCCCGGTCTACGACCGCTATCTGGGGACCAACCGCCATGCGGTGACGCCGTGGGGCTGGGTGCACATCCAGGACAATCACAAGATGCAACCGGCGCAGGGCGCCGAGGGCGACCTGGCCGTCGTGGTGCACGAGGACGTGGTCAACAGCTACCGCCGCTTTGACGGCTTCGACCCCAAGCCGGGCGACGACTACTGGGCGGCGACGCAGGGCTATTGGGCCGCCGTGCGCGACGCCTGGGACGCCGCCATCGCGCGCGGAAACGGCATCCGCCTGCAGGAGGAGCCGCAGGCCGGGGCCGTCACGGGACCGGAACTGATGAGCTTGGCCGAGAGCGTTCAGGCGGGCGAGATCAGCGAGGCGGACGCCATTGCGCGGGCCGAGGCGCTGATCCGAAGCTCGACCTCACGTTGAAACTTTCAGCCGGGGGCTTGACGGCCCCCGGCCTCGTCCGTCAGCGTAAGGGCACTCATCAAGACCGGCTGAGGGATAGGCCCTTTGACGCCGGGGCAACCGACCGGACCCACCCAGGTCCGACACGGTGCCAACTCCTGCGGGGACTTTCTTCAGTCCGCGAGAGATGAGTGAAGGGACGGCCGCCCTGCGCGGTCCGGCGTCTTCACGGGTTCTCCTCGACCGCACGGGTGCTCGATGAGCGGGACCGTGCGAGACCGTGGCGAGACTTTCCGATTTCCGAGATTTCGACGTCGCCCTGCCCGGCGGCGGAAGCGTGCGCGCCCGGCTGACCGGTCGCGCCGACGGGCCGCTGGTCGTGGTGGCGGGCGGCATCTCCGCAGACCGAGCCCCGGCGAACGACGCCGAGCGCCGGGGCTGGTGGGACTGGGCCGTCGGGCCCGGCGCGCCGATCGACGCCGACCGGTTCGCGGTGCTGGCGATCGACTGGCCGCCCGCAGCCGGCGCGAGCCCGGACCAGCCCGTGACCACGCAGGATCAGGCGCGGGCGTTCGCGGCGGCGCTGGACGCGCTGGGGCGAGACGTGGCCGACGCCTTCGTCGGCGCGTCCTATGGCGGGTGCGTGGGGCTGGCCTTCGCCGAGCTGTTCCCGGAGCGGATCGGGCGGCTGGTGGCGATCTCGGCGCCGCACCGGGCGCATCCCACGGCGACGGCCTGGCGCGGGGTTCAGCGGCGCATCCTGGAGCTGGGGCTGGAGAGCGGACGGGAGGCGGAGGCGCTGAGCCTGGCGCGGCAGCTGGCCATGACGACCTATCGCACGACCGAGGAGCTGGGGCTGCGCTTCGGCGGCGCGCCCGCGCCGGCGGGGGTGGGCGCACCGCACGCGGTCTGCGACTGGCTGATCGCGCGGGGCGAGGCCCATGCGGCCAACGCCGACGCGCGCCGGCAAGTCGTGCTGACCGACTCGCTGGACCGGCATGCGGTCCACCCGGAGCGCATCCGGTGCCCTCTGACCGTGGTCGGCTTCACCGACGACCGCCTGGTGCCGATCGAGGACCTGCGCGAGCTGGCCGGTCGCGCGGCCAACCTGTGCCGGTTCGTCGAGGCCCCCAGCGTGTTCGGCCACGACGCCTTCCTGAAGGAGCGCGAGGTGGTCGGCCGCGCGCTTCGGACCGCCCTCCTCCCCCTGCCCATCTGTTCGGAGATCGCCGCATGACCCAGTCCCCCGAAACCGCCTGCGTGCGCGCCGGCGTCGATCGCGACGCGGCCCATGGCGCGGTCATCCCGCCGATCTGCCTGTCGGCCAACTTCAGCTTCGACGGCCTGGAGGGGAAGCGGACCTATGATTACAGCCGCTCCGGCAATCCGACGCGCGATCTGCTGGCCGATGCCCTGGCGGAGCTGGAGGGGGGCGCCGGCTGCGTGGTGACGTCCAGCGGCATGGCGGCGCTGGATCTGGCGCTGAGCCCGCTGAACCCCGGCGACCTGCTGATCGCGCCGCACGATCTGTACGGCGGCACGCACCGGCTGCTGTCGGCGCGGGCGCGGAAGGGGCATTTCGACGTGGCTTTCGTCGATCAGGGCGATGCGGAGGCGCTGGACCGGGCCTTCGAGCTGCGACCAAAGCTGGTGCTGATCGAGACGCCGTCGAATCCGCTGATGAGGATCGTGGACGTCGCGGACGTCTGTAGCCGCGCCCGGGCGGTCGGCGCGCGGTCGGTGGTGGACAACACCTTCCTGTCGCCCGCCTTGCAGACCCCGATCGCCCTGGGCGCCGACGTGGTCGTGCACTCGACCACCAAGTTCGTGAACGGCCATTCCGACGTCGTGGGAGGCGCGGTGATCAGCGCCGACGCGGAGGTCCACGACGAGACGGCCTGGTGGGCCAACGCCACGGGCGTGACGGGGGCGCCGTTCGACGCCTGGCTGACGCTGCGGGGCCTGCGCACCCTGTTCGTGCGGGTTGAGCGGCAGCAGGCCAGCGCGCTGGAGATCGCCCGGCGGCTGGAGCGCGCGCCGGGGGTGAAGGCGGTTCACCATCCCGGGCTGGAGAGCCATCCGGGGCATGCGCTGGCCGGGCGGCAGCAGAAAGGCTTCGGCTCCATGCTGAGCGTGGAGCTGGACGGCGGGATCGAGGCGGTGCGAGCGTTCGTGGAGCCGCTGGGGGTGTTCACCCTCGCGGAGTCGCTGGGCGGGGTGGAGAGCCTGATCGCCCATCCGGCGCTGATGACCCACCTGGCGATGACGCCGGAGGCGCGACGGACGGCCGGGATCGGCGACGGCCTGATCCGGCTGTCGGTCGGGCTGGAGCATCCGGACGACCTGTGGGCCGATCTGGAGCGCGGGCTGCGGTCCGTGGCCGCGCTGAAGTTGGCGGAGGCGGCGTGATGGGCGTTCTGGAGCTTGAGCGCCGGGCCGAGACGGCGACGCGGAAGTTGCGGGTGGCGCTGGCCGGATGCGGCGTGGTCGGCGGCGGCGTGCTGAAGCGGCTGAGCGGGGACGCGCGGTTTGAGGTCGTGGGCGTGCTGGTGCGCGACGCCGCCAAGCCGCGCGATCCGGCGCCCGATCCACGCCTGCTGGTGACCGATCCGGCGGCGCTGCTGGCACGGGAACCGGACGTGCTGGTGGACGCCCTGTCGGACCCGTCGACGGGCCTGGCTCTGACGCGGGCGGCGTTGTCGCGCGGCGTGCACGTGGCCAGCGCGAATAAGCAGGCCGTGGTCGAGGATCTGTTTCCGCTGGCGCGTCAGGCGCATCGGTCGGGCGTGCGTCTGGGCATAGCCGCCTGCGTCGGCGGCGGGGCGCCGATGATCGAGACGGTGCGCGCGGCGCGGGCCCACGCGCCCATCGTGGCGATCGAGGCGGTGCTGAACGGCACGGTGAACTTCCTGCTGAACCGGTTGGCGCAAGGCGTCGCTTTCTATGAGGCCGTGGCGGAGGCACAGCGGCTGGGGCTGGCGGAAGCCGATCCGTCGACGGACCTTTCCGGTCGCGACGCGGCGGCGAAGCTGGCCATTCTGGCGGCGGAGGCCTTCGGGCCGCAGGGGCCGAAGCCGGGCGTGGTGCAGCCTTTGGCCGCGGCCTTTTCGGGCGGCGGAACGGTGAGGCAGCTGGCGCGGGCGGCGCCGGACGCGGCTTCGGTGCGCCTGGTGCAGGTCGAGCATGACCCGCTGTTCGCCGACCTGCCGGGGGAGGCGAACGCGCTGCGGGTCACCTGCGCCGACGGGCGGACCTTCACCTGCGTCGGGCCGGGCGCAGGGCGGGAACCGACGACGGACAGCGTGATGGGCGACCTGCTGACCCTGCTCTAGGCGGCCGCCACAGCCTCGATCTCGACCCGCCAGCGTTCGTCGAAGATGCCGGTGACGATGACGGTCAGGGCGGGCTGGCGGTGTTCCAGTCGCTCGAGGCGAACCGCGCGGTTCTCGAGGGCGTGAGCGCGGTCGGCGAGGAACGTCGTGACCGTCACCAGATTGTCCAGCGTCATGCCGGCCGATCTGAGTTGGGTCTCCAGATTGTCCCAGACCTGTTCGCACTGACCGCGGAAGTCGGAAGCCAGAGAGCCGTCGGGCGCCGTGGGGACCTGGCCCGACACGAACACCCAGCGGGTCGCGCCGGTGACTTCGACGGCTTGAGGATAGGACCCCTGGACCGGCGGCGAACCGTCGCCCGTCAGGGGCCGCAGGGTCACGCTCATCGTCCGCGGTTCACTGGCGCGCCGCGTCGGTGCGGGCGCGGACGGCCCCGAACTCGGACGAAGGTTTCCAGCCCGGCCAGTCGTTGGAGTTGGCGAGGTCGAAGCCGAGGCGATACAGCAGCTCCAGGTTCTCGACCGCCGAGCGGAAGTCGAGGTCGGGGCGCCATTCGTCCGACGGCTGGTGATAGTCGGCCTCGAAGCGGGCGTCCCAGGCCGGCCGGCCGACGGCGATGCCGCCCTCGTCCCAGTCGACGCCATGCCACGGCATCAGGGCCGGCACGCCGGCGCGGGCGAAGGGGAAGTGGTCGGAGCGGTAGTAGAAGCCCTGCTCCGGCTGGCGATCGTCCGTGATGTAGCGCCCCTCGGCGGCGGCGAGGACGCCGAGGCGATCCTCCAGGTCGTTCTGGCCCTTGCCGAAGATGGCCACGTCGCGGGTCGGCGGCGACAGGGGAAGCATGTCGATGTTGAGGTCGGCGACGGTCGTCTCCAGCGGATAGACCGGATCGGCGACATAGGCGTAGGCGCCCAGCAGGCCCATCTCTTCGGCCGCCATGTGGGCGAAGACGACGGTGCGTTCCGGGCGCGGCCCGGCGGCGAAGGCGCGGGCCACCTCGACGACGCCGACGGTGCCCGACGCGTTGTCCCAGGCGCCGTTCCAGATCTTGTCCTCGCCCTCCGCATTGGGATGCTGGGCCTCGCCGCCGACGTGATCCCAGTGGGCGGAATAGACGATGACCTCGTCGGGACGCTCGGTCCCCTCGATCTTGGCCAGCAGGTTGTGGGTGACCAGGGTGGTCACGGTCTCCGACGCCTGGACGTTCAGCTTCACGCCGCGCAGTTCGACCGCCTTGAAGGAGCCGGAGGCGTAGTTCGAGAAGGCGGAATGGTCGAGGCCGGCGGCCGTGACCATCGCGTGCGCGGTGTCCATGTTGATGGAGCCGGTGAACTCGACGTTCGCGGCGCCCGGGGTGAAGCCGCGGGTGCGGCCGTTCTGCTGGCCGGCGCGGGTCCAGGCCTCGTCCGTCGCGGAGACGGGGTTCATCGTGATGACGCCGACGGCGCCGCGGGCGAAGGCCTGGTCGGCCTTGGCCGCGCCGGAGGCGTGATGGGTCGTGTAGGCGCCGTTGAAGACCTCTCCGTCCGGCTCTCCGGCCATGACGATGACGACCTTGCCGCGCAGGTCCATGTTTCCGTAGTCGTCCCAGCCGCGCTCGGGCGCGACGATGCCGTAGCCGGCGAAGACCACCGGAGCGCCCTGCACGTTCGCGCGGCCGTCGTTGGTGGCGGCGCGGATCAGGATGTCCTTGCCCGGCTCAAGCGCGCGGGTCTGGCCGTCGGGGCCCACGAAGGACGCGGCGGACGCGCCGTCGGGTGTGTAGCGCTTCAGCTCCACCCGCTGCAGCCACTGGCCGTTCGGCCCACCGGGCTGCAGGCCCATGGCCTCGTACTGGGCCTGAAGCCAGGCCAGGGTCATGCGCTCGCCTTCCGTGCCCGGATAGCGGCCCTGATATTCGTCGGCCGAGATGGTCCGGATGCCGTCGGACAGGCGCTGGGCCGAGATCTCGGGCTGCGGGGCCGGCGTCGGGGCGGTGGTGCAGGCCGCGCCGATCAGCAGGCTGAGGGCGGCGACGCCGGCGAGAAGGCGGGAGGTCATGCAGGGGCTCCGAATGCGGATCGTTCGTCGGCGCGGACCTTAGCGGGGGTGCGCGAGGACGCAGGTTACGTTTTCGTCATGTCGATCGGCGGCGTCTGACTCAACCCGCAATTGCTAAGGCCCTCCGTCGTTTTCACGCGGAGTTGGGGAGGGCGGGCGGAGCGCCGGGACTTCGCCCGGATGCTGTGTGTGTTGTTACCGTTTCGACGAAGGCAGAGCGCTCCGCGCGGCTCGTCTGATCAGGAGCTGTCCGAGGTGGCCGGAACCACCGCATAGGGCCGCTGCTTCGCGACTAACGGACGCGCACCTGGCGGGCGGGCGGGAGACTTGCGAACCCCGGACCCGGACGCGCGCCTTCCCGTGACGCGCCATGATGCTTCTTTGTGGCCCTAACGCTCGCGCCGCGGGCGCTCGCTGCTTGAGGGCAGGAGGACCGGGGTCGAACGATCGGGCCGAAGCACCGGCCTCCCGTGACGATGACACGTCCCGGTCGGCCCCCGCTCGAACCGCTCCCGCCGCGACAAGCTCGCAAGGCCTTGCGCCCTCCCCCGCGACGGAACTCCCAGATGCTGCATCACCCCGAAACCGACGTCGGAAACTCGGGGCGAGAAAAATCCAACGCGTTGAAAAGGCCCGGAAAGACGGACGGGATCGTCACAACTGCGCGCGGATGGCCGCCGCATCTTCTTGCTCCGCTTGTCGGAAAAGGTGGCAGGCGAAGCCTGACGGATGAGGGGTGGTCGAGGTCGCATGCGACCGAGGACGTCGCTCTCCTCGGCCCAACGCCTTCGGCGTCGTGCCTTGACCCCTCATCCGACCCCGCTCCGCGGGGCCACCTTCTCCCAAAAGAGGAGAAGGATACGGCGCGTCACTTCATGCGCCAGGTCGCGCCGTCGGGGCCGTCCATGACGACGACGTTCAGGGCGTTCAGGCGGTCGCGGATGCGGTCGGCGGCGGGCCAGTCCTTCGCCGCGCGGGCGGCGGCGCGTTCCTGAAGCAGCTCTTCGACCTCGGTGCGCAGGGCGTCGTCGACGTCGCCTTCAAGCCAGGCGGCGGGGTCGGACTGGAGCACGCCCAGCAGAGCGGCGGCAGCGACCAGCCGGCCCTTGGCGACGGCGACGGCGGCATGGTCGCCGGAGGTCATGCCGCGTTCGATCTCGCTGGACAGGGCGAACAGGGTCGCCATGGCCCCCGGGGTGTTCAGGTCATCCTGAATCGCCTTCAGGAAGTCGACGGGCGGCTCGTCCTCGGTCGCCTCGATCCCGGCTGCGCGATGCAGGGCGCCGTAGAGGCGGTCGAGGTTCTTCTTCGATTGTTCCAGCAGCGACTGGTTCCAGTCGAGCGGCTGGCGGTAGTGGGCGCTGATCAACGCCCAGCGCACGACCTCGCCCGGCATCGACTGCACCAGGTCGTGCAGCAGCAGGACGTTGCCGATCGACTTGGACATCTTCTCGGCGTCCACGGTCAGGAAGCCGTTGTGCATCCAGTATTTCGCATACTCGCCGTGCGCTTCGGGCCCGCGGGCGTGGCCATGCGCGCAGACGCCCTGGGCGATCTCGTTCTCATGGTGGGGGAAGACCAGATCGATGCCGCCGCCGTGGATGTCGATGGGCAGGCCGAGGTTCTCCTCGATCATGGCGGAGCATTCGATGTGCCAGCCGGGGCGGCCGTCGCCCCACGGACTGGGCCACGACGGCTCCCCCTCCTTCGAGGGCTTCCACAGGACGAAATCGTGGGCGTTCTTCTTGTAGGGCGCGACCTCGACGCGGGCGCCGGCGATCATGTCGTCGAGGTTGCGGCCCGACAGGCGGCCGTAGTTCGGATAGCTGGAGACGTCGAACAGGACGTGGCCCTCGGCGGCATAGGCGCAGCCGGCGTCGACGATGGCGGCGATCTGGCGGACGATCGCGTCCATGTGGTCGGTGACGTGGGGGGCGAGGTCCGGCGGGGCGACGTTCAGGCGCGCCATGTCGGCCAGATAGTGGGCCGCGTACTTGGCCGTGATCTCGCCGATCGGCACGCCCAGGGCGGCGGCGCGCTGATTGATCTTGTCGTCCACGTCGGTGACGTTGCGGGCGTAGATCACCTTGTCGGCGCCGTAGGTCCGGCGCAGCAGGCGCACCAGGACGTCGAACACCACCGGCGGGCGGGCGTTGCCGATGTGGGCGTGGTCATAGACCGTCGGGCCGCAGACGTAGAGTGTCACCCGGTTCGGGTCGCGCGGTTCGAAGACGCGCTTTTCGCGATGCAGGGTGTCGTAGAGGACCAGCGACATATTGTTGCGACGATCGTGGGTTTTCTTGCGGGACGGAGGGGGTCGCCCATATAGCGGTCCATCGTCGATCGCCGATAGGGCGCACGGCGCCTTTTGAGGGAGCGCGGCACGCGTCATTTCCGGGACCTTCGTCCCGGCGCCACTAAGCCGCTGAAAAGATCCATGAGCTCAAGCCCCGTCGTCCCCGCTCTGGTGAGCGTCAACGACTCGCCCGCCCGCCCCAGCCGCGAGGAGGCCCTGAAGGCCGTCCGGACGCTGCTGGCCTGGGCCGGGGACGATCCCGACCGCGAGGGGCTGAAGGACACGCCCAAGCGCGTGGTCGACGCCTATGCCGAATGGTTCGAGGGCTATGACGCCGATCCGGGCAAGGAGCTGAGCCGCACGTTCGAGGACGTGCAGGGCTATGACGACATGGTCCTGCTGCGCGAGATCGAGGTGGAGAGCCACTGCGAGCACCACATGGCGCCGTTCCTGGGCAAGGCCTACGTCGCCTACATGCCGGACGAAAAGGTGGTCGGCATCTCCAAGCTGGCGCGGGTGGTGGAGATCTTCTCCAAGCGGCTGCAGACGCAGGAAGTGCTGACGAATCAGATCGCCGAGGCGATCGAGACGCATCTGGCGCCCCGGGGCACGGCCATCCTGATCGACGCCGAGCACCAGTGCATGACCACGCGCGGCGTGCACCACCGCCACGTTTCGACCATCACCACGCGGTTCACTGGCGTCTTCAAGGACGACCCGGCCCTGAAGGACCGGTTCCTGCGCCTGGCGCGCGGCTGATTTTCCCCTAGCGGGGGTAAGTCGGCGGCACGGAACCGTTCGCGACCCGAGACCGCTTTACAAGCGCCGCCGGGTCGGCCAAAGCCGTCCGGAAGTTTCAGCACGCCCCACCGGGGCACGACATGGAGACGCGACGCATGGGCGCGAAACTGGCCGGACCGAGCGGCGGCAAGACCCCCGAGCAGAACAGCGACATCAACGTCACGCCGTTCGTCGACATCATGCTGGTGCTGCTGATCATCTTCATGGTGGCGGCGCCGCTGGCCACCGTGTCGATCCGCCTGGACCTGCCGCCGCCGAACCCGAGCGTGGTCGAGGACTTCGAGGAGCCGGTCTACATCACCATCCAGGAATCGGGCTCGCTGTTCATCGCCGACCAGCAGACGACGCTGGAGACCCTGCCGGCCGACGTGTGCGCGGCCCTGGGCGGTGGGAACTGCCGCGAGGAGCGTCTGTTCATCCGCGCCGACGCCGAGGTGAAGTACAACAGCTTCATGGAAGTGATGAATAATCTGCAGGAGAACGGCTTCTTCAAGGTCGGCCTGCTGAACGAAGACATCGAATAGGATCGGGCGCACGTCCGACCGATCAGGGGCCGCTTCCCGCACGGGCAGCGGCCCTTTTCGCATCCGGAGACCGGGATGACGGCCGAGGAGATCGACGCCCTGATCATGGCCCTGCCCGGCGCCGAGCGGAGCGCGGCATACGGCCAGCCGTGCTGGCGGATCGCCGGGAAGTTCCTGACCCGACTGAGGTCCGAGGACGACAGCCTGGCGCTGGACGTGGGGTCGCTCGAGCGGCGCGACATGCTGGTGGAGATGGAGCCCGGCACGTTTCACCTGACGGACCATTATCGCGGCTATTCCTATGTCCTAATCCGGATCGCGGAGGTCGATCGGGAATGGCTGGAGGCGGAGCTGAAGGCGCGGTGGCGCAAGGTGGCGTCGGCGGCGCTGCGCAGGGCGCATCCCGACTTGACCTGACGCCGCGTCATGCGGGCATAAGGGTTCGTTGCTGAAAAGGACGGACCTATGCCGCCGCAGCCCCGAGACCTGACCATCCCGGCCCGCGACGGCTTTCCGCTGGCGGCGCGGCTGTTTCCGGCGGAGGCGCCGCAGGCCGCGGTTCTGATCAGCTCGGGCACCGGGTTCCCGCTGGGCTTCTACGACCGGTTCGCGCGGCACATGGCGGGGCGGGGGCTGTCGGCCCTGACCTATGACTTTCGCGGCATCGCCGGGTCGCGGCCGGACGATCTGGCGGCGATGCGGATGGACTATCCGGATTGGGGCCGGCTGGACATGCCGGCGGCGCTGGACGCTCTGGCGGAGGCCGCGCCGGGCCTGCCGATCGTGCACGTGGGGCACAGCGTGGGCGGACACTTCGTGGGCTTCATGGACAATCACGAGCGGATCGACCGGCACGCCTTCGTCTCGGTGGGATCCGGCTATTGGGGCAAGCACCACCGCAGCTACAATCCGCTGGAGCTGTTCTTCTGGTTCGGCTTCGGGCCTTTCGACCTGATGCGGCGCGGCTATGTGAAGAGCGGGCGGCTGTGGCGGGGGGCGGACCTGCCCCGCGGCGTGTTCGAGACCTGGCGGCGGTGGTGCCTGAACCCCCGCTATTTCGCCGACGAGCTGGAGGGACGGCTGGCGCCCCACCGGTTCGCGGAGGTGAGCGCGCCGATCCGCAGCTGGATATTCACCGACGACCCCATCGCCAATCCCCGCACGGCGCCGGACATGCTGGCGATCTATCCGCGCGCGCCTTCGGAAATGATCGTCCGGACCCCGCGGGACTACGGCGTCGCCCGCATCGGGCACGAGGGCGCGTTCCGGCGCGGACTGGAGCCGCTGTGGGACGAGATCGCGGACTGGCTGGTTGAACCGGCGGAGCGGCGTCCCACCTGAGGCGTTCCCCTCGCCTCACCCGCTCTGGAGCGCCCCATGACAGACCAGCCCGCCGCCCATGTCGACGGCCATGCCATCCCCCTGCTGGGGTTCGGCACCTGGCAGCTGGAGCCCGACGACGCCCGGCGGATGGTGCGCGAGGCGCTGCGGATCGGCTATCGCCACATCGACACGGCCTGGATCTACAAGAACGAGGCGGCGGTGGGGGCCGGCATCCGGGACGCGATCGACGAGGGTCTGGTCCGGCGCGAGGACGTCTGGCTGACGACCAAGATCTGGGTGGCGCATTTCGGGCACGACGCCCTCCTGCGCCAGGCCGAGGAGTCGGCCGCCAGCCTGGGCACGACGCCCGACCTGCTGCTGCTGCACTGGCCCAAGACGTCGCCGGCGTGGGAGGAGACGCTGGGCGCGCTGAACGCGGCCAAAGCGCGCGGGCTGACGCGGTCGATCGGCCTGTCGAACTTCCCGTCGGCGGAGTGGCGGCGTGCGCAGTCGTTGTCGGAGGCGCGGCTGGTGACCAATCAGGTCGAGTACCACCCCTATCTGAAGCTGACCAAGCTGCTGGAGACCGCGCGCGAGCTGGGGTCGTCGGTCACGGCCTGGTCTCCGCTGGCGCAGGGTCAGGTGGCGGACGACGCCACCCTGGTCGAGATCGGCCGGGCCCACGGCAAGACGGCGGCGCAGGTGACGCTGCGCTGGCTGATCCAGCAGGGGGTGATCGCCATCCCGCGCACGACCAAGGAAAGCCGGGCGGCCGAGAGCTTCGACGTCTTCGACTTCGAACTGACGCCGGAGGAGATGGACCGCATCCACGCCCTGGCGCGGCCCGACGGGCGGCTGGGCGACTGGCTGGACAAGGACTTCCGTTGGGACGACGAATGGGCATGACCTCGAAACCGGCGATCGACGTCTTTCTGAGAGGCCTGAGGGCGGGGCTGCGCGACGGCGGTCGCGACCGCCGGGCGCTGAAGGTCGGCGCGTGGGCCGGCGTCTTGGCGGGCGTGGCGGTCTGCGTGGCATGGCTGGTCGGCTGAAAGCCGGCGCGATCTGGCGCGGGGCGTTCGCCGGCCTGGGCTGGGCGACGCTGGGGGCGCAGTACGCCCTGATGATCGACGGCGTGCCGCCGGCCGAGATCGCCGGGCGGACGCTGAACTTCTTCAGCTACTTCACCATCCTGACCAACCTGCTGGTGGCGCTGGCGATGACGGCGCCGCTGGCGGGTGGGACTGCGGTCGGGCGCTTCGCGGCGTCGAACTCGGCGCGGGCGGCGGTCACGATGTTCGCGGTGGTGGTGGGGGCGGTCTATCACCTGCTGCTGGCCGCCACGTGGAAGCCGACGGGGCTGCAGTGGTGGGTCGATCAGAGCCTGCACACGGTGATGCCGCTGGCCATGCTGATCGACTGGCTGGCGCTGACGCCCCGGACGCGGCTGGGCTGGCGGGAGCCGCTGAGGTGGCTGATCTTCCCGCTGGCCTACGGCGGCTGGACGCTGCTGCACGGATCGGCCAGCGGCTGGTGGCCGTACTGGTTCGTGGACGTGGACGCCTTGGGGATCGCCGGGGCGGCGGTGAACTTCTCAGGCCTGCTGGTCTTCTTCGCCATGGTTGGCCTGGCCGTAGTGGCGATCGACCGCAGCCTGGCCGGGCGTGACAGGACGCGCGCCCCCGCCTAAGCCAAGCCGCATGGCCTATTCGTCCCTGCGCGACTTCATCGACATGCTGGAAGCCGAGGGCGAGTTGGTGCGCGTCAGCGAGCCGGTGTCGACCCATCTGGAGATGACGGAGATCCAGACGCGGCTGCTGCGCAACGGCGGCCCGGCGGTGATCTTCGAAAAGCCGGTCATGCCAGACGGCTCGATCAGCCCCATCCCCTGCCTGGCCAATCTGTTCGGCACGGTGAAGCGCGTGGCCATGGGCGTCACGCTGGAGAAGAAGGCGCGGACGACGGCGGCGGAACTGCGCGAAGTCGGCGAACTGCTGGCCTTCCTGCGCAATCCGACGCCGCCGCGGGGCCTGGGCGACGCCATGGAGATGCTGCCGCTGATGCAGACCGTCATGGCCATGCGGCCCAAGGTCGTGAAGACCGCGCCGGTCCAGCAGGTGGTGCTGAAGGGCGACCAGATCGACCTGACATCGTTGCCGATCCAGGGCTGTTGGCCCGGCGAACCCGCCCCCCTCATTACCTGGGGCCTGGTGGTCACGAAGGGACCGTCCGACGACCGCGAGGACGACTTCAACCTGGGCATCTACCGCATGCAGGTGCTGGGCAAGGACAAGGCCATCATGCGCTGGCTGGCCCATCGCGGCGGGGCCCAGCATTACGCGCGGCACAAGAAGGCCGGAAAGCGCGAGCCGCTGCCCTGCGCCGTGGTTCTGGGCCCCGATCCGGGCACGATCCTGGCGGCGGTGACGCCGGTGCCCGACACCCTGTCGGAATACCAGTTCGCCGGCCTGCTGCGCGGGGCCAAGACCGAGCTTGTGCCCTGCAAGACCGTGCCGCTGATGGTGCCGGCGCAGGCCGAGATCGTGCTGGAGGGCCACGTCCTGCTGGACGAGCACGCGCCGGAGGGCCCCTACGGCGACCACACCGGCTACTACAACTCGGTCGAGACCTTCCCGGTGTTTCAGGTGACGGTGATCACCATGCGTCGCGACCCGATCTATCTGACCACCTTCACCGGCCGGCCGCCGGACGAGCCCAGCGTGCTGGGCGAGGCGCTGAACGAGGTGTTCATCCCCCTGCTGCAGCAGCAGTTCCCCGAGATCGTCGACTTCTGGCTGCCGCCCGAGGGGTGCAGCTATCGCATCGCCGTGGTGTCGATGAAGAAGGCCTATCCCGGCCACGCCAAGCGGGTGATGCTGGGCGTCTGGAGCTTTCTGCGCCAGTTCATGTACACCAAGTGGGTCATCGTCGTGGATCACGACGTGAACGCCCGCGACTGGAAGGACGTGATGTGGGCGATCTCCACCAAGATGGATCCGGCGCGGGACATCACGGTGATCGAGAACACCCCGATCGATTATCTGGACTTTGCCAGCCCCGAGAGCGGGCTGGGCTCCAAGATCGGCTTGGACGCCACCGACAAGCTGGAGCCCGAGACCAAGCGCGAATGGGGCGAGGTGATCCGCATGGACGAGGCCGTGGTCGACCGGGTCTCGGAGATGTGGGACCGGCTGGGATTGCCGGGTGACGGAACGCCGATCTGGAAATAGCTTGACCGTATGAATCACGGTCGGGGGGCCGGTTGAGCGCGTTCGAATACGTCTTCGCCTTCTACAGTCTGATCCTGGGCCTCGCGGCGGCAGAGGTCGTGTCGGGCTTTGCGGACATGTGGCGCGACCGGCGAAGGATAGAGGTCGGCTTCTGCACGCCGGTCCTGGCCCTGTGTGTCCTGCTGGGGATCATGAACACATGGATCACCTTCTGGGCCTATCGGGAGATTCTGGCGGTCGGCGCCGAGTTCATGCTGGTCACCGCCCTGACAGCGCTGCCCTATGTATTCATCGCTCGGCTGATGTTCCCTCGCGAAGGACAGGGCGTCTCGCTGGAGGAGCACTTCTTCGACCATCGGCGGTTCATGCTGATCGGGGTCGCCGCGCCGGTCATCGTGGGTCGTGTGTGGGCGCTGGTCGACGGTAGGGGATACCCGGGCGGATTTGAGGGCGCTTACTTCGCCATCCGCATCCTGATCCCGCTGGCCCTGCTCTTCACCGCGAACCGGCGCGCGAACCGGGTCGGTCTTGCACTCATCCCCCTCGTTCAGCTTGCGGGCCTGTTCCGATGAGCACGTTTGAGTTCTCCTTCACCTTCATCGGCCTCGTCGCGGGACTGGCGGTGGTGGAGCTGGTCGCAGGCGTGGGCCGGCTGGTGCACGAGGGGCACCGCATCCGGGTCGGCTGGCTGACGCCCCTCCTGGCCATCTTCATGGTCATCGACGTCGCGACCTTCTGGAACCAGTCGCTGATCCTGAATCAGAACGCTCCCTACAGCATCGCCCTGCTGATGCTGGGGCTGACGACGAGCGGCCTGCTCTACCTCGCCGCCACCCTGGTCTTTCCTCGCGAGATCGAGGACGGTCTGGACCTCGACGCCCACTACTGGCGCCATCACCGCCTGATCTTCAGCCTGGTCCTCGCCGCCAAGATGCTGAACTTCAGCGTCGCGGCCATGCTCATCTCGGCCCAGGCGCCGGAGGCCCTCTGGGGCTTTCTGCGGCTGATGGTGATGTTCGCAAGCCTGGCGCTGCTGGCCGCCTTCCTCCCCAAGGGACGTCTCGCCGCCCTGGCCTTCCTCGGGCTGTTCGCGATGGACGCGCACCTGGTGATTTCCGACGTCTTCCTCCTCGCGCAGGGGGGAGCCTGGGAGCTCGGCAGCGCCTCTCCGGACGACACCCGATGAGCCCGTTCGAGTTCTTGTTCAGCTTCTTCGGCCTGATCCTCGGCATCGCGGTGGCCAATGTCGGCATCGGCTTCGGCAAGCTGTGGCGGGCGCGCGACGAGGTTCGGATCGGCGTCTGCGTGCCTCTGCTGGGCGTCTGGCTGCTCAGCCACGCTGTGCTCAACTGGACCGGTGCCTGGCAGAGTCTGCAAGACGTTCCCATAGACGCGACGGTCTTCATCATCAGCCTGGCCGTCGCTCTGCCTTACGTCGTCGTCAGCACGGTGATGTTCCCCGACGACGCCGACCGCCATCAGTCGCTCGACGACTTCTACCTGTCCCATTCGCGGCTGGTCATGGTGGCCATGATGATCCCGACGTCGGCGGGAATGGTCGGATACCTCAGCGGCGGGCGTGTCTACTCGGTGCAGGCCCTGCTGGAGACCTTCGTCGTCATCTACCTGATCCCGATCGTGCTGCTGTTCTGGCGAAATCTGTGGGCGCACCGGATCGGTCTGGCGCTAGCCTCGGTCCTGGTCATCTGGTGGCTCTACTGATGAGCCCGTTCGAGTTCTTCTTCACCCTCTATGGGCTCGTCCTGGGTCTCTCCGTGGTGGAGGTCGTCTCCGGCTTCGCGCGGCTGGCCCATGACGCGCGCGGCGTCAGGATCGGGATGCTGACGCCCGTGCTGGCGCTCCTGCTGCTGACCGACCTCTGCGGCTTCTGGCTCAGCGCCTATCAGGCTTACAGCGACCGCCCACTGGGTTACGGCGTCATCGTTTTGGCGCTGGGCGCCTCGGCCCTCTACTACGTCGCCGCCTCGGTGGTCCTGCCTCGGGACTTCGGGCGCGAGCCGGATCTCGACGAGGTCTATCTGCGCCACCGGCGGCTGGTCATGGTGTGCATCGCCGCCGCGGGCCTGACGATGTTCGAGCTGATCCCCAGCCTGAGCGCCGAGGGTCGCGCCGCGCGTCTGGACTTCTGGACCGACCTGTCCCTGTCGTGGCAGCCGCTGATCTTCTTCGCCTGCATCCCGCCGATCCTCCTGATCCGACGCAAGGTGGTGAACCTGGCCCTGCTGCTGGTGATGCTCGGCGTGAACGTCACCAGCTTCCTGCGCCTGCCGCCGCTGAGCTAGGAGCCCATGAGCGACTTCGAGTTCTTCTTCACCCTCTTCGGCCTGGTGCTCGGCCTGTCGGTGGCCGAGGTCATCGCCGGCGTGGCGAGGCTGGTGGAGGAGCGCCGCGCGGTGCGGGTGGGTGTGCTCACGCCTCTGCTGGCGTTGTTCCTGCTGCTCGATCTCGCGGCCTTTTGGCTCTACGCCTGGCAGCAGTACCGGGACGCCGAGGTCACCTATCTGGCCCTGGTCATCGGCATCGTCATCTCGGGTTTCTACTACGTCGCCGCCAGCGTGGTGTTTCCGAAATCGCTGGCCGACTGGAGCGATCTGGACGACCACTATCTCAAGCGACGGCGCTTCATCCTGGGCGTGATCACGCTGGCGGGCGTGCTGCTCTACGACGTGGGCACCCTCCTGCTGGCCCAGGACGGCTTCGCGGTCTGGAAGGCCTCCTGGCTCGACATCTCGGTGTCGTGGACCGCCTTCCTCTACTACGCCTGCCTGATCGCCATCTGGTTCTCGAGGCGGCGCTGGGTGAACGCCGTGGCCCTGGTCCTCATCATCGCGCGCTATCTGCTGCTCGTCCTTCAAGGCGCCTGGAGCTAGCGGAGCGGCATGAGCGACGCCGGGTGCGTTTCGGCGAACTGACGACGAGGCCCGCACGGTTCGTCCGTCGTGCGTAGAATGTGGCGAAATATCGCTATTATCGTGACCGAAAAGTAATTTAAGCTGAGTACTCTTCGTCAGCTTTTGCAGAGAGCTTCTGATGCGCCTTTTCCTGATTTGCGCCGCAGCATTGGCGACGGCCATCCCTGCGGCGACCGTTGCGACGACCGCCGACGCTCAGGTTCTCGCCGGGCGAAACGCCGCCAGAGCGTCTGCCGCCCCGAGGCTCACGCGCGAAGAACGCCTGACCAACTCGCTCCTCGAGGCCGAGGAACGTCTGGCCGAGATCGACGAGGAGATCGAGGTCATCGAATCCGCGGCCGAAGCGGCCGGCGGTAAGACGTCGGCTCAGGAACGCCAGCTCGCAGGACTGAACCGGCGCCGCGAGCGCGAGGAACGCGAAATCGCGCGGCTGAATGCGGCCCTGGGGAACATGACCGAAGACTGACCGGCGGACGCGGCGGCAAGGAGGTGAGCGAGGCCCGGCGGCCCGGGCCTCGCTCAACCGTCAGAACGCGAACTTCGCCCGAACCGTCAGCGGCACATAGCTGCGGTCGCCGATGTCGTTGATGGAGGCGAGGCCCAGGCCGCCGATCGCGGAATCGTCGCCGTCGAGCTCGCCCACATAGCGATAGCCGGTCTCGGCCTGCAGGGTGACGGCGTCGCTGAGCCTCCAGGAGACGCCCAGGTCGAGGCCCGCCGTCAGGCTGGTCGTGCCGGAATAGAAGGGCACGTCGGCGATCAGGATGTCGGCGTCCGGAATCTCGAACGTGGCGTTCACGTCGTCGGTGAAGGCGGCGCCGAGGCGACCCGCGACGTAGGGACGGACGTTCCCCGAGCCGAAGTACTGGCGATAGCCCGCTTCGACCACCCAGGTCTCCACGTCGCCGAAGGTGCCGAACACCGGCAGAGTGGTGGTGAGCGCTGGCACGAAGGCGCCGCCGACCTGAACCGTGCCTTCGTCCTGCTTGACGTAGCGGACCGAGCCGAAGGCTTCGGCGTCTGCGCTCACCCCGTAGGTGGCTTCGAAGCCCAGATTGAAGGCTTCGCCATAGATGTCGTCATAGCTGCGCGGTTCGATCCGCAGCTCGGCCGAGACGCCGGTGAGCGCCGGATTCAGAGGCCCGAGATCGGGGATGGGCGAGACGGCCCCGGTGTGGACGTCGCCATCGGCGGGGAACTCCGCGCCGGCCTCGAACCCGAAGGTCCACTGGCCCGGAGCCGACTGGGCCTGGGCGGCGCCGGCGAGAGAGACGACGGCCAGGGCGGCCGCTGCGGCAAGGCACTTCGACATGATGCAACTCCTTGGGAGGAAACACTGCGTCCGCCGACGGACACAGCCGCCGACGAACGGCGGAGGTGGGGAGCGCGTTTCACCGTGATGATGTGGCGCAACGCCGCGCGACAGGTTGAACTGGGCCGTTTCCTGGGTGAGGAAGGCGGATGCGCCTGTTCCCGATCCTTGCGGCCGCGGCCGCCCTGACCCTGTCCGCGAGCCCCGCCATGAGCCAGTCCGCCCCGAACGCCGCCCCCTGGGACACGGAGTTCCTGCCGCCCGCGCCGGAGTGGAACGGAGCCAGTCGTGCCCTGCTGCGCCCCGCGACCGATCCGTGGGCCACGGATTTCGAGAAGGATCCGGACCTGAACTTCAGCCCTGATTACGCCGGGACACGGGCATGGTTCGACCGGCTGGACGCGTCGTCGGACCTGATCCGCATCGAAGAGTTCGGGACTTCTCCCGAGGGGCGGTCGATCTATGCGGTGATCGCGTCGAAGGACGGCGCGGCGTTCGATCCGGCCAAGCCGGTGCTGATGGTCCAGGCGGGCATCCACCCGGGCGAGATCGACGGCAAGGACGCCGGGATGATGCTGCTGCGGGACATCGCCCACTACGGCAAGGCGCACCTGCTGGACGAGGTGAACCTGATCCTGATCCCCATCCTGTCGGTCGACGGGCACGAGCGGGCGTCTGAGTACAGCCGCCCGAACCAGCGCGGCCCGCGGATCCAGGGCTGGCGGAACACCGCCACCAACCAGAACCTGAACCGCGACTACATGAAGCTGGACCAGGCCGAGATGCGCGCCGTGCGCGGCCTGATCGTGAAGTACCGGCCGGACCTGTACGTCGACGTGCACGTCACCGACGGCATGGATTACCAGTACGACATCACCTTCGGATTCAACGGCGAAAGCGGAGCCTACAGCCGCTCGCCGCACAGCTCCGCCTGGCTGGACGCCACATTCAAGCCGGCGATGTACGGCGCCCTGGAAGGCCAAGGGCACATCCCGGGCGAGCTGGTGTTCGGGGTGGACGGGGACGATCCGAAGGCCGGGATGTCGGACGGAGGACTGGGTGAACGGTTCTCGAACGGCTGGGGCGCGGCGGCGCATGTGCCGACCATCCTGATCGAGAACCACAGCCTGAAGCCGTTCGACCAGCGCGTTCTGGGGACCTACGTCTTCATCGAGGCGGCGCTGCGCATTCTGGCTGAGGACGGCGGAGACCTGCGTGCGGCGATCCGGTCCGATGCGGCATTGAGGCCGGCGGAGATTCCGGCGAACTTCGAGCCCGATCCGACGCCGCAGCGGACCGTGCAGTTCAAGGGCATCCGGTATGAGACCTACCGGTCCGAGGCGTCCGGGCGCGAGGAGATTCGCTGGCTGGGCGTGCCGGACCCGGAGCCGTGGTCCCTGCCCTTCTACGGCTCGCGCCCCACGCTGACGCTGAGCCGGCCCGAGGCCTATTGGGTGCCGGGCCATCGGGCCGACCTGATCCAGCGGCTGGCGATCCATGGCGTGCGGATGGAGCGTATCGAAGCGCCGCGGACCGTGGACGTGGACATGCTGCGTCTGGTCGATCCGACGGTCGCCGGGCGGACCAACGAAGGTCACGTGCCGATCTCGGTGAAGACGGTGGAGGTGGAGCGGCGGGACTGGACCTTCCCGGTCGGCTCGGTGCGGGTGCCGACCGATCAGCCGCTGGGCGACGTGGTCGTGCTGCTGCTGGAGCCGCAGTCCAACGAGAGTTTCTTCGCTTGGGGACTGATCCCCGAGGTGCTGAACCGGGTGGAATACATCGAAGGCTATGCCATCGCGCCGCTGGCGGACCGCATGCTGGCGGCCGATCCGGCGCTGAGGGCCGAGTTCGAGGCCAAGCTGACGGCGGAGCCCGAGTTCGCGGCGAACGGCGACGCGCGCCTGCAGTGGTTCTATGAACGGACGCCTTTCTTCGACGACCGCTTCCGCCTTTATCCGATCGCGAGGGAGACCCGATGAGCGCCCTGCAAGCCGCCGGTCTGTGGACCGCGCTTCTGATCCTGTGGCTGATCGCCCTGTCGCTGCGGGTCATGGTCGGTCGCCGGACGATGCGGATCGCGCTGGGCGATGGGAAGGCGGGCGAGCTGACGACGCGGTCTCGGGCGTTCGGAAACGCGGCCGAGTATGCGCCGCTGATGATCGGGGCGCTGATCCTGATGGCGCAGCTGGGGGCCAGTCCGACGGAGATCCACGTGACGGGCGGGGCGTTCCTGCTGGGTCGGCTGCTGCATGCGCCCGGAATGGCGATGAAGGCGCCCAACCTGCCGCGGGCGGTGGGCATGGTCCTGACCTGGCTGTCCCTGGTCGGCGCGGCGGTCGTGATCCTGATCGCGGTCGCGGGAATGGGCTGAGGCCTGTTGCGGGCGGGCGGCGGCCCGGCCATATCGGGGCATGTTCGACGCCGCCCCCGACGACCTTCTGCCCGACCTGATCGCCGCCGCCCGCAAGGCCGGCGCCGACGCCGCCGAGGCCGTGCTGGCCCAGCGGGCGTCCCTGTCCGTCGGCGTGCGCAACGGGGCTCTGGAAGAGGTGGAGCGCGAGGAGAGCCGCGACCTGTCGCTGCGGGTCTTCGTGGGGCGGAGACAGGCGACCGTCAGTTCGTCCGACCTGTCGCCGGCGACGCGGGCGCGGCTGATCGAGCGCGTCGTGGCGATGGCGAAGCTGGCGCCCGAAGACCCCTATGCCCGGCTGGCGACGGCCGAGGAACTGGCGCGGGGCGCCCTGCCCGATCTGGAGCTGTTCGACCCGTCCGAGCCGACGCCCGCGGAGCTGGAGCGCGCGGCGGTGGAGGCGGAGGCCGCGGCGCTGGCCGTCGAGGGCGTGGCGAAGTCGGAGGGCGGGCACGCCTCGACCAGCGCCAGCCGGTGGCGGCTGGTGACGTCCGAAGGCTTCGACGGCGTGCATCGCGGCAGCGTCTTCTCGCTGGGCGCCTCCGTCATCGCCGAGAAGGACGGAGCGATGGAGCGCGGGGGCGAGCATCGCGCCATGCGCTGGCTGGCCGACCTGCCGTCGGCGGAGGAGATCGGTCGCGAAGGCGGGCGCCGCGCGGTGCGGCGCGTCGGGGCGCGGAAGATCGCGTCGACCACCGCGCCGGTGATCTTCGAAAACCGCGTGGCGACCCAGGTCCTGTCGCCGCTGATCTCCGCCATGGCCGGGCCGTCGGTCGCGCGGGGCATGAGCTTCGTGAAGGACCGGCTGGGCAAGCAGGTGCTGCCGAGCGGACAATCAATCATTGACGATCCCTTCCGGCCGCGAGGTCTGGGCTCGACGCCGTTCGACGACGAAGGCCTGCCGGTCACGAAACGGGCGCTGATCGAGGACGGCGTGATCACGACGTGGCTGATGAACCTGTCATCGGCGGCGCAGCTGGGCATGACGTCCACGGGCCATGCTTCACGCGGCGGGGCTGGGCCATCTGGGGTGTCGGGCCACAACATTCACCTGACGCCGGGCGCCCAGGACCTCGACGGACTGATGGCCGACGCGGGCAAGGGCTTGCTGGTCACCAGCATGTTCGGGCCGTCGCTGAACGCCGACACGGGCGACTGGTCGGCCGGGGTTTCGGGCTTCTGGTTCGAGAACGGCGCGATCGCGCATCCGGTCAACGAGGTCACCGTGGCGGGCAATCTGCTGGACCTTTATGCCCGCCTGACCGCCGGATCCGACTTGGAGTTCCGGGGAAGTTTCAACAGCCCGTCCCTGATGTTCGATGCGGTCGCCATCGCAGGCAAATGAGCGGGTTACAGGCCGATCTTGATCTGATCGTCGAGGCGGCGCGAGAGGCGGGCGAGCTGGCGCTGGGCGAACGGGCCAAGGGGCTGAACGTCCGGTCCAAAGCCGGCGGATCGCCGGTGACGAACGCCGACATGGCCGTCGACGCCGTGCTGAAGGACCGGCTGCTGTCCGCGCGACCGGACCATGGCTGGCTGTCCGAGGAGACGGCCGACGGACCGCAGCGGCTGTCGAAACGGCGCATCTTCGTGGTCGATCCGATCGACGGCACGGTCGCCTACATGAAGGACCGGCCGTGGTGGTGCGTGCCCATCGCGATCGTCGAGGACGGGCGGCCGGTCGCTGCGGTGGTGCATGCGCCGGCGCTGGGCGAGACCTTCACCGCGACTGCCGGAGGCGGCGCCTCCCTGAACGGGCGGCCGATCACGGCGTCGGACACGGCCGATCTGGACGACGCGGCGGTGCTGGGCGACGCGCGCCTGTTCGGCGATGCGTCCCTGTGGCCCGAACCGTGGCCCGCCATGCGTTGGGAGAAACGCAACGCCCTGGCCTATCGCCTGTCTCTAGTCGCCGCGGGCGCTTTCGACGCGGCCATCGCGCCGACGCCGAAGTGGGACTGGGACGTGGCGGCCGGCGCCCTGATCGCTGAAGAGGCCGGTGCGAAGGTGTCGGACCACCACGGCCGGCCGTGGGCGTTCAACCGCCCCGACCCGCGTCAGGCCGGGCTGGTGTGCGCCGCGCCGGCCCTTTGGCCGTTGATCGTACGGCGGACGCGGTCCATACCCCTGCCCGCCGACCTCCCCTGACGAGACTCCGATGACCGACGCCCCCGACGCCCCCGAACAGCTGCTGCACATCGTCATCGGCGGCGAGCTGCGCCATCTGGACCAGCCGGTGTTCCGGGACCTGTCGCAGGTCGAGTTCGTCGGCGCCTTTCCGAACTATGCCGAAGCGCGCAAGGCGTGGAAGGCGCGGGCCCAGGCGACCGTCGACAACGCCCACATGCGGTACTTCATCCTGCATGCGCACCGGCTGATCGACCCGCGCGGCGACGCCCACTGATGGAGCTGTTCGGCCGCACCTTCGACGCCCAGCAGGTGGCCGGTCTGGTCTTCCTGCTGATGGCGCTGGTGTACTGGGGGTTCGTCCTGCGCGGCCAGCTGCGCGAGAGGCGGGAGGACAAGCGGCGCAAGGCCCAGATGAGCGGCGAGCGGCCTACGCGGAAGGGACCGAGCCACGGTGGCCCGTGGGGCTGATGCCCTACTCCCGCCGCAGCAGTTTCTCGGTCAGCAGCGTGCCCCACCACTGGGCCTTGAACTCCGCGCGGATGGCCTTGGGGTCGTAGGCCGGGGAGTCGATCCATTCGACGAATGTGACGCCGGTCGGCTCGACCTCGTTCAGATACTTCTCCAGCGTGAAGTCGAGCACGCCGGTCAGGCCCTCGCGGTGGTGAAGGTATTTCTTGTCGAGCTGTTTGATCGCCTCGGAGATCGGCTCGCCCAGATGGAAGTGACGATAGAGCACCGCCATCATGCCGGCCCGGTCCGCGCCCGACTTGCAATGGATCAGGGCCGGATATTCGATGGTGCGGAACAGCTCCCGCGCGCGGTGGATGCGGTCCGGCTGGGGCGGGTCGCGGCTGTCCAGCGGGGCGTCGATCAAGGTCAGGCCAAGACGCTTGCAGGCGTCCTTCTCCAGCGCATAATAGGCCTCGTCACGGGCGCCGCGCAGGTTGATCACCGTCTTGATCCCCTGCCGCTTCCAGTCCGCCAGCTGTCGCGGCGAGGGCTGGTTGGTGCGGACCAGATTGGGCCCCAGCCAGTGGGCGTTGCGGAACCACCGCCGCAGGAAGGCATGGTCGCCCCAGACGTAGTCCCAGTGCGCCCTGAACCGGCCGGCGCGGGTGGTGAGGTCGTAGCGCGACATGAGGCGGAGATAGGGGGTTTCGTCGCCGGCGTCACGGCGGGGCGCCGCGCGCGGCAACCGGCGCGGGTCGAGCCCGTTGTGACCGCGAACGATCAGTGGAGTTTGCGATGCGTGGTCTCGTGCTTTCCCTTTCCCTGCTCGCCGGCCTCGGCCTGGCCGGCGCCGCGTCGGCCCAGGAGGTCGAGTCCGCCGGAGCGATCATCCGGCAGAGCGACCAGTCCCTGACCTGCGAGCAGATCGTCGCCGCCGGGGCCGAGATCAGTCAGGCGCTTGGCGAGACCCGGGAGCAGAGCATGTTCGGCCGGTTCGGCGGCGTGGTGAAGGCCGGCGCCTCCATGCTGGTGCCCGGGGCCGGCCTGGCCATTGCCGGCATGGAGGCCATGGGCGAGGACGAGCGACAGGCCGCGCTGGCCGAGAATCTGGCCCGCATGAACCGCTGGTACTACCTGAACGGCCTGTACTTCGGGAAAGGCTGCGGGACGCCGGCGCTGGCGGGTCAGTGACTCTCTGAACAGGGACCTCGAAGGCGCGCCGTCGGTGCGCGCTTGACTTCCCTGCCCGGCCGTCCGACCTCGGACCGATGACCGCCGCCGCCGCCACGACCGCGCGCCGTCCCCTGCTGGGGCGGATCTGGCGCGAGCATCTGTCGAAGCGGAAGGGCGCGCTCGCCCTGTCGATCGCATGCGCCGTGGTGGTCGGCGTCATGGCGGCGACGGTGCTGCAGTTGCTGGAGCCGGCGATCGACGGGCTGTTCCTGCAGCGGCCCGTGACGGTCTGGGGCCTGATCCGCATTCCGCCGGAGGGGGCGCTGGTCACGATCCCGCTGCTGATCGTCGGGCTGGCGGTGATCTGGACCGTCGCGGCGCTGGGACAGGCGGCGCTGGTGAACCGGATCGGCCACGGCATCGTCGGCGACATCCAGGTGCGGCTGTTCGGCTCAATGATCCGGGCCGATCTGGCGCGGTTGCGGGCCAAGCACTCAGGCAGCTTCGTCGCCTCGGTGCTGTTCGACGCCAATCTGGTGCGCGAGGCCTTCACCAACGGCGTCGTGAATTACACCCAACATTCTCTGACCCTGATCGCCGTGCTGATCTACATGGCCGTCACCGACTGGCGGCTGACGCTGATCGTGCTGCTGGCCGTGCCGGTCATTAGCTGGGTGATGCGGCGCTTCTCGAAGCGCATGCGCAAGGCGACCACCGGAGCGATGGTCGAGACCGAGAACCTGTCGACCGCCCTGATGGAAAACCTGGACGGGGTACGTCTGGTCAAGATCGAGAACCGCGAGGCGGTGGAAGAGGCGCGCGTCGGCGAGGTGGTCGACCGGCGCCAGCGTCACGTGATCAAGTCGGCCGACAGCCGGGCCTTCGCCGGGCCGTTCTCCAACCTGGTGGCCATGATCGTGGTCGCCGCCGTCATGGCCTATGCGGGATGGCAGGCGCGCGAAGGGCAGATGACGGTGGGGGCGTTCGCCGCCTTCATCGGCCTGCTGATGGCGGCAGGGCAGTCGCTGCGGCAGGTGACCAATCTGCAGACGGTGATGGCCGAGGGACTGACGGCGGCGGAGCGCCTGTTCGACGCCCTGGACATCCAGCCTGAGATCCGCGAGGCGGCGACCCCGACCGCCCTGCCCGACGGGCCGCTGGAGGTGGCGTTTGAGGGCGTGGACTTCGCCTATGCCGGGGCGCCCTCGCCCACCCTGTCGGACGTGACGCTGAGGCTTCGGCCGGGCGAGACGGTCGCGCTGGTCGGCCCGTCGGGCGGGGGCAAGAGCACGATCCTGAGCCTGCTGCCGCGCTTCTATGACGTGACGGGCGGACGGGTCACCGTGGGCGGGGTGGACGTCCGCGAGGCGTCGCTGAACGCCCTGCGCGACCGCATCGCCCTGGTGACGCAGGAGCCCTTCCTGTTCGACGACACCATCCGCGCCAACATCGCCTATGCGCGGCCCTACGCGACGGACGATCAGATCGAGGCGGCGGCGCGGGCCGCCGCTGCGCACGACTTCATCGCCGCCCTGCCCGACGGCTATGCCACGCGTGCCGGAGAGGCGGGGGCGCGGCTGTCGGGCGGCCAGCGCCAGCGGATCGCCATCGCCCGCGCTTTCCTGAAGGACGCGCCGATCTTGCTGCTGGACGAGGCCACCAGCGCGCTGGACACCGAAAGCGAGGCTCTGGTGCAGGCCGCGCTGGAGCGGCTGATGGAGGGGCGCGCCACACTGATGATCGCCCACCGGCTGTCGACCGTGATGAAGGCCGACGCCATCCACGTGCTGGAGGCGGGCCGCATCGTCGAGAGTGGAACGCATGCCGAGCTGGTGAAGAGAGGCGGACTGTATGCCCGGTTGGCGCGCAGCCAGTCGCTGGACGGGACGCCGGCGGTGGAGGACGTGGCGTGAGACCGCTGCGCAATCCGGCGATCCGCGACGGGCTGGCGTGGCTGCTGGCCGTATGGATGCGGTTCTGCTTCGCCACCATCCGCTGGACCCGCGAAGGCGAGGCGCAGGCGGAGACGATCTGGGCGCGCGGGGGGGGAGTCATCCCGATCTTCTGGCATTCCCGGCTGGCGCTTTCGCCGGCGTCGTGGCCGCTGGACCGGGCGACGCCGACCAAGGCGCTGGTGTCGTTGAGCGCGGACGGACAGTTCATCGCGCGGGCATTGGAGCGGGTGGGCTTTCCGGCGATCCGCGGCTCGACGGCCAACAAGGACAAGGCGCAGGCGGCCAAGGGCGGGTCGCAGGCGCTGCGGGACGGGCTGCGGCAGCTGAAGGTCGGCGGGCTGGCGGTCACGCCCGACGGCCCTCGCGGACCGGCCAACGTCATGGGCGAGGGCGTGCCGCTGATGGCGAAACTGTCGGGAGCGCCGGTGGTGTTCCTGGGCCTGTCGTGCCGGCCGGCGATCCGGCTGGGCAGCTGGGATCGGGCGCTGTTGCCGCTGCCGTTCGGGCGCGGCGCGATCGTCTACGAGACGGCGACATATCCCGACGGCGCGGAGCCCGCTGTCGTCGCCGCCGAATGGACCGCGCGACTGACGGCGGTCGAGACACGGGCGGACGCGATCACCGGCCTGGAGCGGATCTGAGTGAGCCTGGCCCTTTGGGCATACGGCGCCGTGACGCGCCTGCTGGAGCCGCTGGCCCCGCGCCTGCTGGACGGTCGCGCGCGACGCGGCAAGGAGGACGCCGCGCGGGTGGACGAACGGCTGGGTCATGCCTCGGTCGCGCGGCCGGAAGGCGATCTGGTCTGGCTGCACGGGGTCAGCGTGGGTGAGACGCTGTCGCTGCTGCCGCTGGTGGAGCGCCTGCGGCGGGAGCGGCCCGAGCTGACGGTGCTGGTCACGTCAGGGACCGTGACGTCGGCGCAGTTGCTGGCGCGACGGCTGCCGAAGGGCGTGATCCACCAGTATGCCCCGGTGGACGGGCCGCAGGCGGTCGCGGCCTTTCTGGACCACTGGCGGCCGACGCTGGGCGTCATGGTCGAGAGCGAGCTGTGGCCCAACCTGCTGCTGGCGGCGAAGGCACGGGGGGTGCGGCTGGCGCTGGTCAGCGCGCGGATCACTCAGAAGACGGCGGACGGCTGGGCCCGGTTTCCGGGGGCGGCGCGCAAACTGCTGACGGCGTTCGACCGGGTGCTGCCGCAGGACGACGCTTCGGCGGACCGACTGGCGGCGCTGGGCGCGCGCGTGGACGGACGGGCGAATCTGAAGCTGGCCGGCGAGGCGCCGCCGCATGATCCCGCGGCCTTCACGGCGATGTCCGCGGCGGTCGGCGACCGGGCGGTGATCGTGGCCGCCAGCACCCATGAGGGCGAGGAGGCCGCCATCGTACGGGCGCTGGATCGGCTGACGGGCCGGGTCTGCCTGATCCTGGTCCCGCGTCATCCGGAGCGGGGGCCGGGGTTGGCCCAGGTGCTGGAGGCCGAGGGCTGGCGGCTGGCGGTGCGGTCGCGGGGGCAGATGCTGGACGGAGGGACGGACCTGTATCTGGCCGACACCCTGGGCGAGATGGGGCTGTTCCTGCGGCTGGCCGACGTGGTGATCATGGGCGGGTCTTTCCATGCGGCGGTCGGGCAGCCGCCGGTGGGCGGACACAATCCGCTGGAGCCGGCGCGGCTGGGCAAGCCGGCCTTCACCGGGCCGGACATGTCGAACTGGGCGGCGGTGACCGAGATGCTGACGGCCGGCGGCGGGCTGCACATCGTGGCGACGCCGGAGGGATTGCCCGAGGCGATCGCGCCGCTGCTGACCGATCCGGCGGCGGCGAAACGGATGGGCGAGGCCGGGCGGCGCACGGCGGCGGAGGTCGGCGCCGTGGTCGATCAGGTGATGGCGGCGCTGGAGCCGCTGTTGCCGGCGCGGAAGGGGCGGCGATGAAGCTGAACACGCCGCGGTGGTGGTATCGCCGAGACCGCAAGCATGGGACCCTGCTGCGGATGCTGCTGACCCCGCTCGGCTGGATCTGGGCCGGGGCGACCGCGCGGCGGATCGCGGGCGCGACGCCGGTCGACGCCGGGGCGCCGGTGATCTCGGTCGGCAATCTGACGGTCGGCGGGTCGGGCAAGACGCCGGTGGCCATGGAGGCCCTGCGCCTGCTGCGCGCGGCGGGGGTGGAGGCGCAGTCGCTGTCGCGCGGCTATGGCGGGCGGCTGGAGGGGCCGGCGCGGGTCGATCCGGCGACGCATTCGGCGGCCGACGTGGGCGACGAGCCGCTGATGATCGCGGCCACGGCGCCGGCGTGGATTTCGCGGGATCGGGTCGCGGGCGCGCGGGCGGCGACAGCGGCGGGCGCGGAGGCGCTGGTGCTGGACGACGCGCACCAGAATCCGGCGCTGAAGCAGGCGCTGAGTCTGGTCGTGGTGGACGGCGAGACGCGGGACGAGGAATGGCCGTTCGGCGACGGATCGGTGTTTCCGGCCGGGCCGATGCGCGAGCCGCTGAAGATCGGACTGGCGCGCGCCGACGCCGTGATCGTGCTGCTGCCGACAGATGTGGCCGAGGTCGATCCGGAACTGATGGAGGTGTTTGGAAGCCTGCCGGTCTTCGTCGCGCGGCTGGCCCCCGAGGGGCCGCCGCCCGGGGGGCCGCAGGTCGGGTTCGCCGGCATCGCCAAGCCGTGGAAGGTCGAGCGTTCGCTGAAGGCGGCAGGATGCGATCTGGTGGATTTCGCGCCGTTTCCGGACCACGCCGCCTATTCGGAAGGCGAGCTGAAGGCGCTGGCGGACCGCGCGGCGGTTTTCGACGCGGGACTGGTCACGACCGAGAAGGATTGGGTGCGATTGCCGCCGGAGTGGCGCGGGCGTGTGACGAGGTGGCCAGTGCGGGCGCGGTTCGACGACGAGGCGGGATTTGCGGCTCTGCTGAAGGCGGCGATCTAGGCGGCGATCTAGGCCGCGTCCTTCGGCCCGTAACGCAGGCCGGCCAAGAAGTCGGTCGCGGCGCGAAGGGGGGAATAGAAGTCCTTGCCCGCCTTCCACTTCTCGAAGGCCATGACGTTGTCGATGCGGGCCGCGACGAAGGCGTCGGCGGCCTCCTTGCCGTCGAACAGGCGCAGGGTCATGGCCGGGATCAGGATGCCCGACAGGATGGTGCGCTTGGACTGGTGGTTCCAGTCGGTGGCCGTGTCTCCGGCCCAGCGCCAGATGCGGTCGGCGGTGGCCCAGGTCAGGGTCAGGGCAAGATCGGCGTTGGTCGGCAGGGCCATGAAGCCGGCCACGCGTTTCTCGACCGCTGTGTCCGCAGCGGCCGCCTCCAGCCGGGCGGAGACGGCGCGGGCGATGCGCTCGCGGATCTTCAGCGTCGTCGGGTCGACGTCCGCCAACGAGGCGAAGGTCGCGTCGTCGTTGCGCCGCCACAGCAGGGCCGCCAGGTCGCGCGGGCCGTTGGGCAGCAGCAGTTCGCGATCGCCGTCGGACAGGCCGCAGGCCTGACACGCCGAAGCGACCATGCGGGCGTTCCAGCCCATGGTCGGCGCGCGGTCCAGCGCGGCGTCCAGCACCGTCTGCTCCATGCGGGAGGCCCAGTCGTCGCGCGGCACGTCGTGATCGCTCATGGCGGACATGATAGGCCCGGAAAAAGGGCGGCGCGAGCCTGTGGAACATGGCGCGACGATCTGGACACGCCCCGGTCGGTCGTGTATCAGCCCGCCTTCATCCGCGGGCCCCGTCCGTCGGAGGTCGAATTCGTTTTGTCTGCCCGTCTCCCTTTCGAGGTGCGCGGCGGGCGGCCAAAGGAGAGTTGAACCTGGTTCAGATTTTCGTTCGCGACAACAACGTCGATCAGGCGCTGAAGGCCCTGAAGAAGAAGATGCAGCGCGAAGGCAGCTTCCGCGAGATGAAGCGCCACGTGCACTACGAGAAGCCCTCGGAAAAGCGCGCCCGCCAGAAGGCCGAGGCAGTTCGCCGCGCCCGCAAGCTGGCCCGCAAGCGCGCCCAGCGCGAAGGCCTGCTGCCCGCGCCGAAGCCGCGCGTGCCCGGCGGCCGCTGATCAGCTGATCGGTCTTGAGATTGAAAAGCCGCCCCGGAAAACCGGGGCGGCTTTTTCTTGGGTCTGAAGCCGACCTCAGTCCTCGCCGTCGTAAGTCAGGACGAACGGACGGCCCGCAGGGACCTGGATGCGCTTTCCAGGGGTCGAGCCGATGCCGACGGCCCCGGCCATGACGTCGTAGCAGCCCGAAGAGATCGTCCAGGTGTAGGACTGCCCCCGCCCCACCGCGACGCCCTCGGGCAGACGGTCCAGGCCATAGGACGACGCCTGACAGGTCGAGATCAGCACAGTGTCGATCACCTGGTTCGAGGTATTCTGAAAGGTGAACTGCACAGTCGGCTCGTCCGGCCGGATCAGGTCACCCCCCGTTATCAGCGAGGCGCACCCCGCCAGCGCGGCGGCGGCTCCGGCCACCATCAGCATCGTCGTCTTCATCGCGCCCTCCTGTGCCCATGCGATGCCTCGCAGAACAGCGGTTCGCGCTCGGGGGCGCAAGCCGACGGAACCTGACGAGAACCGAACAGGGACGTGACGAGGGGCCCGGTTCTCGCCGGGCCCCTTTCGCTTACTGGGCGCCCGCTTCGACCGGCGTCGCGGCGGGGGTCCGCGGCGGGGCGTTCTTCACATGCTTGTCCAGCCAGCCGACCATTTCCCACAGGGTGTGGCCGACGGATTCGCGGGCGCGATAGCCGTGCGCCTCCAGCGGCAGGACAACGTAGCGCACGGTGGCGCCGTGGCCCTTCAGCGCCGCATAGAAGCGCTCTGACTGGACCGGGAAGGTGCCCTGGTTGTCGTCGTCCTGGCCGTGGATCAGCAGGATCGGCTCGTTCACCTGATCGGCGAAGGTGAAGGGCGACATTTCCGTATAGGTCTCGGTCGCCTGCCAATAGGTGCGCTGCTCCGACTGGAAGCCGAAGGGCGTCAGGGTGCGGTTGTAGGCGCCGGATCGCGCGATGCCGGTGCGGAACAGGTCGGTGTGGGCCAGGAGGTTGGCGGTCATGAAGGCGCCATAGCTGTGCCCGCCGACGGCGATGCGGTCGGGATCTGCCACGCCCATGTCCACCACCGCCTTGACCGCCGCCTCGGCGCTTTGGCTGAGTTGCTCGATGTAGGTGTCGTTCGGCTCGGCCCCGTCGCGGCCGACGATCGGCATCGAGGGATCGTCCAGCACGGCATAGCCCTGGGTCAGCAGGAACAGGTGGCTGGATCCGCCCGGTCGCACGAAGCGGTTGGCCGTGTCGACCACCTGCCCGGCCACGGCGGCGTCGGTGAACTCCGCCGGATAGGCCCACATGACAAGCGGCAGGGGTCCGTCGCGGTCCTTGTCGTAGCCGGCGGGCAGATACAGCGTGCCCGACAGCATGACGCCGTCGGCGCGTTCATAGGTGATCAGCTCGCGCGTCACACCGGCCAGCTGCGGGGCCGGATCGGGGAAGTCGGTCAGGGCGGTCAGCGAGGCGGCGTCCAGATCACGCACGAACAGGTTGGCCGGCAGGGTCGGCGTCTCGCGCCGCGTGACGACCCGGCGGCCGGAGTCGTCCAGGAAGCCTACGACGCTCTCATATTCGCCCGGGGCCGAACGCCAGACGACTTCGGATTGACCGGTCGCGGGGTCCATCAGGGAGACGAAGGGATACTCGCCCTCGCGCGTGGCGCCGGCGCCGGCCATGACGATGCGGCCGTCGGCGGCGAAGCGGACGCGGGCGCGGCCGCGTTCGTCGGGCTCGGTGACCGGGAAGCCGGGATCGTTGTAGCGGTCCTGATAGTTCCGCTCCAGCAGCAGGCGGCCCTGGCCGGGGTTGGAGGGATCGACGATCCAGCGCGTCTCATGCCGCGTGTTGAACCAGCGGCTGTTGACCAGCGCGGTGTCCGCGTCACCCCAGGTGATGCCGGAGAAGCGCTCGTTCAGGTCGATCAGCTTGGTCGGGCGCGCGTCGAAGGGCGCGGCCAGGGTGAAGACGGTGTCGCGGATTTCGGCCGCGTTGCGGGGGTCGCCGCCGTCCTGGGCCTCGACCCAGGCCAGGGTCGCGTCGGCATCGGCACGCCACTGGACCGAGCGCGGACCCGGCGCCACGGCGTCGAACGGCGTCGGCACATTGTCCCGCAGCGGCAGGTCGGCGACGCCATGCACCACCCGCCCCTGCATGTCGGTCACGAAGACCTCGGCCGGGAACAGACCGGCGGGGACGACGTAGGAATAGGGCTTCTTGACCCGCGTCTGCAGCACATAGCGGCCGTCCGGCGAGACCGAGGCCCCCAGAATGACGCCAGGCCCGCCGACGTTGCGGGTGGTCCCATCGAGGCCGACCAGCGTCAGCTGGCTGGTGAAATAGTGATCGAACAGCGCCTCGTCGCCCGGCGAGCCCAGCAGGTCCTGATAGGTGCGCACCGGCGCGGCGCGACCGGCGGTCTCCTCCACGATCGGGCCGGTCGGGGGGCGGGTGACGTCGGGCGCCGCGCCGCGGTTCGCCGGCGTCATCCGCACCAGCAGGCCGGACCCGTCGGGCAGCCAGTCGAAGCCCGAACCGGTCGCGGCGTTGACCCGCGCCGTGGTCAGACGCCGGGCCGCGCCGCCTTCGGTTGAGGCGACGTACAGCGACATCCCCTCCGACTCGTCGACCAGGAAGGCCACCGACTTCCCGTTCGGCGACCATGTCGGGCTGGTGAAGCGGGCGCCGTCAGGCAGCTGGACGGCCCGCGCAGGGCCGCCGGACACGTCCTGGAAGCTGAGACCGGTCAGCCAGGACACGCGGCTATTGGCCGGGCCGTTGTTGCGCGGATTGATGCGATAGCCGGCCAGCTTGAGCATCGGCTCGGCCAGCTCCTCGATCGACGGCAGGTTCGAGCGGTCGAACAGGGCCAGCGTCTGGCGATCGGGGCTGAGGCTAGGGGTCGGACTGGGGTTGGAGTCCAGGATCGCGGCGATCGGCGCCGGCGGCTGCTGATAGACGGGCGGCGCCCCCGCCTGCTGCGCCAGCGCCGGCCCGGCCGCTGCCAGAAGCGCCAGAACGGAGACGAGGCCGAAGGTCGATGCGCGCATAAGAAGCTCCCCCAGAAAGACTGCGGCGCACGCTAGCGGCTGGGGCGGGGGGCGCAAGGGTGCGAGCCAGGCCGTGACGCCGCGTCCGAAGACCGCCAGACGGCAAGCTGAGGCCATGGGACGGTCCGACGTCGCCCATGGAGAGAACCATCATGACCTATCGCATCGAAGCCCTGCCCGTGGAGCCGTTCGCGCCCCTGTTCGACCTGTCCGACGCCGGGCTGGCGGCCGTCGGGGCGCGCCGCTGGACCGCCGACCAGCCCGGGCGGGCGCCCTGCCGCGTCAGCCTGAAGGACGCGGACGCCGGCGAGCGGCTGATCCTGGTCAACCACGCCCACCTGACCGACTCGTCGTCACCCTATCGCGCCAGCGGGCCGATCTTCGTGCGCGAGGCGGCGGTGCGGGCGGAGCCGGAGCCGGACACCGTGCCGGACATGCTGAGCCGCCGCCCGCTGTCGATCCGCGTCTATGACCGCCGCAACATGATGATCCAGGGAGAGGTCATCGCCGGCGCCGAGCTGGACGCCGCCCTACGTCGCTGGTTCGCGACGCCGGAGGCGGAGACCGTGCACGTCCATTTCGCCCCGCGCGGCTGCTATCTGGCGCGCGCCATCCGGCACTGACGCCCTTCCCTTTCCGCGCCGTCTGGGGCTGAGTGGCGGTGTCAGGGAGGACATCATGAGCGAAGCCAGCGACGAACGGTCGGGCATGGGCGCGGGATCGGCGGGGCTTGCCCCGGCCCGTCTGGCGGTCGGACTGGCGCAGGGACTGGCGCTGTATTGCCTGTATCGCGCCGGCGAGGCCGAGGCCTGGCCCGCGACCGTGCCGCAGCTGTTCGGCCCCCTGCTGCTGACGGCCCTGTTCCTGCCCGTCGTGGTGCTGGGCGGGCTGGGACGTTTGCGGATCGTCACCTTGGCGGCGTGGACCGCGGCGGCGGCGGCGCTGCTGGCGCTGGTCGGCTGGCACGACGTGGCGCGGCAGTCGGCCGAGCGGGTCGGTGAACTGGGTCTGTCGCCCTTCCCCCTGCCGTTCGTTGCGGCGGCGATCTTCATTCTCCACCACCTGATCGTGCCGGCGGATCAGGAGCGGCGGCCGATCGCGTCCTTCCCCCGATATTTCGACACAGCGTGGAAGGCGGGCGTGCAGCTGGCGCTGTCGATCGGCTTCACCGGGGCCCTGTGGCTGCTGCTGTTCCTCGGCGCGGCCCTGTTCGGCCTGATCGGAATCCGCCAGTTCGGAGACCTGCTGCAGGAGCCATGGGTGGCCATTCCCCTGACCACCGTGACCTTCGCCCTGGCCGTGCACCTGACCGACGTCCGCGACGGGCTGATCCGGGGCGTGCGGTCGGTCGTGCTGATGCTGCTGAGCTGGCTGCTGCCGGTGATCGCGGGGCTGACCGGAGCCTTCCTTGTGGCCCTGCCCTTCACCGGGCTGGACGGACTGTGGGCGCAGGGGTCGGCGACGGCGCTGATGCTGCTGGCCGCGGCGGCGATCATCGTCCTGATCAACGCCGCCTATCAGGACGGGACGGCGGCGACGCGGCCGCCCGCAGCATTGCGCTGGGCGGCGATGATCGGCGGCCTGCTGCTGGTCCCGTTGGTCGGCGTGGCGACCTGGGGACTGGCGCTGCGGATCGGCCAGCACGGGCTGACGCCGGACCGGATCACGGCGGCGGCCTGCATCCTGGTGGGGGCGGTGCACGCCGGGGGCTATGCGTGGGCGGCGGTGTCGGGCCTGCGCGGCGGGGCGTGGATGAAACCGCTGGAGCGGACCAACATCTTCGGCGGCATGCTGGCGGCGGCGCTGATCGTGCTGCTGTTCAGCCCCGTGCTGGACCCGGCGCGGCTGTCGGTCATGGACCAGACGGCGCGGCTGGCGCGGGGGGCGGTGAAACCCGCGGAGTTTGACTATGCCTTCCTGCGGTTCGAGAGCGGCAAGGTCGGCGAGACGGCGCTGGCGAAGTTGGCGGCGTCAAAAGACGCGGAAATCGCGAAGGGGGCGAAGGAAGCTCAAGAAGCTCAAGGAGTTTGGGAGTTGCGCGGCGAGCGCGAGACGCCGCTGCGCAAGCCCGAAATCTCCGTCTGGCCAGAGAATGCAGCCCTGCCGGATGGGTTTCTGGATGACGTTCGCGTCGGGGATCCGCGCTCGAACTGTGGACTGAACGACTGCTTGGCGCAGGCGCAGGATCTGGATGGCGATGGCATGCCCGAAGTGCTGCTGGCCACGGAGAACAATCTAACGCTCTACGCGCGAGATGCCGGCGGAGCTTGGGTCGACGAAGGGGACTGGCCGTTCTTCATGTGTACGTCGCGCGAAGGGCGCGTCGATCCCCGCGAACTGATGCGGGCCGGGAAGCTGGAGCCTCGACCTGCCCGTTGGCCGGAGTTCGCGGTCGGCGACCGTCGGGTGGGTCTGAACGTCATGTGCGGCCGGCCGGGCGAAGCGATGGCCGTTGCGGGCGCCAACGAAACTGTCGAGGTAGAACTAATCGAGCCCGCGCCGCCCGCTGGACGAAGACCGGGCGTCGGCGGCGAGATGCACAGCAAGCTCCAGGATCCCGTCCACTGACCCGTTAACCGCCCGCTCACCACGCCGCCGAACCCGATCTTCACGGGCTCTCGCGTAAAACCGTCCCGAAATGGGTCGCTTTCGGGCGGCGAGAGACGGGGCTGAAGACGATGGCCAAGACGGTTCTGGTGGTGGACGACGACCCCACCCAGCGGCGCCTGATCCAGGCGGTTCTGGAGCGCGAGGGGCTGGGCGTGGCGCAGGCCGAAACGGGCGGTCAGGCGATCGACCGGATGACGGCGGGCGGCGGGGCCGACCTGATCCTGCTGGACATGGTGATGCCGGGCATGACCGGGCTGGAATGCCTGGCCGAGCTGCGCGCGGCGGGCGTGTCGGCGCCGGTGATCGTGCTGACGGCCAACGGCGGCATCGAGACCGTGGTCAAGGCCATGCAGGCCGGGGCACAGGACTTCTTCGTCAAGCCGGTGTCGCCGGAGCGGCTGATGGTCGGGGTGCGCAACGCCCTGCAGCTGACCCAGCTGACGGCCGAGGTCGGCCGGCTGAAGAAGCAGGCGGCCAACCGCACCACCTTCGACGATCTGGTGGGCAGCAGCCCGGCCATGCGTCAGGTCAAGGCCATGGGATCGCGCGCCGCGAAATCGGGCATCCCGGTGCTGATCACCGGCGAGAGCGGCGTCGGCAAGGAGGTCATCGCCCGCGCCCTGCACGGCGCCAGCGACCGCGGCGGCAAGCCGTTCGTGGCGGTGAACTGCGGCGCCCTGCCGGCCAATCTGGTGGAGTCGATCCTGTTCGGCCACGAGAAGGGCAGCTTCACCGGCGCCACCGACAAGCACTTGGGCAAGTTCAAGGAGGCCGACGGCGGCACCCTGTTCCTGGACGAGATCGGCGAGTTGCCGCTGGACATGCAGGTGAAGTTGCTGCGCGCGTTGCAGGAGGGCGAGATCGATCCCGTGGGCTCAAAGCGCCCCGTGAAGATCGACGTGCGCATCGTCTCGGCCACCAACCGCGATCTGGCCGAGCAGGTGAAGGCCGGAGCGTTCCGCGAGGACCTGTTCTATCGCCTGAACGTCTTCCCGATCGAGGCCCCGGCCCTGCGCGAGCGTCGCGAGGACATCGCGGCGCTGGTGGATCATTTCGTGGGTCGATTCAACGTCGAGGAGGGCAAGCGGGTCATGGGCTGCGCGCCCGAGACCCTGGCCCTGCTGACCGCCTTCGACTGGCCCGGCAACGTGCGGCAGCTGGAGAATGCGGTGTACCGCGCCATCATCCTGGCCGACGCGCCCTATCTGCAGCCGCACGACTTCCCGGCGATCTCTGGGGTCGCCATGCCGGTGCTGGAGAGCGCCCCCGCGCCGTCGGGGCCCCTGCCCACGGCGGATCACGCCGGCGTCGAGATGCCGCCGGCGCCGGAGGTGCCGATCCGCATCCTGGACGACCGCGGCCACCTGAGGACGCTGGAAGAGATCGAACGCGACCTGATCCAGCACGCCATCGAGGTCTATGCCGGCCACATGTCGGAGATCGCGCGCCGCCTGGGGATCGGGCGGTCGACGCTGTACCGGAAGGTCCGCGAGCAGGGCCTGGAGGAGCAGATCAAGGAGGCGGGCTAACCGGCTTCATCGGTCCGCTTCCGCGCGCGCCGGGGCTCCCCCTTCGCCTTCTTCGCGATCTCCTTCAGCTTGCGCCCCTGCATGGCCGAGAGCGCCTGACCGGGCGCGCCCTTTTCCGGATCGGCGAAGGCGCGGCCGTGGGTCTTCACGCGCTCGCTGACGGATTGAATGAACTCGCCCTCCCAGTCGGAGAGCGTCACGCCGGCCTTGCCGGCGGCGCGCTTGGCGCGTTTCAGGGCGTTGAGGGCGGCCCGCTTGGCAGCCTCGCGCTGGGCCTCGAAGGGAGACGGCGGGGCATTCTTCGCGGACGGCGTTTTCGCGGACGGGGGTTTGCGGGTCAGCCCGCCGGAGCGCTTGAGCTCGCCCGTCCGCTTCAGCGTCAGATCTCGCCGAGGGCCGAGAGGTAGAGGTCCAGGATGGCCTCCTCCTCCTGGCGCTTGGCCTTGTCCTGCTTGCGGATGCGCAGGACCTTGCGCAGCGTCTTGACGTCGTAGCCCTCGCCCTTGGCCTCGGCGAAGACCTCCTTCATGTCGCCCGCGATGGCGGCCTTGTCCTCTTCCAGGCGCTCCAGTCGCTCCACGATGGTGCGCAGACGGCCCTGGGCGGTCGAGGTAAGGACGTCGGGCGAGGTGTCGAAGGCGGCGTCGTCGGGCATCATGTTTCCTTGCGCTAACGCTCGCGACGCGGTCGCTCGCTGCTTGAGCGCGATCAGAGAAGAGGTCGAACAGGCTTAATCAGCGCGGCGGGCGCGCTCAACCGCGGGCATGCAAAAGGCCGCGGACGAACGCCCGCGGCCTGTGGATGCTTTATTCTTGCCCTACCGCTCGGCCCGCAGGGCCTCGCTGCTTGAGGGCATCAGCCCTGCTTGGCCTTGAAGCGCGGGTCGGTCTTGTTGATGACGAACACCTTGCCCTTGCGGCGCACGACCTTGCAGTCGCGGTGGCGGGTCTTGAGCGACTTGATCGAGCTGCGGACCTTCATGGTCTGAATCCTTAGTGCGCTAACGCTCGCCTCGCGGAGGCTCGCTGCGTGAGCGCCCCTCAGAAAAGCGAAATGAAATGGCCGCGGGCACGGGGGGCTCGCGGCGGGAACGGGGCGTATAGAGGCGACGCACGGAAACGTCAACGGGGGTGGGACTTCTGGAGGCCTGGCCCCCGAGTTGAACGGAGGGTCTTCGGGCTTGCACGCCCGACGCGTCGCCCCTCCGCCACCAGGCCGTATCAGAGGACGGCCCGCGATACGTCGCCGTCGGACGAATTTCCAAGCGAAATGAGGGTTAACGACGGCAAAGGGGGAACGACGGTCATGACTTTCCCCCGACGGGCGTGACCTTCAATCTGCGGCTGCGACGACACGGTCGTCACGCTTTGGCCCCGTTCGTGCAACGGACTGTTCGTCCGTTTCGCTTAGATCATGATGATGCCTCTGGAATCGCTTCGCTCCGCCATGCGCCTGACGTCGAAACTGCTGCTGGTGCTCACCGTCGCCGCCTGCGCGCCGATGGTGGAGACGCCGCCGATGCCGGTGGCCCTGCCGCCGGAGCCGCAGCCGGAGCAGCCGACGCCGCCGCCTGCGCAGCCCGAGCCTCGGCGCCCGGCCGAGCCGGTCGTGGACCAGGCCGGGTTCGACGGCTGGAAGGAAGGCTTCCTGAACCGCCACGGCGGCGCTCGTCGTGCGGAATATGCTCGGGAGCTGGAAGGCCTGTCGCCTGATCCTTCGGTCGTGCGGCTGGACCGCAACCAGCCGGAGTTCAGCCGCCCCGCCGGCGCATACGTCCAGAACGCCGTGACGCCCGCGCGAATCGCCCAGGCCAAGCAGCGCGCCGACCGGGTGCCGTGGGAGGTGGTGCAGCGCTTCGGCGTGCCGACCGAAATCCTGTTGGCCATCTGGGCACAGGAAAGCGCCTTTGGGGCGGTCCAGGGCGACATGGACGTGATCCGATCTCTGGCGACGCTGGCCTATGACGGCCGCCGCCGCGACTGGGCCGAGCAGCAGTTGAAGAACGCGCTCGACATCGTGATCGACGGCCGCCGCTCGCGCGCGGGCCTGAAGGGCAGCTGGGCCGGGGCCATGGGCCAGACCCAGTTCATGCCCGACAACTATCTGCGCCTGGGCGTGGACCAGAGCGGCGACGGTCTGGTGGACATCTGGGGCTCCGACGCCGACGCCCTGGCTTCGGCCGCCAACCTGCTGGCGCAGGCCGGATGGAAGCGCGGTCAGACGTGGGGATACGAAGTCCTGCTGCCGCCGGGCTTCGACTATGCCCTGGCCGAGGGCGAGCGCAGGCCCTGGAGCTTCTGGGCTCAGCAGGGTGTTCGCCTTGCGGGCGGCGGGGCGCCGACCGACGCGGAAGCGCTGGAGGAAGCGACGATCCTGCTGCCGCAGGGCGCGCGCGGGCCGGCCTTCCTGGCCCTGCCCAACCACTATGTGATCCGGCGCTACAACAACTCCGTCTCCTATGCCCTCGCGATCGGGCTGACCGCCGACGGGGTCATGGGCAAGCCGGGCCTGCTCACGCCTTGGCCCGAAGAAGCCCCGATCAGCCGCGACCAGCGCATCGGGGCCCAGCGGGCGCTGACGGCGCTCGGCTACGACACCCAGGGCATCGACGGGGTCGTGGGGGCCAACACGCGGGCGGCATTGCGGCGCTGGCAAGCGGCGACCGGACGGCTGCCCGACGGGCACCTGACCGCCGCACTGGCCGACGAGCTGATCGCGCTGGCGGCGGGCCGCTAACCCACCAGCCGCGGGGCGGCTGAGCGGCAGTCCAGGCCCGAAATCCGCACGTCGGCCTCGCCGAGACGTACGCCCAGCAGGGACAGCAGGGGATTCAGCAGGCCGTCCAGCGTGGCCCCGACCGGGATCAGCAGGGCGGCCAGCTTGTCCTCCAGCCCGCCCAGCCCGAGGCCGAGCCCCAGCGCCGACACGGTCACGTCGAGGTTTCGCAGCAGGCTGGCCACGAGCGACTGGCCGATGGTGGTGGTCGACACGGACTTGCGGGCCCGCGCTTGAACCTCGGCCCGGTCGAAGGTCAGGGGCCGGAAGGTGGTCTGCGCCGCCTCGACCCGTGCCTGGGCGCGGACGGTGACGAGGCCGGCCACCGACAGCAGGCGCGCCTCCTCCACCGACAGGTCTCGAGAAAAGTCGTCGAGGTCGCCGGTCGTCGCGCCGACGGCCGCGCGGGCAAGGCCGGGACGCGCCTCGACCGCCACGGCCCCGGCGGGGCAGTCGACGGAGGCCAGACGGGCCTCGGCGGGCGCCAATTCCACCATCAACGGCAGATCGACCTGGGCCAGACCCGCCAGCTTGTCCGAGGTGCGGGCTCGAACGACCAGGCGCGTCTGACGCGTGCGGATGACGGGTTGGCCCGAGCGTGTGACGGTCAGCCAGGCCGAGGACTGGGCCGGTTCCCCAACGGCCAGATCGGCCGTGACCGACGCCAGACCCACGTCGGCCCCGAAGTCCAATGCCACCTGCCGGTCGCCACCCGCGATCTGGGCCGTCGCCATGGCGAGGTCCAGCGCCGAGACGCCGGCGGTCAGCCCGCCTTCGAACAGGCCCTCTGCCCCCGGTTCCAGCGCGACCAGGTCGCCGATGCGGACCTGACGCCCGGCCATGGCCTGCGACAGAGCCGACAGGGCCGAGCGCGACGATCCATCCAGCAGGGGCTCGACCAGTTCCAGCGCGCGTCCCGCATCGATGCGGGACGCCACAACGCCCTCGAAGTCCGACGCCGCCACGCCGGCTTCCATCGCCAGGGCCGACCACCAAGACAGTAGGTCGACGTCGGCGGCGGCCAATGCCTGATAGTCCATCAGAGACAGCGACACCTGAGATCCGGTCAAACCCGTGAGCAGGGCATTGGCCACGCCGCCGTCCAGTCCCGCAAGGCGGGAGCCGATCGAGAACACCGCCCGGGGCTGAATGGGTCGAGCGGCGCGCGCCGTGCGGGTCAGGGTGAAGGTCGGCCGGCCCAGCAGCACAGCGCCGAAGAACAGCGGCGTCTCCTTGGTCAGGGTGACGCGGACGGCGTTCGGGGTCTCACCGCCCGGCTGAAACCGCGCGGCGGGCGTCAGGGAGGGGTCAGCGGTGTAGAGCCCGGTCTCGGTCACGGTCGCCGTCAGGTTCGGCGCGTTGTCGGCGGCGGTTTGAGCCGCGACCGCCTCCGCGCGCGTCAGATCGGCGGCGGCCGACAGGGCGGCGAGATCGGCCGCGCCCTGCAGGCGACGCGCCTCAAGCGCCACAGCCCCCACGTCGATCGCAGCCGCCAAGGCGCAGACCAGGCCTGCCGAAGCCGCCGCCATCACGGCGACCCCTCCCCGGCGATCGCGCCATAGCTTCATGGGGCGCCACCTCCCGCCGCGACGACGGCGGACCGCTCAATCAAGGGCGGCGGAGACGGGATCAGGTTCTTGAGGGCCATGACCGGATGATCCGAAGCGTCGAAACGGACGGTCACCCGGGTACGGTCGGCGGCGACGTCCACCGTCTGGCTCAGGCGGGCGGCAGGCAGACCGGCGTCCGGGGCGTGGGCGGCGACGTAGGCCTGCGCCAGGGCGCGCCGCTCGGCGTCATCCAGGCCGCCCAGCGAAGCGCGCGCGCTTTCCGTCGCCAGGGACTGCACCGAAATCGCGAGCAGGAACCAGACGGCGTAGACGCAGATGCCGCACAGCAGCAGGACGAAAAGAGGCGCGATCAGCGCGAACTCGACCGCCGAGGCGCCGCGGCGGTCGCGGAGGAAACCGGCGGGAAGTGACGTCACTTCGCCCCCCTGCCCGCGGCGGCCAGGCGACGTGCATGGTCGGCGGCCGGGCCGGCTCCACGAGCCAACGGCTCCCCGTGACGACGGTGATCGGACAGCATCATATGCACCACCCGCCATTCCTCGGGAGACAGGTCGCTGATGATGGGCACGAAAGGAGGCGGCGCCCGGCGCGCCGGAACAGGCCGCTGGGCAGGATCGAAGTCCTCTGGGCGAAGGCGAAACAACATGGTGACTTCCCGTGACGAACACGGGCAGGTTGCGTCATGCGCAATGCGGGACGGTGAAGCGTCGTGCCGCGCCGGATCATTCCGCGGCGCGAAGACCTCAGATCGGAATGGCGCCGAGCTGTGACAGTCGTCGCGTGAACTCAGCGAGCGCTGCTTGGTCGAGGCCGCCGACGAGGCGCTGAACGTCGTCGAGCAGGTCCTCGACCAGGGCCTTTCCCGCTGAGGTCAGCACGATCTGATTGATCCGGCGGTCGTTCGGATGCGGCTCGCGCCGGACCACGCCGTTCGCCTCCAGGGCATCGACCAGCCGCGTGGCGCTGGAAGGCGACATGCGCAGCAGCCGCGCCAGCTCCACCTGCGGCAGCCCCCGCCGCCCGGCCAGGGCGAGCTGGCGTAAGGCGAAGGGGGTGAAGGCGTGGCCGTCCATTCCTGGAACGCGGGAGTCAAAGCGCCGCGTCAAGGCCTGTGCGGCCGCAACGATGCCATGCAGGGCGTCGAGGACCAAGTCGGGGGAAAGGGCTCCCACGGCCGGCTCAGAACGATAGGCGACGCTGGCGGTCATGCGCTGACTCCGCAAATCACGAAGTCAGAATGAACCACTTTTAGTTGCGCGTCGATCCCCCCGATCAGCGACGCGCGGCGGCGCTTCGCTCGCGGACCGGTCCGAACTCCGACGTCGGAGACCACTGGGGCCAGTCCCGAGAGAAAGCGAGGTCGCGGCCGACGGCGTAGACGGCCTCCAGATCCTGAACGGCGCCGCGGAAGTCCATGACCGGCAGCCATTCGTCCTGCGCCTGGTGATAGCGACGTGCGCCGTATTCGCTACGGGCGGCCTCGCGCTCGGCGACGGGCGCGTCCAGGAAGTCGCCCGAGCCCTTGGGATAGGCCATCGGCACGCCACGCTTGGCCAGAGGGAAGTGGTCGGAGCGGAAATAGGTGCCGGCGGCGTTGTTGGTGTCCGGCACGATCACCCGGCCCTGCGTGCGCGCCACGGCTTCCAGACGGCCGTCCATGTCGGCGGACTGGCCGTGACCGGTGACGCCCAGGCCGGACAGACGGCCGTAGACGTTCATGGCGTCGAGGTTGAAGCCGGCCACCGTCGTCTCCAGCGGATAAAGGGGGTTGGCGGCGTAGTATTCCGAGCCAAGCAGGCCTGACTCCTCGGCCGTGAAGGCGATGATGACCACCGATCGCTCCGGCTCCGGGGCGTCGCCCCAGGCGCGGGCCAGTTCGATCAGGCCAGCGATGCCCGACGCGTTGTCGACCGCACCGTTGAAGATGCGGTCGCCCTCGGCATCCGGCTCGCCCATGCCGATGTGGTCCCAGTGGCCGGTGTAGAGGATGGTCTCGTCCGGATGGGTCGTGCCGGGCAGGCGGGCGACGATGTTGTGCGTCGTTGACCAGCACGACGACGATCTTTCCGCGCACGTCCACGTCCTTGAAGTCGTCCCACTGGCGCTCCGGCGCCGTGGTGCCGTAGCCGACGAAGACCAGCGGCACGTCTTCCAGCGCCTGACGGGCGGCCGGCAGGCGTGTGGAGATGACGATCTGCTCGCCCTGGGTCACCGGGATCGAGTCCGCCCCGGCGGTGAAGGCCGCGTTCGCGTTGGATACAGTGAAACGGTTCAGGGTGACGGCCTGGGTCCAGCCGCCGTTCTCGCCGCCGGGCTGGAAGCCCGCGGCGGCAAACTCACGCGACAGATAGTCGACGACCTTGGCCTCGGCCGGTGTGGCGATGCCGCGCCCTTCGAAGCTGTCGTCGGACAGCGCCTTGACGTGGTCCGAGAGCCGCTGGGGATCGAAGACGGCCGCGTCTTCGCGTGCTCCGCCCATCGAGGCGCAGGCGGACAGAAGCAAGGCGCAGGCGGCGGCGGTCAGGGACGTCAGACGCATCAGGAACCCTCTCGTGGACGCGAAGAGGGCCGGACGTTAGGAGGCGCGCCGCCGTGTGTCGAGACGATCAGCGAGGAGCCACGGCCCCGGCGGCCGGCCAGTCGGTGTCGCCCAGCCGCGTCAGGCGCATCTCGATGTAGCGACGCGGCGGCTGACCCTCGGCGACGTAGTCGCCGACCTCGTGCCAGACGCCGTCCTTGATGGTGGCCACGTAGTCGATGCGGGCGTTCGGACCCGCCGGCACGGACCAGCGGAAGCCATCCACAGTCGGCTCGAAGGCATAGTCGCCGGAGAAGCCCTGTGCGTAGCTGCGGAAGCCATACCGCCCGGCACGTTCGTCGTAGGAGATGACGGCCAGGGCGTTGAACTGGGTCGCGCCGGAAGCGTCATAGCCGCGGCCCTCTATGACTTTCACCGATCCGCCGAGATGTGACCCGACGCGCTCGGTCTGGACCAGTTCCGTGCGACCCTGCGGGCCTGAGATCACGGCCGTCCCGCGCCACTCGCCGTCCATGAAATCGAGGCGCGAGACCGCCGCCCGCTGGGCCTCGGACCCGTTGGGTGACGGCATGGGCACCTGGGCGTGAGCGGCGGAGGCGAGAAGAAGTACGGCGGACGCGGCGAGAACGGTGCGGAGCATGATGCCCCCCCTCATTTGCTTTGCGTTACAAAGCACTTTCTCTTGTCCGGCGCAAGGCATGAAAAACCCGCCGGGCCGAAGCCGCGGCGGGTTGATCGTCTCAGCCGTCAGGCCGGGTGGAGCGTCAGTGCGCCACGCCCTTCCAGATGCGGCGATAGCTGGCGTAGGTCAGGCCAAGGAACAGGAACAGGAAGATCAGCACGCCGATGCCGGCCTGCTTCCGCTCCGTGGCGTGGGGCTCGGACGCCCAGGCGATGAAGGCGGCCACGTCCTTGGAGTACTGGTCCACCGTCTCGGGCGAGCCGTCGTCGTAGGTGATCTGACCGTCCATCAGCGGCGGCGGCATGGCGATGAAGCCGCCGTACGGAACCTTCTCCGGATCGCCCGTCCAGAACGGGGTCATGTCCCCGGCCATGTAAGGGTTGTAGTACTGGCCCGGATTGATCTGCAGGCCCGCCGGCGCCTCCTCGTAGCCGCTCAGCAGCGAGTAGATGTAGTTGGCGCCGTCGTGACGGGCCTTGGCCATGACCGACAGGTCCGGCGGATAGGCGCCGCCGTTGGCCGCCGTGGCGGCCGTGACGTTCGGATAGGGGCTGGGGAAGCGGTCGGCGGCGGTCGCCGGACGCATGATCGGGTCGCCCGTCTCGGAGTCGATGTCGGAAACCTGAACCTCGGCGGCCAGAGCGCGAACGTAACGGTTGGTCGCCGGGCTTTCGGCCTCGGGGTCCCAGAAGGGACCGCCGCGCTGGCCCAGGGTCCGGAAGGACATCAGGCTCATGCTGTGGCAGGCCGCGCAGACCTCGCGGTAGACCTTGTAGCCGCGCTGCAGCTGGCCTTGGTCGAAGCGGCCGAAGGGTCCTTCGAACGAGAAGCCGCCCGAGCGCGGGTGCTTGGACTCGCCGCCGGCCGCCATGGCGGGAGCGGCGGACAGGGCCACGGCCGCGGCCAGAGCGGCGACCAGGGTCTTGAAGAGGGTCATCGAACGATCCATCGGGGTCAGCCCTGCTTCTCGGCCTGGGCCGGAACGGCCGCCGGCATCGCCCCGCCCGACAGCACCGGCTCGGACACCGAGGCCGGGACCGGCAGGGGCGTCTCGCGCAGGCCGACGATCGGCATGATCAGCAGGAAGAAGGCGAAGTAGTAGAGCGTGGCGAGACGGCCCAGCCACAGATAGCTGTTCAGGTCGCCGTCGATCAGGGTGAAGGTCTTGAACTCGCCGATCACCGGGGCGTCGGGCAGCATGGCGCCGCACAGGCCCAGGATGAAGGCGTTCACGACGAACAGGATGAAGAAGACCTTCATGATCGGACGGTAGCGCATCGACCGCACCTTCGAGGTGTCCAGCCACGGCAGGACGAACAGGATGCCGATGGCCGCGAACATGGCCAGCACGCCGCCGAACTTGTCCGGCACGGCCCGCAGGATGGCGTAGAAGGGCAGCATGTACCACTCGGGCACGATGTGCGCCGGCGTCACCAGCGGGTTGGCCGGGATGTAGTTGTCGGCGTGGCCCAGGGCGTTCGGCATGAAGAAGACGAACACGGCGAACATGATCATGAAGGCGATCAGGGCGACCCCGTCCTTGACCGTGTAGTACGGGTGGAACGGCAGGGTGTCCTTGGCCGTCCGCTCCTTGGGGATCAGAACGCCGACCGGGTTGTTCTGGCCGGCGGTGTGCAGGGCCCACAGGTGCAGCACCACGACGCCCAGGATCACGAACGGCAGAAGGTAGTGCAGCGAGAAGAAGCGGTTCAGCGTGGCGTTGTCGATCGCCGGGCCGCCGCGCAGCCAGATCAGGACCGGCTCGCCGATCACCGGGATCGCGCCGATCAGGTTGGTGATCACCTCTGCGCCCCAGAACGACATCTGGCCCCACGGCAGGACGTAGCCGAGGAAGGCGGTGGCGATCATCAGGAAGAAGATCAGGCAGCCCAGGATCCAGATGATCTCACGCGGCGCCTTGTACGAGCCGTAGTAGAGGCCGCGCAGCATGTGGATGTAGACGGCGATGAAGAACATCGACGCGCCGTTGGAGTGGACGTAGCGGATCAGCCAGCCGCCCGGCACGTCGCGCATGATGCGCTCGACCGAGGCGAAGGCCAGATCGACGTTCGGCGTGTAGTGCATGGCCAGCACGATGCCGGTGACGATCTGCGTCATCAGGCAGACCATCAGGATGGCCCCAAAGGTCCACCAGTAGTTCAGGTTACGAGGCGTCGGCAGCGACATGTAGTCGGCGCCGAAGCGGACGATCGGGAGCCGGCTGTCCAGCCACTTCTCGATGCCCGTCTTGGGGACGTAGGTGCTTTCGTGGTCGCTCATGTCTGTCCTGCCCCCGCTCAGCCGATGCGCACGGTCGAGCCGGCGGTGAATTCATAGTCCGGCACCACCAGGTTCAGCGGCGCGGGACCTTTGCGGATGCGGCCCGAGGCGTCGTAGTGCGAGCCGTGGCACGGGCAGAACCAGCCGCCGAAGTCGCCGGCGTTGAAGGTCGGCACGCAGCCCAGGTGGGTGCACGAGCCGATCACGACCAGCATGTTCTCATGGCCCGCCTTGACGCGCTCGGAGTCGGGTTCAGGCGGGCTGCCGACGGCGCCCTCGGACCGGACTTTCTGCAGCTCGGCGGCCGAGCGGTGGCGCACGAAGACGGGCTTGCCCTGCCACTTGATGACGACCTGCATGCCTTCCATCACCTTCGACGTGTCGAACTCGATGGTCGAAAGCGCCAGGGTGTCGGCGGCGGGGTTCATCTGATTGATCAGCGGCCAGGCGGCCATGACGCCCGCGCCGACCGCGGCGGCGCCGGCGGCGATGTGGATGAAGTCGCGGCGCGTGGCCTCGCCCTCTTGGGAATGATCGACCGTCTCGGTCACGTCTCACCTCTGTCGGGCCGCCTGAAATGGCGGCGAAAACGCATGCGCGAAGGGCCGCGACAGACCCCCGGCCCGCGCGTATGGGTGGCCTTAGAATGCGTCTCGCCCTTTTTCAACCGGCCATCCCACAGAACGTCGGCGCGTGCATACGCCTGTCGGCCTGTTTCGGGCTGGAGCTCGACGTCGTCGGTCCCACCGCCTTTCGCATGGACGACCGTGCCATGAAGCGCGCGGCGTTGGACTATGGCCCGCTGTCGCACCTGACGGTCCACGCCGACTGGGACGCCTTCCAGGTCGCGCGGCCGCCCGGACGGCTGATCCTGTTCACGACGAAAGGCGCGACGCCCCTGCCCGATTTCGGCTTTCAGCCGGACGACGTGCTGCTGTTCGGGTCCGAACCCACCGGCGCGCCCGACTTCGTGCATCAGGCCGCCGACGCCCGCGTGGTGATCCCGATCCAGCCGGGCGCACGGTCGCTGAACCTGGCCGTAAGCGCCGGTATCGCCGTCTATGCGGCGACTACGGGCGCTCCAGCCCCGGGCGCTGATCCCGCTTGCTAGCCGCGACCGCTTCAACCTGACGCATGACGCGCAGGACGTTTTCTCCCAGCAGTTTGCGGACGTCGGCGTCGGTCCAGCCGCGGCGGTACAGTTCCGCAATCAGCGCCGGATAGGTCTCGACTCCGCCCAGGCCGTCGGGAAGGGCCGAGACGCCGTCGAAGTCGCCGCCCAGGCCGACGTGATCGATGCCGGCCACGCGCCGGACGTGGTCGATATGGTCGGCGACGTCGGCGATGTCGGCGCGCGGCGGCGGGTTGGCTGCGACCCAGGCGGCCAGCCCGTCAGTCACAGCCTGCGGAGCGCCCGGGTTGAGCGACTTCAGCCGGGCGTCCTCGGCGGAGCGGGCGGCGCCCCACGCGCGCACGCCCTCAGCGACGAAGCTGGGCACGAAGGTGATCATCACGACGCCGCCGTCCTCGGGAAGCAGGCGCAGCACGGAGTCGGGGACGTTGCGCGGATGGTTCGTGACGCCACGCGCCGAGGAGTGAGAGAAGATGACTGGGGCCTCGGACACGCGCATGGCGTCCAGCATCGTCTCCTCCGAGACGTGGCTGAGGTCGACCATGATGCCGAGGCGATTCATCTCGCGCACCACCGCCTCTCCGAACGGCGACAGGCCGCCCCATTTCGGCGCGTCGGTGGCCGAGTCGGCCCAGGTCGTCGTCGTGGAGTGGGTCAGCGTCATGTAGCGCACACCGAGGCCGTGGAAGACGCGCAGCAGGCCCAGCGAATCGTTGATCGAATAGCCGCCCTCGATGCCCATCAGGCTGGCGACCTTGCCCCCGCGATGGATGCGGACGACGTCGTCGGCCGTGTAGGCCAGTTCGAACGCCTCGGGATGGGCGGCGACCATGCGCCGGACGACGTCGATCTGCTCGAAGGTGGCCTGGGCCGCTTCGACCGGCGGCAGGGAGGCGGGGACATATACCGACCAGAACTGCCCGCCCACGCCGCCGGCCCTAAGGCGCGGAATGTCGGTGTGCAGGTCGGTCGTCGCGTCCAGATTCGTCGCCAGATCGACCGCGTGCGGATCGGATCCGTGATTCTGCCGCAGCGCCCACGGCAGGTCGTTGTGCCCGTCGATCAGGGGCGTGCGCTGCATGACGCGTCGAGCACGCTCCTGCAGTTGGGCGTCTGTCGGATCCTGGGCCACGACGGGCGCTGCGAGCAGCAGTGACAGGGCGGCGGACGACAGGACGGCGCGGATCATGAGCGATCTCCCCTAGCTGCCCCGATGGTGGCAGAGCGCCGCGCGCCGCGAAAGGCGCCGCTTGGGGTTACAAGGTCCCACCGCCGTGCTTAATCAGGGCCATGCTGGACGATCGCAAAGACCGCGCAAGGGCCTGGTTCGAGGAACTGCGCGACCGCATTCACGCCGGGCTGGAGGCGCTGGAGGACGAGGCGCCCGAGGACCTGTTTCCCGGCGATCCGTCGCGATTCGTCCGCACAGCCTGGGGGCGGCCCGAGGGCGGGGGCGGCGTGATGGGCATGCTGCATGGCCGGCTGTTCGAAAAGGCCGGCGTCCACGTCTCGACGGTCCATGGGACCTTCCCCGCCGACTACGCCAAGTCGGTGCCGGGAGCGGAAGAAGATCCGCGCTTCTTCGCCACGGGGATCAGTCTGATCATCCACCCCGTCAGCCCGAAGGTGCCGGCCGTCCATATGAACACCCGCTTCATCTCCACGACGAAAAGCTGGTTCGGCGGCGGGGCGGACCTTACGCCGGTGCTGGACGTCGAGCGGACGCAGGAGGCGCCGGACACGATCGCCTTCCACGCCGGCATGCGCGCGCCCTGCGACGCCCACGACCCCAGCTGGTATCCAAAATACAAGGCGTGGTGCGACGAGTACTTCTTCCTGCCGCACCGCAACGAGATGCGCGGCATCGGCGGCATCTTCTATGACCACCACAACTCCGGCGACTTCGAGAAGGATTTCGCCTTCACCCGCGACGTCGGCATGGCCTTCCTCGACACCTATTCCGCCATCGTGCGCGGTCGCATGCACGAGCCCTGGACCGAGGCCGAGCGCGAGGAGCAGCTGGTCCGGCGCGGCCGCTATGTGGAGTTCAACCTGCTCTACGACCGCGGCACGACCTTCGGCCTGAAGACCGGCGGCAACGTGGAGTCGATCCTGAGTTCGATGCCGCCCGTGGTGAAGTGGCCCTAATCAGGAATAGGCATTGAAGCGCACCGGCACGCAATCCCGCCCTGCGCAGTACCACCACCGCCCGGATGCCTCGAGGTAGCTGGCCTGACCCGAGACGTTCTGGGCCTTCGACGGCGGCGCCGCGACCGCGAGTCCGACCACGATTCCGGTGATGATCAGCAAAACGCTCAGCGCCATGTCGCGAGCCTTCAAAGTGATTGTCATGGGATCCCTTTCCGAACTGACGTCAGGCACTCTCGCCGATGATCGGTCGGACCGAAACTGACGGGATCAGTCGATCTTGAGGAACCTCCGCATCCACGCCCCCACCACGTCGCGGTCGTTTGGCAGCGACAGAGTCTCCAGCGCGCGGTCGACCACCGGCGGGTCGATGCGGCCGCGGCGGCTTTCGACCAGGTCGGCGGCATAGGCGGGCGTGAACTCCGGGTGGAACTGCATGCTGATCGCGTCGTCGCCCCACGCCAGCCCGCCGAAGGGGCTGAAGGCGCTGGCCATCGTCACCCGCGCGCCGGGCGGCAGGGTCTGGACCTGATCCTGATGCGAGGCGGGCACGGCGACGCTGCGGTGCGGCGGGACCATCCACAGCTCTTCGGACAAGACGTCGTAGCGGTGCAGGCCGACGCCCCAGCCCCTCTCGGACTTGCGCACCTCGCCGCCCAGCGCCTGGGCCATGGCCTGATGGCCGAAGCAGACGCCGACCAGCCGGGTCCGGCCCCTGGCCGCGCGGATCCAGTCGAGCAGGGGCGGCAACCAGACGTGATCCTCATAGACTCCGGCGGAGGAGCCCGTGATGACGGCGCCGTCGAAAGCGGCCGGGTCGGGCAGCTCGCCCGCCTGGACGTCGAAGGTCGTCAGGCCCTCGCCCAGCACGGCCCCGAACATGGCCGGATAATCGCCGTGCGCCCCGGCCAAGGCGGGCGGCGGGGCGCCGGTCTTCAGGATGGCGATCTTCGTCATGAAGCCAAGGTAGGAGCCGCGTCCCCCGCGCGCTATACGGCGCGTCCATGAGCGAGCCCGTGGTCCTGATCAACGTCTTCAAGTGCGCGCCGGAGCGTCAGGACGAGCTGATGGAGCTGGTCACCGCCCTGGCCTGGGCCCAGCGCGAGCTGGAGGGGTTCGTTTCCGCCGCCCTGCATCGCGGCGTGAACGGCAAGGTCGTCGCCAACCACGCCGTCTGGCGGTCTCGCGAGGACTGGAAGGCGATGACGCGTCATCCGACCGTCGTCGCGGCGATGGACCCGATCATGGCGATCGCGACGTTCGAGCCGAACCTCTATGAGCCCGGCGAGGTCATCGAGGCCTAGGCGCGCCAGACCTCCGCCCGCGCGCCGGGATCGCCCAGCGCCCCGGCCACCCAGCCGCAGACCTCCCGCGCCGCCGCCTCGATCCCGTCGGGCGGATTGAGGAACACCATGGCGCAACCGTTCATCTTCATCGGGTTGGTCAGCGGCCGCAGGCGCGCCTCCGCCACCAGCGGCGTCGGCGCTCCGGCCGAGGCGAGCCGACGCAGGAAGCCGTCGAAGGTCTCCAGATCCTTCAGCGGGGTCCAGACCGCGACCGTGGCCGACGGATCGGCCTTCATAACGGCCGCGGCCAGGTCGGCGGCGCGCAGATAGTCGTCCGGCCGCTCGAAGGGCGGGTCGATCAAGACGACGGCGCCGGGCGCGGCCTCCGCCGCCTCCAGCACCTGATCGTAGCCGTCGCCGCCCAGCGCTCGGGCGCCGGGCGCCCCGGCCAGCGCGGCCCGCAGCAGGCCCTGCACCGGCGGGTTCATCTCGAAGCCGACGTAACGGTCGTCCGGTCCCATGCCGTCGACGACCAGTCGGGGCGACCCCGGATACAGGCGCGCGCCACCGTCGCGGTTCAGCGCCCGCACCCGCCCGGCCAGCGCCGCGACGGCGGGCGGCAGGGCGTCGGCGGCCATCAGGCGGGCGATGCCGGCCTCCGCTTCCTTCGAACGCGCCGCGTCGCCGGACAGGTCGTAGAGCCCCGCGCCCGCGTGGGTGTCGATCACCGTCACCGCCCCCCCCGCGCGCCGCAGCTCCAGCAGGCGCAGCAGCAGGGCGTGCTTGACGACGTCGGCGAAGTTCCCGGCGTGGAAGCTGTGGCGATAGTTCATGGGCGACGTGTCGCAGGCGGGGCGCAGGGGTCAAGCCGGAACCGCGCGGCCCCGCGCGCCGTTGCCGAGTCCCCACTGGAGACGACCCTTTTGCCCGACGGTTCGGCCAACTTCGCCCAGGCCCTGAAGGCCCCGCCGGGGCTGACGTGGTGCAGCGACGACAATGTGGGTCTGACGCGGCGAAAGTCCGGCACGGGCTTCACCTACCTGGACACGAAGGGGCGCAAGGTGACCGACGCGGCGACGCTGGCCCGCATCCGGGCGCTGGCGATCCCCCCGGCCTGGACCGACGTCTGGATCTGTCCACGCGCCACCGGCCACATCCAGGCCACCGGGCGCGACGTGAAGGGGCGCAAGCAGTACCGCTATCACGCCGACTGGACGGCCCACGCCTCGGGAAACAAGTTCGACCGACTGCCGGCCTTCGCCCGCGCCCTGCCCCGGCTTCGCGATCGGGTGGAGGCCGACCTCGCGCGGCGCGGCATGTGCCGGGAGAAGGTGACGGCGACGGCGGTGCGGCTGCTGGAGATCACCCTCATCCGGGTCGGCAACGCCCAGTACGCCAAGCAGAACCGCTCCTATGGCCTGACGACCCTGCACAAGCGGCACGTCGAGGCGGGGGCCACGGCCCTGACTTTCGCCTTTCGCGGCAAGAGCGGCGTGGACCATGAGGTGCGCGTGCGCGACCGCCGCCTGGCGACCGTGATCCGGGCCGTGCGCGAGCTGCCGGGGCAGCAGCTGTTCAAGTGGCGGGCCGAGGACGGAACGCTCTGCCCGCTGACGTCCGACGACGTGAACGCCTATGTCCGCGAGGCGATGGGCGAGGACTTCTCCGCCAAGGACTTCCGCACCTGGGCCGGCACGGTCTCGGCCGCGCGGGCCCTGCGCGAGATGGAGCCTCCGACCAGCGCCACGGACGCAAAGCGCAAGATCACCACCTGCGTGAAGGCGGTGTCCGGCCTGCTGGGCAACACGCCGACGGTCTGCCGCTCGTCATATGTGCATCCCAAGGTGTTCGAGGCGTTCGAGGCGGGCCGCTTGCCGGAACTGTTGCCGGGGCCCGACGCCAAGGCGTTCGAGACGAAGCTGATCCGGATGCTTTCCGCCTAGGTCTCCGCCCAGCGGCGCAGCAGGGCGCCGATCGCCTTGTCCAGCGTCAGGCGCGCCGTCGGGTCGGCATCGTACGGCCACGCGGCGCGCACGCGTTCAAGATCCCACAGCACCTCGCGCGCCGAGGCGTCGCGGACGTGGCTCTGGATCCAGCCGACGCAGACCAGTCGCGTGCCCGTTGTGACCGGTTCGACCCGATGCGGCGCGCCGGAGGGATACAGGATCAGGTCGCCGGCGGGCAGGCGCACGGTGCGGTCCTCCAGCGCGTCCTCAATGGTCAGGCCGCCGCCGTCGTAAGAGTCGGGCTCCGACAGGAACAGGGTAAAGCTGAGGTCGCTGCGCAGGCGCGCGCCGTCGGGCCCCATCAGGGCGTTGTCGACGTGGTCGCCGTAGCCGCCGCCGACCGAGGTGCGGCTGATCAACAGGCGGCTGAGCTTCATGGGCCGGGCCGCCGAGGCGATCACCGGATGGGTCAGGATACGCTCGCGCAGCAGGGTCTCCAGCCCCTGCCCCGCGCGGGTCGACAGGTCGGCCTGTTCGTTGCGCTTGACCCCGCGCGCGGCCGGGCCGGCGGTCGTCGCCCCGTCGCGCCAGGACAGGGCGTCGATCTGGGCACGGACCCAGGCCAGCGTCTCGGCGTCCAGCACGCCGCCGGCGATCAGGCGCATCGTCCGCTCCAGTTGCGATCAAGTTGCAAGCGCATGTCCCGCCCTATAGACCAGCCGCACACTTCGCAGCGAGGATTTCCGATGTCGACCCTGAAGCGCTGGACCGCCCTGGGCCTGGGCGCCGCCCTGATCTCCGGTTGCGGCCAGCCCGCCGACGCCGACAAGTCCGCCGACCAGCCGCAGGCCCGCCAGATGGGCGCGGGTCCCGGCGAGGGCGGAGAGGGCGAAGGCGGGGAATCCGGCGAAGGCGGCGTGGACGTCGCGGCCGCCGCGACCGATCCGACCGTCTATCTGTCGGCGCTGGCCGTGGTCGAGGCCCACATCCGCGCCGCCGCGGCCGCCGCCGAGGCCGGAGAACGTCAGGCCGCGGGCGAGATGTTCGCCCACCCGGTCAGCGAGATCCTGATCGACATGGCGCCGACCTTCCAGACGTTGGGCGTCGCGCCGTTCGACGCCCAGCTGATGGCGGCCTCCACGGCCACGTTCGAGGGCGCGGACCCCGCCGCGCTGAAGATCCGCGCCGACGGCATCCTGACCACGCTCGACCAGGCTGCGGCCAAGGCCCCCGGCGGGGCCGCGAGTTCGGCGGTGCTGGCGGGCGTCATCGCCGACCAGATCGACCGGGCGGCGATGCAGTACGGCACGGCCAAGGGGTCCGACGCCTATGAGCCCTATCTGGACGGCTACGGCTTCTACGTGACCGCCAGGGCCATGCGCGACGAGCACGCCGTCCTGCTGGGCCGCGAGCAGCCGCAGGCGCTGGCGGCCATCGATCAGGCGCTGCAGCTGCTGGCCGCCGCCTTTCCGACGGCGAAGCGGCCACAGACCTTGTCGGCCGACGCCGGCCCGCTGGTCGCCGCCTCCTCGCGCGCGAAGCTGGCAGTCACGCGCTAAGGACGACCGCTAACCGACCGGAAAGCCCGCCGGCGTCACCGTCGGCGGATGGCTCGAATCATTCGCCTGCCCCGGCGCCGCCGGTCGATCGTTCTGGAAGGCGCCGTCGCCTGCGGCGCGGCGGTGGCCTGCATCCTTATCCTCGCCCCCATGGCGCAGACCCCGGCGGTCGCGGCGGGCGACCCCATGGCCGAGGCGACGAACGTGATTGCCGGATCGGCCGGCGTGGTGGACGGCGACGGCCTGCGGATCGGGGGCGAGCGCATCCGCCTGCATGGCGTCGACGCCTTCGAGCGCGGCCAGACCTGCGGCGACCAGCCGTGCGGCCGGCTGTCAGCCGAGAATCTCGATCGGTTGACCCGTAGCGCCGAGGTGCGCTGCACGCCGCTGGACGTCGACCGCTACGGCCGCACCGTCGCCCGCTGCACGGCGCGAGGCGTCGACGTCGGCGCGGCGCAGGTCGAGGCCGGCCTGGCCCTGGCCTATCGCCGCTACTCTCTCGACTACGTCCCGCAGGAGACCGCCGCCCGGCGCGCGCGACGCGGCGCGTGGGCGACCGACTTCACCCCGCCGGAAGATTGGCGGCGCGCGAACTGAAGGCTCAGGCGGCCTTCGACCAATCCAGCACGACCTTGCCCGACTTGCCGGCCTTCATGACCTCGAAGCCCTCGCGGTACTGGTCGTAGGGGAACTGGTGGGTGATGAGCGGGGTCAGATCCAGGCCCGCCTTCAGCAGGCCCAGCATCTTGCGCCAGGTCGTGAACATCTCGCGTCCATAGACGCCCTTGATGGTCAGAGCCTTAAGGATGATAGCTCCCCAGTCGGTCTCCATCGGCTTCGACGGAATGCCCAGCAGCGCCAGCCCGCCGCCCATGATCAGGGTGTCGACGCACTGTTTGAAGGCGATGGGGCTGCCCGACATCTCCAGCGCCACGTCGAACCCGACCTTCATGCCCAGCTCATGCATGACGTCGTGCAGATCCTCGCGCGTGGTGTTCACCGTGCGCACGCCCGGGGCGACCTTTTGGGCCAGTTCAAGCCGGAAGTCGTTGATGTCGGTCAGAACCACGGTGCGCGCGCCTGCATGCCGCGCCACGGCGGCGGCCATCATGCCGATCGGCCCCGCGCCGGTGACCAGCACGTCCTCGCCCAGCAGGTCGAACTGCTGCGCCGTGTGCACGGCGTTGCCGAACGGATCGAGGATGGAGCCGATCTCATAGGGCACGTCGTCCGGCAGCTCGATCACGTTGAAGGCCGGGGCCACGACGTATTCAGCGAAGGCGCCCTGGCGGTTCACGCCGATGCCCTTGGTCGCCGGATCCAGATGGAAGTGCCCGGCGCGGGCGGCTTCCGAGTTCAGGTCGATGACGTGGCCCTCGGCGGAGACGCGCTGGCCGACCTTCAGCCGGCGGTCGACCTCCTTGCCGATGGCGACGATCTCGCCGGAGAACTCATGCCCCGTGATCATCGGCACAGGTACGTTCTTCTGAGACCACTCGTCCCAGTTCCAGATGTGGATGTCGGTGCCGCACACCGCCGCGCGATGCACCTTGATCAGCACGTCCTCGTCGCCCGGCCGGGGGATCGGCGCGGTGATCAGGTCCAGGCCCTCGGCCGGTTTGGTCTTGGCCAGGGCCTTCATGGTGTCGGTCATCAGATAACTCCCAATTCCTTGCCGGCCGTCGTGAACGCCGCGACCGCCTGATCGATCTGTTCGAAGGTGTGCGCCGCCGACATCTGGGTGCGGATGCGGGCCTGGCCGCGCGGCACCACGGGGAAGCTGAAGCCGATGACGTAGACCCCCAGGTCCAGCATGCGCGCCGCCATGTCCTGCGCCAGTTTGGCGTCGCCCAGCATGACGGGAATGATCGGGTGCTCGCCCGGCAGCAGATCAAAGCCCGCCTCCGTCATCGCCGCGCGGAAGCGGCGCGCGTTGGCGAACAGCTGGGTCCGCAGGGCGTCGCCCTCCTCCCCGCTCGCGATGCGGATGGCCTCCAGCGACGAGCCGCACACGGCGGGACTCAGGGCGTTGGAGAACAGATACGGCCGCGCCCGCTGCTTCAGCAGCTGCACGACCGGCGCGGCCGCGCAAATGAAGCCGCCCATGGCCCCGCCCAGCGCCTTGCCGAAGGTGCCCGTGACGAAGTCGACCTGCACCCCGCAGTGCGAAAACGAGCCGCGCCCCCGCTCGCCCATGAAACCGGTGACGTGGCAGTCGTCGACCATGATCAGGGCGCCGTATCGGTCGGCCAGCGCGCGGATCTCAGCCAGCTTCGCCACATAGCCGTCCATGGAGAAGGCGCCGTCGGTGGCGATGACGATCTCGCGCGCGCCGTCGGCCCGGGCCTGCTTCAGCTGCGTCTCCAGGTCCGTCATGTCGGAAGTCGCGAACCGGTACCGTTTAGCCTTGCACAGGCGGACGCCGTCGATGATCGAGGCGTGGTTCAGGGCGTCCGACACGATGGCGTCCTCGGCCCCGAACAAGGGCTCGAAGATGCCGCCGTTGGCGTCGAAGGCAGCGGCGAACAGGATGGCGTCCTCGAAACCGAGATAGTCGGCGATCGCGCGTTCCAGTTCCTTGTGAATGCCAAGGGTGCCGCAGATGAAGCGCACCGAGGCGGTGCCCGCGCCCCATTGTTCCTGCGCCTTGATGCCCGCCTGCACGACGCGCTCGTCGCCGGCGAGGCCGAGGTAGTTGTTGGCGCAGAAGTTCAGGACCTGACGCCCGCCGACTTCGATCACCGGCCCCTGGCGGGACTGGATGACGCGTTCGGGCTTGGTCAGGCCTTGGGCCTCGATGTCGGCCAGCTCGGCGGCGATGCGGTCGTGAAAGGTCGCGGTCATGGCGGCATCCGCTACGCGCTTTCGCCGCCGGTTTGAACCCCCGGCGGCGACCTCAGGGCCCGACCTGCGGCGTGATGTCCGGCGCCTGCGTCGCGCGAAGCGGCGTGATCGAAACGCGCCCGCCGCAGGGGGTGAAGGTCTGGCGCAGCGACGTCGGCGAGGTGTCGCCGGGCGTCGTCACCGAGACGCGCGCCGCAGTTGGACAGGTCCGCTGCCCCGCCGCCTCGTTCGGCACGACGTTCCAGCGCATTCTGAAGAAGGCCTTGCCTTGAGGCTCTAGAGAGACGGGCGCCGCGGTTCCGGAGAAAGGCCCGCCTCCGGCATCAATTCGGTCGGTCCGCACGGCGGGCAGCGTATTGCCCTGCGTATCCTGCAGCGTCAGCACGACGTGCCCTTGCAAGGTGCAAGCCTGGGTTCCGACGTTCCTCAGGGAGAAGATCGTTTCACGATTTCCCGCCCCGGCGTCCGACCCCTCGGCCGCCAGCTGCAGCTGCGGCCCGCGGCATGGCGCGCCGGCGGCGGGGGCGGCTCCGGGCAGTCCCGGTCCGGTCGGCTGGGGACCCGGCGCCGATCCGCCCGCCGTGGGCCGGGTGCAGCGCTCCAGGATGGTGACGCCCACCTCGGGGTTGGGCCCCACGCGGCCCAGTGTCGACTGCTCCTGCCCGTCGCGGCTGGCAGACCACCACTCCCATTCGGCGCCGGAATAGCGCGCGCCGCTGCCCGACGGCGTCAGGCGCAGATCGGCCGTCGCGCCCTTGTAGGAAATCCGCGCCGTGGCCTCGTCGATATACTGAACATTGACCGTCTGCCCGCTCTCGCAGGCATAGCCGACGACCGGCTCGGTCGAAGGGGCCGGCTGGGTGGCGGACGGACCGACCGGCGCGACCGGCGTCTCCTCCTCCGGCGGAGAACACGCCGTCAGCACCAAAGCTGCGGCGGTCAGGAGGGTCAGCGGGCCATGACGCATCGGGCGATCCTCTCGGTCGAACGCCCAAGCTTAACGCGGTTCGGCGAGGACGGATGCCGGCGCGCTGCCGGACAGCAAAAAGCCCCGCGGCCTTGGCCTGCGGGGCTTTCAGATCTTGGGTGCGGGAGCAGGATTTGAACCTGCGACCTTCAGGTTATGAGCCTGACGAGCTACCGGGCTGCTCCATCCCGCGGCAAACGGTAGTGTAAGGGAAGAGCTGTTCGAGAGAGCGGGCGACGGCCCGTAAACACAATCCTCTATCCGTCTGGTAGACCCGGCGGCGACCTACTCTCCCGCGCCTTAAGACGAAGTACCATCGGCTCTGGAGGGCTTAACGACCGAGTTCGGAATGGGATCGGGTGGGGAACCTCCGACATAGTCACCGGGTCAACCGGGCGCACAGAATGAGAAGACATCGTCATGTCCGGCAAGCGGACCAGTATTCATGAGTTTTGCTGAGAAACGATCAAACCGATCGGATTATTAGTACCGGTAAGCTTCATGCGTCGCCGCACTTCCACACCCGGCCTATCGACGTGGTAGTCTTCCACGATCCTCAGCGAAGCCTTGTTTTGAGGTTAGTTTCCCGCTTAGATGCTTTCAGCGGTTAT
>JAIEQC010000027.1 GCA_019748055.1 Caulobacteraceae bacterium | reverse complement strand
GTTCGGCCTCCGCTTCGGCTCGGGCCCGGGCGCGCTCCGCCCGGCGTTCCGCACGCGACAGAGTGCCGGTGGCGGCGCCGGTCGCGCGGTCGCGCAGACGCGAGCCATCCAGCCCGCCCGTCAGGTCGCCGCCAAAGGAGCCGTTTCCGCCCAGAGATCCTCCCAGACCGCCGGTCTGGCCTCCCAGTCCGCCGCCGAGGCCTCCGCCCAGGCCGCCCGAGCCCCCGAGCACCTGGGCGTGGGAGGCGCCGGCCAGGGCCATTCCGACAGCCACGGTCGCCATGATCAGGGTCTTCTTCATCGTCGTCTCCTGCAAAGATCCGGGGCGCTTCGCCCTCACGGAGTCCAACGACCGAGCCTCGGCGTTTCATCCCGCCGTCGGGATTTTTCCCGCGCCCTCCGTCAGCGTCGCAGGCGACCGCGGGCGCCGACGCTCGAAGGCGGAATGCGGGACGTCGCCCCGACCAGGCCGAACCCATAGACGGGATCGCGGCCGCGCGCGCCCAGATCGGCGGCCTGTTCGGAGAGGGCGGCCTGGCCGCGCCTTGCGATCAGCCCGGCCACGATCGGGGCGGCGAAGGAGGTCCCCCGAACCGAGGTCCAGCCGCCCCCCGCTCCCGCCGCCGCCATGTCGGCGCCCGGAGCCGCGAAATCGACGTGGGGGCCACGGGCGGCCTCGGGCAGCGCCTGGTTGCGGGCCCCGACGCCCGTGACGCCGACGACGCCCTCGTATGCGGCCGGATAGAGGGGCGGGGCGGCCGGACCCTCATTGCCCACGGCCGCCACGACGATCACTCCGCGCGCCTGGGCCCGGGCCACGGCGCGCTGGACCAGGCCGTTTCGAGGCCCGACGAGGCTGACGTTCACCACCGCCACGTCCTGCTCGACCATCCATGCCAGCGCCTGGGCCAGGGCGGTGGAGGAGCCGCCCGCCGGGTCGCCGCCATAGATGTCGGCCACCAGCAGTGACTCGCCCGGGGCGCCGCCCGAAAAGGCGCCGCTGCGCCCGACCATCAACGAGGCGACGGCCGACCCGTGCGCCCCGACGCGCGGCGCTCCAGCAAAGCCCCTCTGGCTGACCCGCGACCCGGCGAGGGCCGGATGAGCGGCGTCGACGCCGGTGTCGATGAGCCCGAGCCGCGCGTCCCCCGGCGGCGGTCCCGGCCTCGCGCGGGCCGCGTCCGCCGAAGCGGTCTCGCCGGCGGGCGTGTGGACGTGGTTGAAGGTGATCTCCGCCCCGGGAGCGAGCGCCTGCAGCCGCGTCACGGCCCGCGCCAGCGACAGGCGCGGCGGCGGGGCCAGGACCGTCGTCGTCAGATCCAGCGCCTCCAGCCGTTCCTCGCGCAGCACTCGGTATCCGGCCTCGACCGCCGCACGTCGCGCGTCGTCGGACAGATCGATGGCCACGATCTCTCCGGCCACGACCGGCCAGCCCAGAGGATCGACCTCCAGCGCTCCGCGCGATCGCCGCGCCAGCCCGGTCAGCCGCGAAGGGGCCCTCAGAGCGTCGTCGACCAGGCGGTCCGCCAGACCGTCCACCCGCCCGACCTCCGGCAGCCGATCGGTGACGCCTGACGGCAGGCCCGGCAGCCGGGGCGCCGTCAGCGGCCCGATCTGCGCCGCCGTCGGCGTGGCGCAGGCGAGCGCCACCATCACCGTCGCAAAAGCCCCCGTCCAGGCCGGTGATCCCTTCACGTCTCCGCTCCTCGGTCGACTTGCAATGAAACGCCGTCCATCCTCGATATGCCAGGGATGAAACGTCCCGCGCCGGTCGTTTCATCCGCATGGACGAGGAACGCTCTTGGACGACTTTCAGACGGGGCTTGTGGAGCTTCTTCCGCGCCTGCGCCGATTTGCCAAAGTCCTGCGGCCCGCGGATGCGGACGCGCAGGACCTGGTCCAGCAGACCGTCGAACGGGCGCTCGCGTCCCGATCCGGCTTCCGACCGGGGACGCGACTCGACAGCTGGACCTTCACCCTCATGAGACGGATCGCCATCGACGAGGGCCGCAAGGCCCAGCGCTGGGGCCGCCTGCTGACCTCCGACGAGGAGGGCGCCGCCCGCGCGGCCGATCCCGCCCAGGCGGGGGAGGCGCTGCGGGCCGACGGCTTCGCCGCCCGCGAGGCGCTCCACGCCCTGCCCGACGACCAGAGGCACGCCGTCGCTCTGGTGCTGATCGAAGGCCTGTCCTACGCCGAGGCCGCCCAGGTCGTGGGCGTGCCGGCCGGCACCCTGACCAGCCGGCTCGTGCGGGGCCGGCAGAGTCTGATCGAGACCCTCGCCGCACAGGGAGTGACGGGATGAGCCTGCCCGACGACGAAACCCTGATGCGCTGGAGCGACGGCGAACTGTCCCCCGACGCGGCCGCGCGCCTGGAGGCCGCCGCCCGCACGGACCCGGCGCTCGCCACGCGCATGGAGGCCATGAGCCGGTCCCGCCGGGCGCTGGCCGCGGCCTTCCCCATCGCCGTCGACCCGCGCGACGCCGACCTGGCCCGCCGCATCGCCGCCGCAGGCGCCTCTGTCCCCAGGCCCCAGGCGCTCGCCGGCCTGGGCGCCCGGTTTCGAGAGTTGCTGGCACCGCGTCACGCCGTGCCCTGGGCGGCCTTCGCGACGGCGGCTTTCGTCGGCGGTCTGCTGCTGGGACCGATCGCGGACCGCGACGCGGGCCTGACGCTGCGCCCGGATCGCACCGTCGCGGACGCAGGCCTCCAGCGCGTGCTGGACCGGCGCCTGGCGTCGGACGGCGCGGACGCGCAGGGGCTGTCCGTCGGCCTGACCTTCCAGGACGTCGACGGCCGCTGGTGCCGGACCTTCCAGTCCGAGCGCGACGGCTGGGGCGGCCTCGCCTGCCGGGCCGACGAAGCCTGGACGGTCACGGCGCTGGCGGCCCTGGCTCCACCGGACGGAGAGGTGCGCATGGCGTCCTCCGAGACCCCGGCCGCGGTGCTGGCCGCCGTCGATGAGTCCATCGCCGGGACGACCGCCGATGCCGTCGCCGAAGCCCGGGCGCGAGACCGCGGCTGGAGCCCTGACCCGAGGGGCGACGCGGCGGGCTCGGAGGCGTCCGTCGGGTCATGAAGGCGCGCCCGGCGGCCGGTTCGGCCTGAGACCGGTGACCCCGACGCTCCGACCGTGCCGGCAGCCCCGTAGGGCGCTGACGTTTCCCGAAGATCGCTGAAAACGCCTGCCTGGAAAGCGCGCCGGCACGGCCATCGCGCTTGGAGTGCGCCGCCGGTCCAGGGGGGCGTGCCAGTCCCGTGACGGAACCACGCCGACGGTTTGCTCGGCAGGGCCGATGACGCTCCGCCGCATTGCATCGCCCCCCGGGCGATCCTAGGTCGCGCGGACGATGAGCGCCGCGCTTCCGATCGCCCAGCCCCATGGCGTGCCGGCCGCCCCCGTCGGGGCCCGCAGTCGCCCGCACGACGGTGAAGGTCCAGCTTGGGCGGTGCCGTCATGACGAGGGAAGCCGACGAAGCCCGACTCGTCGCCGCGGTCAGGGGTCTGTTCGCTGCGCTTGACGTCGGCGACTTCGACGCGGCGCGTCAGCGGCTCGCGCCCACCGTCGAACTGGACTACGTCGGGCTCTGGGGCGGCGCGCCGAGGCGTCTGCCGACGGAGGAGCTCGTCCAAAGCTGGCGCGACGCCATCTCCGGGTTCGACGCGGTGCGTCACGATCTCGGCGTTCCGCGCCCGGCGGTCGGCGGGTCCACAGGTCTGGTCGTCTGCCCGGCGGAGATCCTCCACCTCCTGGGCGACCGCCACTGGCGCCTGACTGGCGTCTATCGGGTTGGCCTTGTGCGCGGGAGCGCCTGGCGGATCGCCTCCATCGTCCTGGAACTGGAGCGAGAGGCCGGCGATCGCGCTCTGGTCGCTCAGGCCCGCCGGCGAGCCCGTCGCTCCATGCAGCCCGATCAGACCTGAACGTCGCGCCGTCGGGCGGCCCCTTTCGCAGGGGCCGCCTGCTGGATCGTCCTGTCTGTCGGGATCGGTCGCCCGGCATCAGGCCGGCAGATGCGGGGGGCGACGAGCAGCCTTTGGGTGGGATCGCCGCACGAGCCGGTGTGCCCTGTTTTCGCCTGCCGCCGGGTGCAGGGGGCCAGCCATCCGTCGACGTGCTTGAGGAAGGGGCGTTTTGCAATGGGCTCGCCGCCGACCCGACGGCCGGATTGGAAGACGGGCGAGAGCCGCTCAGATGAAATCCTGATGGGATCACGGGCCCATCCCCGCGCGCGCGGTCGACCGAAGCGTCGTCCAAACAGGCGCGCCGGCGACGGCGCCCCGGGACGCGGGTCAGAAGATGCAGGATCGTCGCCGACACGTCCCCGGAGGCTCGCTGCGCGCGCCAGGAGAGCTTGGGGCAGGCGGTGCCGGCAACCTCCGATAGGCGACCTCCTGATGTGAGCCGCACGTTACACGGTCATATTTCAGCTTGACCGCGAGCGATGGATCAACCTGAATGAGTGTCGCGCCAGAAAGGCGCGACGGGGAGGTCCGAATGAAAAGGTTCCTGGCGCTGTCTGCGTTCGTGACGATGTGCGCCATCGGCGCTCCAGCCGCGACGCAGACCCAAACCCAGATCTGTGACGAGGAAGCGATGACCGCCTGTTCGAATGAGTGCAAGCGCCGGCCGCTCAACAACGACGAGCGAATGGGCTGCATCGTCGGTTGCGCGATCGCGACCGGCTGTCCCTGACGTCAACCGGAGGTGCAAGTGAAGAAACATATCGCCGTCCCCGCTTTCCTAATCCTTGCAGCGGCGGCCCTTCCGGCCGCCACACAAACGCAGACGCAGATCTGCGATGAGGAGCGTTTTCAGAGCTGCAAGGACGACTGCGCCCGAGCCGCCTTCAACAGCGACCAGAAAGCGGGCTGCGTGCTGGGCTGCGCCATCGCCACGAACTGCGAGTGACGGTGAAAGTCCGAACCCTGAGTGCGACGGCGCTGGCGGCCCTGGCCGCCGGCGTCACGGGATTGGCCGGCTGTCGTCCCGTCGAAAACGGTAAGGCCGTCGAAGCTCGAAACCTCCTCGACGCCGCCGTCACGCCCGGCGACTGTGCGCGCCTGCCGCGATGGTCCGCGCCAGCTCCCGGAACCTTCATCTCCAGCCGCTACACGTCCGGCTCTCAGCGCATCGAGATTCTGATGACGGTCCTGACTGCCGATGATTATGTTTTCGAGCACTCACAGATTTTCAGGCTTGGCCAGGGCACGCAGGTGCAGATGGAGAACCGGGCCAAGCTCTTTGGCGTCTTGAACCAGAAGGTTGGATCCGGCTCGTCTCTTGAGCGGACGTTCGTCTATCCCGAAAGCCCCGAAGCCCTGTACGGGCTGAATGCCGGAGAGGCTCGTGAATTCGCGGTGGCGGAACGGATCAAAGATCGTGGGCGCGAGGTTTCGACAGATCACAGGTTCTCGATTCAGGTTCTGGGGTGCGGGACGCTGAAATGGGAAGGTGGCGTGGAGCCCGTGAAGGCGTTCAAGGCCGACACGGCCAGCGCCGGTCTGGACCGAGACGGAAACATAAATGCGGTAGGACGCGACGTGATCACGGTTTATGTTGCGCCGAGGCTTGGTCTTCCCCTGCTTATGGTGACCGAAGGTGGCAGTCGAGAAGAGGTCCAGACCATTCGACCGCCGGAGTGAGCGGTTGGGCCTGCCGATGCTGAGGACGAGGTTTCGCGGGGCGGTGGCGCTCATCTGCTCGGCTGCCGTCGGCCTGGCGGCCTGTACCGACAGAGCGTCGGTCCGCTTTGACCTGAGCATGGCCGAAATCGGCGACGTGCGTGACGTCGTGCCAGCGACGGGCACTCTGAAGGCGGAGAGCCAGGTCGCCGTCGCGTCAGAACTTCCCGGACGGATCATCGAAGTTGCGGTTCAGCCGAACGACGCGGTGAGGCGAGGAGACGTGCTTGCACGCATCAAGCCTGATCGTATGCAGCTCGACCTCGACGCCGCCCGAGCCGAGGGGGTCGCGTCGAGGGCGGCGGTGGTCGAGGCACGCGCCAGGACGGCGCAGGTCGAACGTCACCTCGCCAACCAGGAAAAGCTCGCGCAGGGGGGATTCATCAGTCCCGCAGCGCTTGATCAGGCCAAAGCCGACGTCGATGCGGCGCGAGCGGCCGTCGCGCGAACCGAAGCGGAAGCGCACAGAGCCGCGATAGCCGTCCGAGCAGCTGAACAGGGACTGGCAGAAGTCGTAATCCGGGCGCCGATCGACGGCGTCGTGCTCTCCCGAGCAGCTGAACCCGGCCAACTCGTGTCGCCGAGTTCCGAGACGCCGCTCTTCGTGATGGTGAGCGACACGCGCACCATGCTGATCGAAACGATGGTGTCCGAAGCGGACATCGCGCGTGTGAATGCCGACGTCGGGGTGGTGTTCACGGTGGAGGCTCATCCAGGCCGCACGTTCCGAGGGACAATTCGCCGGATCCTCATGTCCCCCGTCCAGGACCGGAAGTTCGTCTCCTACCCCGTCGTGATTGAAGTCGACAATCCGGAGGGGCTCCTTCTGCCCGGCATGACGGCGGCTGTGGAGTTCGTCCACGCGGACGCACGACAGGTCCTCAGAATTCCCGTTGAGGCTCTCTACCATGTCCCGGAAGGCTATGTGCCCTCACTGTCGGCGGAGCTCGCCGCCGCCTTGAAGCGACGTGGCCTCGACAACCTCGACGGAATGATCGGCGCCGAGCTGGGCACAATTCTCGCCTCCGGGCGCCAACGCGTCTTCATCGTCGAGGGAGATCGTGTACTGAGCCGTGCCGTGAAGATCGGGGCGGAGTCCCGAGACCATGTCGAGGTCGTCGACGGCCTCCAGCCCGGGACCCGTGTGATTGTCGGAGCCGCGCGGCACGAGGTCGGCGAGGGCCGATGATCGCCGGCCCGACGGCCATTCTGGCGCAGAATCTCGGGCGAGTGTTTGAGGACGCGTCCGGCCGCGTCACCTGCGCTCTCCAAGGGGTGAACCTCGAAATCGCCACAGGCGAATTCATCGTCGTCAGAGGCCCGTCCGGATGCGGCAAGTCCACGCTGCTGAACCTGCTGGGCCTGCTCGACCACGCCACCACAGGTCAGCTCTGGATCGAGGGCGTCGAAGTGGGACGGGTCAGGCCCAGCGACGTGGCCCGCTTTCGTCGACGCCATCTCGGCTTCCTCTTTCAGGACGCGGGTCTCATTGAACCCATGACCGCTCTGGGCGCCGTCGAGCTTCCGCTGGCATATCGAGACGTCGCGCGGGCTGAGCGTACCTCGCGAGCGATCTCAGCGTTGGCGCAAGTGGGTCTGGGCGCTGCGCTTGAAGCCCAGGTCGCCGATCTTTCCGGCGGAGAGCGGCTCAGGGTCGGACTTGCCCGCGCCCTCGTGACCGATCCCTCAATTCTCATCTGCGACGAGCCGACTGCCGCTCTCGACGAAAAAAACAGCGTCGCCGTCGTGGACATGCTCAAGGCCCACGCCGCTCATGGACGCGTCGTGATCTGCGCCTCCCACGACCCTTTGGTCATCGCCCGGGCCACACGAGCGATTGCGTTGGATCGTGGCCGAATCAGGCTGGCCGAGGTCGCGGCTTGAAGGTCGTCGACCTGATGAGTTCTGCTGTGTGGGGCGCCCGAAGTCGCCCCGCCCGGACCGCCTCGGTGCTGCTGTCCCTGGCGTCCGGCGTCGCCGCAGTCGTGTTCGTGAGCGCCATCATCGCCGGGTTTGGAAAGCAGATCGAACGGCTCTCCTTCGGCGCCTACTCCAGAGCGCTCGTGGTTCGGGAAAATCTGCTCGTGCAGGACCGTCACGGTCCGCCGTCTCTGGCCGACACGCAGGCTCTGGCAAGTGAGATCGCCGGCGTGGACGGCACGGCCGTCTGGCGGACGGGACGTGCGACCACTCGGGTCAGAAACGAAATGCTCAGCCTGTCCGTCTTCGGGGTGGACGGCGACTATCTCCCCGAGCTCGACACTCCACTGGCGGCAGGCCGATGGCTCACCAGCGAGGAGACGGCAGGCTACTCCCGAGTCTGTCTGCTGGGTCTGGAGGCGGCCGAGAAACTGCAGGGCGGCGGCCAGGTCGGGAAGAGCATCCGCCTGAACGGCGTGGATTGTGAAATCGTGGGCATCCTGGGTGAACCTCGGTCGCGTCCGGCAAACCGATATCTGGAAAGCGCGGTCGCGCCCTTCCGCGCCGCTGAACGCCATCTCCTGGATGACGATCGCACGTCTCCCGGAGACGCCGAGTGGATCACTGTGCTCATGGAACCGGGCAGCGACCTTCGAAAGACTGAAATGGCGGCTGACCGGCTCCTGCGCAAGCGGCGAGGTGCGCCACTTTCGGATCCCTCGCCCTTCACGTTCGGCGACGGCTCGGGCGCAGCTCGTGACATGGACGAGCAACGAGATCTGGTCGCGCGCCTCCTTGCGGTGGTTGCGACTCTCACGCTTGCGGCCAGTCTGACGGCGTTCGGAGGCATTTCCGTCGCGGCGGTCGCTTCCCGCCGTCGCGAGATCGCATTGAGAATGGCCATGGGCGCATCGGACCTGGACGTCGCCGGACAGATCCTTCTGGAACACGCCGGGCTCGGACTTGCGGGTGGGGTGCTCGGACTGCTGGTCGGGCTCGGTGTGGGTCGCGCAGCGGCTGAAGTTTGGACCTGGCCCTTCGCTCCGGAGCTCTGGATCGGTGGTGCGGCCGTCTGTCTGGGCCTGGTCGTCGGACTGACCGTTGGAGGTTTTCTTGCGTACAGGGTCGCGAAGTTGCCGCCGGCCCTCGCCGCTCGTGGCTGACGCCTGCCTTGATCCAGATCATGGAGTGCCCTGCAGGGGAGGGCGCAGACACGTGGAGCGGGTCGACCCCGGCATCTGAAGTTCCGCGAGCCCGTTTTCTGCCTGAAGGCGCGTTCGGGGCCGTTGCGCCGCCTGGGAAATGGCTCCCGATGCGAGACGTCGTTTGGGAAAGCTCTCTTGAGCCTCCGCTGAGGCGTGGGAGATGTGTTCGGCCATGAGGACGCAGGAGGGGGGGCTGCCGGCGGCGTGCACGGCGGCGTATCGGTCTGGCCCGGGGAGAACTCCCATCTCCTTCACGATCACGACGGGCGCCCGACCCGCGTCCGTCGGCCAAGCCTGGTGAGCGCGAGCCTCTGGTCGGTCGCCTCGGTCATGCTCGAACCGCAGCTTGAGACCGGCGACCTCCGCCTCGGCGATCCGGTCCGCCGCCGGGCCCGCGCGGTGCGGCCCGAGATGCCGGATCGGACGTGACGGCGGCGGTGGATCCGTCTCCTCTCGCGCCGGAATCGCCCGCCCGACTGGACGGCGATCCTTAAGGGAAGTAGTCGGTCGATCCCTCGCCCAGCGACGACCGTCGCCGCAGCTCCAGCTCCATCCGATGAAAAGCGCCTCCGATCTCCGTCATCACCAGGGCCGGGTCGAGGTCCGCCACCGTCTCGCCGAGTTCGCGCTGGAACTCCTCCAGGCGGATCAGCAGGGCGAGCATCATCTTGTTGTCGGCGCAGCGGGCGGCGAAGGCCGGCGCCGCGATCTGCACGGCGGTCAGGATGGCGAAGGGATCGGCCTCGAGCACCTCGGCGAAGCGCCGGACCTTGTCGAAGTCGAAACGCCCCTGACCCGCCTCGAAATGCTCGTAGGAGCGCAGCGGCATGCCCATGACCTCCGCCACCTCCGCGGCGGTCCTGCCGCGCCGCCGGCGCACCGCCTTCAGCGCCGCCGAAAGGCCCTGGCGATGACTCTCGTCGGCGAAACGGATCGGCGTCATGCTCTCAACCTGAACGCGCGCCGCCGACCCTGTCCAGAGGCCCGCCTCAGGCCCGCAGACTTCTTGCGGGGCGCCCGCAACTTCTTTGCGGGTTAGGCTCGAGATACGCGCCGAGGATGACGGACGCCCTTGCCCTGTGGTCTTGAAGCCGCCCACCCTGATCCTGGAAGGCGCGCCCCTGTCCGTGTTCGGCGCGTCGCGGAAACGGTGCGACGGATGGAGCCCCTCTCCCGAGACCCCTATGGCGACGCCCTGAAGGCGATCCGTGATCTGGCCGCCTCCGGCCGCTTCGGCTGGGGCGAACCCCTGGTGGTCAAGGACCTCTCCGAAGAGATCGGCTACAGCCATACGCCGGTCCGGGAGGCCCTGGCCTGTCTGGCCGGCGAAGGTCTAATCGAACGTCGCCGGGGGCGCGGCTACTTCTTCCCGGCCCTGACCGCGCCGGACGTCATCGATCTCTGGGAGCTGGAATGGGCCTACGTCCACGCCGCCCTTCAGCTCCACGGCCCGCGCACCGCCCGCCTGCAAAAAGCCGCCGGAACCGTCGACCGCGCGAGCTTCGAGGCCCTGTTCTCGGCGATCGTCGACGGCTCGGGCAATGCGGCGCTCGCCGAAGCCCACGCCCACGTCGCCGAGCGGCTCGTGCCGATCCGCCGGGGCGCCGAGGCGCTTCGTCCCGACTGGGCCCCGGACGCTCCCGCCCTGCTGGCCGCCGCGCGCGCGGGCGAGGAGCCGCTCTTTCTGGAGCTCTTCGACGCCCACCACCGCCAGCGCTGCGGTCTGGCGGACCGCATCGCGCTTCACATGCAGAGAGGCGCGTGACCTGCGCAGATATAGCCCAGGTATTGTTTGAATATAGGCCGCGCCGGCCGCTTCCTGATCGGGCCCGCATCCCGCGGGCCAATCCGAAGGAGCCGATCATGACGCCGTCCCCCGCGCGCCTGATCCGTCTCGGCGACGCTCGCCGACGGACCCGCGCCGACCAGGAAGAAGGAATGCTGGAAGAGATTCCGGTCTTCCGCTTCCGCACCCTCGAAACCGACTGAAGGAGACCTCAGATGAAGACCTCACGATCCCCCGCCCTCATTCCCCTGGGCGCCGCGCGTCGCCGGACCCGCGCCGACCTGGAGAAGGGCGTGCCCGAGCTGATCCCGACCAGTCTCTGGGAGGTCGCGGGCTGGTCCCGCTGATCCGCAGGACGCCGGGCTTCGGTCCGGCGTCCGACCCGGCTGCCCCCGATGCCGCTCCCTCCGCCCGGAACGCCCCGTCTCGCCGCCGTCGGCGCCGACCTCGTGGTCCTGGACCTCGCCGCCGACGCCTATTTCTGCCTTCCCGACGTCGTGGACCGCGACGGGCCACACGGCGATCCGAAGCTGACCGCCCCCGGCGCCGCGGCGCTTCGCGACGCCGGCTACGTCTTGCCCTTCGCGTCCGACGCCGATGAGGCCGAACCCGTCCTTTCGCCGCCGATCGCCCGCCCGACCCGTGACCTGCGCGACGGGACAGGAGCGCGGGTTCGCGCCGACCATGTTCTGTCCGCCGGCCTCGCCCTGGTCGATCTCGCGCGATGCGGCGACGATCCGACCACGGCGCGGCTTCTGACCCTGGCCGCTCCCCGCGACCGCGTCGCGCCCGAGCCGCCCGCTGACGCCTGCGACCGGTCGGCGGTCCACGAGGCCGCCCATGTCTTCTCCGAGCTGCTGCCCTGGCTGCCGTTCGAGGGCGCCTGCCTGCGCCGCTCCGCCCTGCTGGTCGCCTTCCTCCGGCGCCGCGGTCTGACCGCGCGCTGGGTGTTCGGCGTGCGCACCTGGCCTTTCCGGGCCCACTGCTGGGTCCAGCGCGACGACGTCTGTCTCAACGACGACGTCGAACGGCTCTCGGCCTACACGCCCATCCTGGCGGTCTGATGCCGGGCCCGACCGACTGGCTGGCGATCGGAGCCCATGATCCGCAGGATGGGCGGCTGGAGCCGGCGCTCGCCGTCCTGTCTCCGCGCCTCGCCGCGGCCGGCTGGCGGCGCGTCTCACGGCGCCCGGCCGTCTGGACGTCCGCCGCCTCTCGCCTGCCGGTCGTCCCGCTGCCCGGCGGCCTGCTGCTGGGCCGCCGTCACGGGGCGCCGCCCGACGGTCTGGAGCCGACCTCGCCCCTGCGGATCGCCTCGCGGCTCATGAGCGACGGCTGGGGCGGCTGGGTCGCCCTGTTAAGCGGCGCCGCCGACGCCGCCGTCACGGTGATCCGCGATCCGTCCGGGGCGGTCGACGCCTTCGTCTGGCGGCGCGGCCCGCTCTGGGTGGCCGCGTCCGACGCCCACTCCGGGCTCGACGACCTTCTTCCGGACGAGGCCGAGGTCGACCTCGATCGCCTTGCGCTCATCCTGGACCATCCGGCCGCCGTCTCGGGCGCCTCGGCCCTTCGCGGGATCCATGCGGTCGCGCCCGGCGCCGTCCTGACGCTCCCTCGTGACGGGGCGCCGGACGTCCGGCAGATCTGGACCCCCGCCCGCGCCGCGACGCGCGCGGTGGAGCCCGAGGGCCTGCGCGTCGCCGTCGAGACCTCGACCCGGGATCTTCTCGCGCCGCATGCCCGCGTCATCGGCGAGATCTCGGGGGGCTTCGATTCCGCCGTCGTCGCCGGCACGACGGCGCGGCTGGGGCTCGGGGAGCGCGTCTCCCCCTGGCTTACCTTCCACCCCGCCCAGCCCGAGGGCGACGAACGCGCCTGGGCCCGGGCCGTGGCGGAACGGGCAGGACTGCGGCTGCTCGAACGCCCCAAGGCGCCGGACGCCCTGACCCGGACGGATCTGGAGCGCCTTACGGAGGGCCTGCGTCCCGGCCTGCAGGGCCTGGACGTGGAGTACGACGCCGAGACCGCCGGGCTGCTGACCGACCATGGCGCCTCCGCGCTCCTGACGGGGCAGGGCGGAGACGCCGTCTTTTTCCAGTACGGCACGCCCGCGGTCGCCGCCGATCGCCTCGCCCGCCGCGGTCTCCCGGGCCTGGATCCGCGCTTCCTGCACCGGCTGGCGCGCTGGACCCGCCGCTCCGTCTGGTCGGTGGCCGGCGACGCCCTGCGGCACCGGCTTGGTCTGGCGGGTCGCGCCGACGCCGAAGCCGAAGCCGAAGCGGGCGCTCCGCCCGGCCCGGAGGTCCATCCCTGGCTCACGGACCTCGACGCCGTCCCTCCGGCGAAGCGCGGCCAGATCCGCCAGCTGGTCAACGCCCAGGTCTTCCACGGCGACTGTCTGCGCCGCCGCAGCGCGGAGCTCCTTCATCCGCTGCTGACGCAGCCCGTCATGGAAGCCGGTCTCGGCATCCCCGCCGACGTCCTCGTCGAAGGCGGCCGCGACCGGGACCTCGCCCGGCGGCTCTTCGCCGACCGCCTTCCGGACGCGGTGCTGAGCCGCCGGGGCAAGGGCGAGCTCAGCACCTACTACGGCCAGGTCGTGCGACGGACCCTGCCCCTTGCGAACGACCTCCTGATCGACGGCGCGCTGGTCTCAGCCGGACTGGTCGACCCCGAGGCCCTCCGCGCCGACCTCGACCCGGCCCACCTCATCGCCGACGGCGCCTACAACACCGTACTCATCCGCCTGGTGCTGGAGCTGTGGCTGCGGCGCTGGCGTCTCCGCCTCGCCGCGCGGGGCCAGCCGCTCTTCGAGCCAGGCCAGGACGCGGCCGTGTAGGTCGACGACGTTGGCCGGGCCGACCATGTTGTGCCCCTCGCCTCGGTAGGTGATCAGGGAGGCTTCGCGGTTGAGCCGATAGAGCGCCGCGAACATGACCTCATAGCCCTGAGGATCCAGGTCGCCGCGGATGAGCAGCACCGGCGTTCGGATGCGGTCCGCCGCATAGAGGGGACTGGCCCGCGTCCAGGCGGCGGGATCGTCCCAGGGCAGAGACCTCATCCGGCCCTGGCCGACCTCGAACCACCCGCTGACCGCATTGATCAGGATGCCGTCCTCGGGCGAGGCCTGGGCGTGCAGGGTGTCGTGCAGGCCGCTGCCGTAGTCCGCCGCCCCGGCCGAGGCGACCAGGGCTCGGTAGCGCCCGGTCTGGGTCCCGGCCACCAGTACGCCGCGACCCCCGTAACTGTGACCGAGCAGGGCCAGACGATCGCCGTCGAGGCCGCCGAGCGCGAGGGCGGCGTCCACGGCGAGATCGATCCGGGCGGCCAGGTCCGGAAGGGCCCCGTCGACGTCGTCCTCCAGCGGCAGGCTCGCCACGAGCACGGCGTAGCCCGCGGCGGCCAGGACATGGGCGTTGACGTAGCCGCCTTCCGATCCCGGCCGCAGCGCCGCCGGCGCGGTCTCATGGTTCCGACCGGGATAGATGGTCACCACCAGCGGCCATCCCGCCGCCGGTGGAGCGCCCGGCGGCACGAGCAGCCAGCTCTTCAGAGGACGCCCGTCGATGCCCGCATGAGCGACCTCACGGATCTCGCCCCAGGCGACGTCCGCAAGGTCGGGATTGAGACGGGCGAGGTCCCGACCGCCGTCCGGCCGCTGCAGCCGGACCAGGGTGGTCCCGTCGTCCCGCGCCTCGACGAAGACGGCCGTCGCCCCGGCGGCGGCCACGCGACGTCCCGGGCCCTCGGGGCAGAAGGCGTCGTCTCCGCCTTCCGCTTTGAGGCACCCCGAGGCGTCGACCGCCGTCGAGGCGGCCGCGCCGGTCGGGTTCCAGCTCGCCCGACTGCCGCCGTCGCGTGTCGCCCCGTCGTCGGCCAGCCGCAGCCCTTCGGCGAGCGGACCTTTCCAGGGACCTAGGCCCTCGGCCCCGTCAAACAGCGTCTGGTCGCCGTCTCGCACCAGCTTTCCGAACCGGTCCCGAACCCGTCGCTCTCCCGTCTCCGGATCGAGCCAGACGGGACCGTCCTCGGCCTTGATCAGGACGACCGGACGACCGGCGACCCAGCCGCCGCGCACGATGGGGATGCGCTCGCCCCCGATGCGCAGGATCGCCGGACGAGCCCCGGCCAGGGGCACGACGCGGCTCTCGCCGTCCCGACCCACCCGATGAAACCCTCCGTCCGCCCAGTCTCCGCCCGGTGACCGCGCGAAGACGAGCAGCTCGGACGCGTCTGGAGACCAGGTCAGAAGGTGGCTCATCACATCGAGGTCGGGCAGGGGCTCGACGACCCCGCCGTCGTCGAGATCGACCAGCCGCAGCCGTCGGCGCCGTGTGGGATCGCCGATCGCCAGACGCCCGCCGTCGGTCTGCACTTCGCCGCCGTTCTCCAGCACGGCCGCGCGCCTGCCGTCCGGCGAGACCTCGAGGTCGAACATCTCGCCCTCGGCGAGGCGACGCACCGCTCCGGTCTCGACGTCCAGCACGGCCAGGATGCCCGGAGCCCTCTGGGGGCGCCGGTCCCGGTCCCGGCCGCTCCAGACCTGCAGCGCCGTGCTCTCGCGACCCTCCAGCGCCTGGGCCCAGGCGTCGGCCGTCCGGGCCTGAACCTCCCAGCCGAGACGATAGTAGAGGGGCTGGCGCCCCTCGGGGGTGAGGAGGGCGACGATCTCTCGGTCGTTCCTCCAGGCCGCCGTCCTTCCCAGGATCGGCAGATCGACCGACAGGTCGGACCAGCCGATCTCACCGGTCTCGAAGGTGAGGATGCCCAGCGTCCGGCCCTCGGCCGTCAGCCGGTGCACCATCATCCGGCGACCGTCGGGCGAGATCGGCCCCGCCCGATAGCCGGCCGGGTCGTCCGCCCCGATCACCCGATCCGGACGGCGCCCCGAGGCGTCGACCACCACCAGGTCGGTGAGCAGGTCCGGGGTCAGCGCCCCATAGGCGTAGGTGGCCGCCGCGTCGGACCGGCCCCGACGCTCCCAAACCACCCATCGCCCTGACCGCTCGACGCGCGCCCCGGCGAAGGCCTCCATCGCCAGCAGGTCCTCGACCCCGAACCGCTCGTGGCCGTTCTGGGCCGCCGCGGGAGCGGAGAGGATCAGGCTGAGGGATGCGAGGAGGCCGGCGAACGTCCGGCCCCCTACCATCGGCGCGTGACGTGCAGCGAGACGAAGCGGCCGAGGACGTCGGCGTTGGCCGCGTCGTAGGCGATGCCCTGGGGCGCGTCGTAGAAGGGCGGGTCGGCGTCGAACAGATTGCGCACCGTGAGCGCCGCGGAGACTCCCTCCAGCCGGCCGCCTTCGGGCGTCCAGCGCAGCTGCAGATCCGCCGTCGTCCAGGCGTCGATCGAACGGCCCTGAAGATCGGCGTAGCCGTCCGCATGGTTCAGCGTCAGGCCCGCCCCGAACGGTCCTCGGAACCAGTCGAACCCCGCGCGCAGGCGCAGATCGAGCGGATTGTTGGGCGTGTCCAGCCGATCCACCGTCGGGGCCGTCGGCGTCGACTGGCTCTCATAGCGCAGCAGCCAGGACGCCGATCCGCTCATCGTGAACCGGTCTTCGCCGCGCTCGAAGGACCAAGACCCCGACAGGTCCACCCCTTCGACCTCCAGCCGGTTGGTGTTGACGTAGCGGGCGTCGGCGATGGCCCCATAGGCGTCGGCCGGGAAGGTCCCCGCCAGCTGAGTCGCCGGGTCGTCGAGGATGGACTGGATCAGGGCCCGGTCCTCGGCGCTGGTCGCCGGGGTGATGAAGCGCACGAAGGCGGCGAGCGCCGGATCGCTCAGCGCCCCCAGGATGTTGTCGAGCACCGGCCGGCCGATCCGGCGGTCGAACCGCGTCGAGAACCAGGTCGCCGACAGCCTCAGACCGGGCACGTCTCGGGGCCGGAACTCCACCCCGGCCGTCCAGGATTCCGCCTCTTCCGGCTCGAGGTCCGGATTGCCGCCGTAGCGGAGCAGGGTCAGGGTCTGGCCCGAACCGCGCGGCAGAAGGCTGGGGCTGTTGGCGGGCCGGTCGTTCAGCTCCACCAGGGCCGGCGCCCGGAACGACGTCCCCCAGCTGGCCCGGACCCGCCAGTCCTCCGTGGGGTCCCAGAGGACGCCGAGCTTGGGGTTGGCCGAAGACCCGACGTCGTCATAGTCCTCCACCCGACCGGCCAGCGACAGCTCCAGCCGCTCGAAGCCCGGCCGACGATTGTCCGGACCGAACAGGGGGACGCGGGCCTCCAGGAACGCCGCCGCCACGTCGCGGGTGAACTCCCGCGAGGCGTAGGGCGAGGGCGTCAGGCCGGAGGTGAAGGAGAAGCCGCCGTCGCGCTGGATCTCGCGTCGCGCCGACACCCCCGCGGCGAGGCGGAGCGGGCCGCCCGGCAGGGTCATCAGCGTCCCGTCGACCTGCAGATTGGCGGTCGTCACCTCCGACTCGTTCAGCGACAGCGACCCGCCCTGGGAGATGAAGTCCAGCACCGTCCGGGGCGTGTTCGACCCGTCGCCGAAAGGATTGAAGAAGCCGTCCCGGGCCGCGCTGTAGGCGGTCGCCGGATTGTCGGCCGTCCGGCCCAGCGCCTCGTTCAGGAAGGTGGTGTTGACCTGGTTGGAGAAGCCGCCTTCCGTCTTCTCGCGCGCCCAGGCCAGATAGCCGTCGGCGCGCCAGTCCCCGAACAGTTTCAGTTCGGCGCCCAGGCTGACCCCGGCGTTCTCCGTCTCGCCGAAGATCCGGGCCCGGCCGATGTCCTCCCCGAAATTGTAGGCGATCTGATGCGAGGTCGCCCCGGTCGGAGAGACGAAGAAGGGGTTGCGCGTGTCCACCGTGATCAGGGCCGGGGCCGGCGTGCCCACCGTCTCCCAGTCCCGCCGGCCCAGGCGCAGGTCGCCGCTCAGGGTCAGCCGCTCGCCGAACGACTGATGGCCGGCGGCGAAGACGCTGTGCCGGGTCTGGCGGCCGAGCACGTTCATCCCGGCGCGGGTGTTCTCGAGATTGACGCGGTCGGCGCGGAAGTCGGACGGGCGCAGCGCCGTCCCGTCCTGACCCTCGGGGATGGCGAACAGGGGCACATAGCCGCCGCGGGCCGCGTCGAAGGTGACGATGTTGCCGGGGTTGGCGTAGATCGAGCGGCGATCGCTGCCGCCGAACCGCCGCAGATCGGCGTCGCCGGCGCGGGCGCAGGCCGAGGCCGGCAGGGCCTCGCGGTCCTGGTATTCATAGCTGAGGAAGGCTCCGCCCGTGCTCCAGCGTCGGCCCAGGCTCTGGGCGAAGTTCCACTCTCCGCTCGGGCCGTCGGTCGTCGAACCGGCCCTCAGCCGGGTCTCGCCGCCGTCGAAGTCGCGGCGCAGGAGGATGTTGACCACGCCCCCGACCGCGTCGGAGCCGTAAAGGGCCGAGGCCCCGTCCAGCAGGACGTCGATCCGTTCGATTGCCGCCGTCGGGATGGTCGAGATGTCGGCGAAATCCGCCCGGGCTCCCGATCCGGCCATGCGCCGCCCGTTGACCAGGACGAGGGTGGCGTCGCTGCCTAGGCCGCGCAGATTGACGCCCGAGGCGAAACTGCCGTTCGACGCGCTGGTGTCGGCGCCGTTCTGCAGGGCGCCTTCATTGCCCGTGCCCCCGAAGTTCTGCGGCAGGGTCTGAAGGGCCTGGGCGACGCCGCCGTAGCCGAGCCTGTCGACGTCCGCCCGCGTCACCGTGGTCACGGGCGAAGGTCCGTCGCCGGCCCCGCGGATGAGGGTGCCGGTGACGACGATCTCCTCGACTTCGGTGACGTCGAGCGCCTCCGCAGTCTGCATCGGCCGAACCACGAGGACGTCCGAGGCGGTGCGCCGCGCCTCAAGTCCCGTCCCGGCCAGCAGGCGCGCCAGGGCCGCGTCGACCGTCATGCGCCCGCGCACCTCCGGGGCCGTGCGTCCCGCCACCGCCGAGGGATCGAACAGCAGCCTCTGGCGCGACTGCGACGCCGCCAGTCGCAGGCTCCGATCCAGAGGCCCGGCGGGCAGGGCGAAGTCGACGACGGCCTCGGCCTGTGTCTGAGCCGCCGCCGGCGTGGCCGGTACGGCAAGGGCGCCCAGCGGCATGAGGCCGAGGGCGGTGGTGGTCAAAATCTGTCTGAGCCTCATGGGCGTCTCCCCGTCGTTGGCCGCAAAGGGGCGGCAGGGAGTAAGACGCCGGCCGGTCCGGCGCACCCTGACGGGCCGACGAGAAAAATTATCCCGACCCCGGCTCGAGCCGGATCTCCTCGGGCGCGATCCGCACCCTCAGCCCGTGGAGCTGGGCCGCGGCCTCGGCGAAAGCCGGCCCGTGGCCGGCGTCGAACACCCCACTGATCGGCAGGTCGGCGTCGACGCCCGCCGACAGCCGCAGCGGGCGGGTCTCATAGCGATTGACCTCGGCGACGGCCTCCGACAGCGCCACGCCGTCGAACTCCAGCCGTCCCTCGGTCCAGGCCACGGCCGCGCGCACGTCCGCCTGCACCGGCCGAGGCGTGGTCGGACCCCCGGCGACGATCTGCTGTCCCGGCGCGAGCCGCCAGTCGCCGGCCCGGGATCCTTCCGCCTTCACCGAGATCCCGCCGTCCAGCAGGGTGACGCGCACCGCCTCGCCGTCGCGGCGGACGTCGAAGCGGGTGCCCAGCGCGACCACGTTCACGTCACCGGCACGCACGGTGAAGGGGCGCGAGGGATCATGGGCGACGCTGAAGAGAGCCTGGCCGGAGACCAGGACGAGGTCGCGCTGGCCGTCTCGCAGGCGCGCCGTCAGGCGGGTGGCGGTGTCCAGATGCACCTCCGACCCGTCCTCCAGCCGCACGAGCCGCCGCTCTCCGGTCTCCGTGCTGTAGGTGACCGGGCGCGTCTGCAGCCACCATCCGCCGGCCCCCGCGAACGCCAGCGCCGCCACGCCGGCGGCCACGGCGACGCCCCGCAGGAGAAAGCGCGGCCGCCGGTGCGGACGCACCACCGCCTCGGCCAGGGCCGCCTGGATCTCGGGGTCGTCGCGCAGCTCGCCGCTGCGCGCCCACGCAGCCTCGACGGCGGCATAGGCGTCGCGATGGGCCGGCGTCGCGCGCCAGGCGCGGAAAGCCTCCAGGTCGCCGACGCTGACCGTGCGGGCGTTCAGCCGCGCGAACCAGTCGGCGGCCTCCTCGCGGATCCGCGCGTCGGGGATCGATCGTGTCATCCGCCTCCGCCTCAGTCGTCCAGCCGCTCGGCGCATCGGGCCAGAGCCCGGGACATGCGCCATTCGACCGTCTTCACGGATATATTCAAGTGACGCGCGATGGATTCATAGGTCAGCCCGCCGACGCGGCTGAGCAGAAACACTTCCCGAAGGGGTTCGGGCAGGTCGAGGATCACCTGTTTGAGCAGCAGGCGCTCGGCCTGTTCGCCCGCCACGCCGGGGCCGGCGTCTTCGCGCCACGTCGTCTGACGCGGCCTGCGTGCGCTCCGTCGCGTCCGATCCAGCGCCAGGCGCGACGCCACCCGCCAGAGGAAGGCCCGGGGGCTGCGGATCTCCGAGACGCGTCCCGAGGCCAGAACCCGCACCCAGGTGTCCTGCACCAGCTCCTCGGCCGCCTCGGTCCCGAACCGTCTCTGCAGCAGGGACCGCAGCCAGCCGGCATGGCCTCGGAACAGGATGGCCGCCCCCGGGCCCGGCTCGACCGGCTCGGGTGAGGGCAGGGGGTCTGCAGAGTTCGACACGGGCTCGCCTCCATCTCGAGGCGAGCCCGGCCGAAGCACCGGGTGTTGAGAACATGCTTGAGGCATGCGCGGGCGCCTTTAGCCCCCGAAGGTACCTGGACATACGCGCTCGCCACGCCGCTGCCGCGGATCGATGAAGTCGTCTCAAGCGAGGTTCTCACGCCTCGGCGTCGCAGCGCGACGCGCCGCAAGTATCGCCCTGAAAGCGTCGTTCGAGCAAGCGTGGGCGTTCCTTCTTCCCCTCCTGACGCTGATCCGCGCCTTCAGTCGAAGACGTTCTCTCCACGCCCGTCCACCGAGAACAGAAGGGTTTCGCCGGCGTAGACCCTGACCCTGTGGCAGGACGCATGCCTGGCGAGGACGACCGGAAGCAGGGCCATGACGCGGCAGGCTCGTCGCACGTAGAGCGTCTCGATCGGGTGGCGCGGATCGTCGGAGAACACCTTCACGGCATAAGGCGGCATGGCGCAGAGGGCGGAAGGCCCACCTCCAGATCGTGTCCGATTGCGCACACAACGCAGGCCGGTGCGGTCCGGGTTCCTGGTCAGGAGGTCGCAGGCGGCCGTCGCAGCCCTGACCTTCGGCCCCGACGTCATCGACCCGCCGAGCTCGGTCTGCCGCCCTTGATCGACGCTTCATCCGAGACGCCCGGCGGTGGTCCGTTCGTCACAAGCGCATTGCGGGGTTCGGGTCTGCCCACGGCACGACCGGCAGATCTGCTGAGAAGGACGTCATGGGCACGGCGGTGGACGCCATGAACGACGCTGAGCGACGTCCATCTCTGCGAACCGCAGCTGTCGACGAGAAGGCCTCGATGCGGTGGGCCTCCGGGTCGAAAGATGACCCGGTTCACGAAGAATGGAGACGTCGCATCATCATCGCCTTCGGCCTCGCCTGGGTCTTGCTGGTGTGGACCGTCGCGAGACGCGTGTCGCGGCCGGTTGAAGCGCTGGCGCGCTCGGCGGAAGCCGCCCAGCTCGGGGGCAGCGCGCCCTTTTTGGTCGCCGGTCCCTTGGAGGTTCAGAAGGCCGCGGCCGCGATCAACGCCATGCATGCCCGCATTGCCGCCCAGGCGACGGAACGTATGCGGTTGATGGCCGCCTTGGCCCACGACCTTCGGACCCCCGTCACTGCGCTTCAGCTGCGGTTGTCCTCAGCTTCGCCGAAACTGCGCGATCGCATGCAACCCGATCTGGACCGCATGGGGATCCTGATGGACGACAGTCTTGCCTTGGCTCGACTGGAGACCGTGGAGGTCGAGCGTTCACCGATCGAGCTCGGCGAGTTCGTGCGGTCTGTGCAGGTGGACCGCCAGGAACGAGGGCAGCAGATCGAAGTCGGCGCCGTCGCGCACGTGATGATTGAAACGGACGCGGCCCTGTTGCGCCGCGCCTTGGACAATCTTCTGGACAATGCTCTCCGCTATGGCCTGCTGGCTGTTGTTTCGGTCGAGTCACGGCGTGGCGAAACCGTTCTGAGAGTCCAAGACCATGGGCCCGGGATCCCCATCGATGAGATTGGGCGCCTGATGCGGCCTTTCGAAGTCCTCGATCCGGCTCGCAGCAAGAGCTGCGGCGGATCCGGACTGGGGCTGTCGATCGTCGCCGATATCGCAAGGAAACTTGAGCTCGGGTTGGCCTTCGAAAACGGGCCACGGGGGCTCACCGTCGAGTTGACGTTCGCCTGATCTGAATGAATTTGCGGTGGTTGTGGTCGGGATAGAGTTCTGTCGACCGATTTCATTACGACAATATTAGTGATTGTTGTTCTCTGACTTTTATGACTTATGTATCATAATTGTTCATATTTCATCTAATATTTACGGCATCGCCAAGCCGAATGCAGGCAGTCAAAAATACGACAAAAGAACTGGGGGGTTTCAGTGATTGTTTTTGTACTCCATTCTTGCGAAAACAGTTGGATTGGTGGATGCGAAACATTCGGTTCGACGGATGTCGCTGACTCGGTGACGGCGTGTGGCGGGCCCGATATTCTCGGCATCATCACCGCAGCCGCGCTCAGGTGACGCGGATGGTGGCTCCGACTGACGAGATCTGGATGGCGACGCGTCCGTTGGCGCCGGCGAACGTCTTGCGCCTCTCTTCATGATCGGAGACGTCAACTCCGCACGCTGCCTGCATTCGTCAGGTCGCTCGCCATGTGACGTCCAATCCAGGGGCGGACGGTTTGGGCATGTCGGCGATTCCGCACCGGCTTTTCGGCACCCGCGACGGGCGTGGCCCGGCCGATTGGTTCGGCCGGCGGTCGACCTGGTTGACATCTGTCACCGTTTCGCTCTGACGCGTCGCACTGCACGGCAGCCGCGCGAGCGGGGAGGTTGCCTCTGGTAGACTCGGAGGACGGCGAGTGCAGTCGGCATCACCAGACATCGTCGCCCGCTTGAGCGCCGCGTCAAAGCGGTTTGCCGGCAGATCGGTGCTTACGGACGTCGATCTCGCGATACGAGCAGGCGAGATCGTCGTGATTCTGGGGCCGAACGGCGCAGGTAAGTCCACCCTGGCTGGGCTCATCTCGGGTCGATTGCAGCCTGCATCCGGCGGGGTGACGCTGTTCGGGCTTCATCCCCGGAAGCCTGAGGCCCGAGCGAGACTGGGAGTGATGCTGCAGGACGCCGGGCTGCCGGAAGGCCTGACGGTCCGCGAGGCCGTGGATCTGCAAGCTGGATACTTCAGGCGCCGATTGAAGACAGCCGACATACTCGAACAGACGGGGCTCAGCGCGCTGGCGAAGCGCCGTTGCGACAAGCTGTCCGGCGGCGAGCGGCGCCGGGTTCAGTTCGCTCTTGCGATAGGCGGGCGGCCCGACCTTTTCGTACTTGACGAGCCGACTGCGGGAGTCGACCCGGAATCCCGCCGTGAAATCTGGCGAACGGTTCGCGCCAAGGCTGCGGACGGGGGCGCCGTCGTGCTCGCCACCCACCATATGGACGAGGCCGAAGCGCTGGCCGACAGGGTCGTCGTCATCGCCGGCGGGCGCATTCTCGTGGACGGCTCTCCGTCCTTGATCAAGGCGCGTGCGGCGGGTTCGACCGTCAAGTTTCGCACCGCCGCCCCCGCGGATCAGCTGGCAGGATTGGCGGCAGTGATCCGAGCGTCAAAAGACGGCGCGCATGCAACCCTGCTGACGACAGATCCTAGGTCGACGCTTGAGGCGTTATTCGTCGAGCACCCTGCCGTCTCGGAATTGGAAGTCGCGTCCGCGTCGTTGGAGGAGGCGCTCGCCGACGTCGTCGCCGCTGGTCAGGGAAGGGACGTCTGATGTCCAGCCTCGTTGCCTCACGACTGGGAATCTACGCGCGAGAAGCCGCCGCTGAGGTTCGCAGGGCGTCGAGAATGCCGCAGTTCGCGATACCGACGATCATCGTGGCTCCTGCATTTTATGCGCTGTTTTCCCTCGGTCTGAGCGGGCAGGTGACCGCGACCGCCACCCAACTGCTTGCCACCTTTGGGGTTTACGCGGTGATGGGGCCGGCGCTGTTCGGCTTCGGGGCCGCGGTGGCCAATGAGCGACAAAGCGGTCAGCTTGAGCTCAAGCGGCTGTCGCCTATGCCCGCAGGGGCGCAGATTTTCGCCAAGCTGATGGCGACGACGACGTTCAGTGCGGCAGCGCTGGCGATGATTTACTTGATCGCGGATTTCGCGGGGGTCGTCCTGGATCCGGCGCGCTGGATCGGCGTCGCGGCGGTTCATCTCTGCGGGGTCATCCCATTCGCGTTGATCGGCCTCAGCATAGGCTATCGCATGGGTGCGAAAGGGGCGGTCGCAATGGTCAATGCGATTTTCCTTGCAATGTCCGTCATGGGGGGACTCTGGATTCCCCTCGATCAACTGCCGCATCCCATGCAAAGCGTTGCCTGGGTGCTCCCGTCCTTTCATCTGGGTGAGATCGCGCTGATGGCTGCGGGAGTCCGCGAACTCGGAACTCTGTGGGTGCACCTTGCCTTTCTTGCACCGATGACGGCCGCTTCCTTTGCGCTGGCATGGGCCGGTCAGCGGCGGCAGTCGTCTTGAGCGTCGCGCGCCGCGACTGGGCTCGCTCGACATGTTGACGCAGCCTCGGACGCCCGAAGTGAGAACTGGCGGGGGCGAGGTCGGCTGGTGGCTCTCACTGCTGTACCTTTCGCTGTACTTCGTCCCCTGGTTCTGGCTTCGCCCGACGGCGACGCAGGTCGTCATCGCGACGTTCGGACTGGCGGTCTTTTTGCCGCTGTATCATCGAGCCCGCACAGCGTCGGAGACGGCGCTGGTGGCTTATGCCTGCGCCACTCTGATCCTTTCGTTTGTGCTTATTCTTTCAGGCGGCAACTGGACGGTGATCACCGCCTTCGCGGCGACGATGGCGGGCAGGCTGCGGCCGGCAAGACGAGCCGCAGGCGTTCTCGTTGTTTTCGGCATTGCCACGAGCGCGGTCGGTCTCGGCGCCGAGCAGCATTTTTACTATTGGGCGCTGGGGGTGTTTCTGAGCGTCATGGTTGGCTTCGCCACGCTCTCCCGGGCGATGCTGGAAGACAAAAACCGGGCGCTCGTCAACGCTCAGGAGGAGGTAAGGTTGATTGCGGCGATGGCGGAGCGCGAACGCATAGGCCGCGACCTGCACGATCTTTTGGGTGGGACGCTGACCCTTATGGCCCTCAAAGCCGAACTTGCCGCCAAACTGTCGGTACGCGACAGCTTGGCCGCCAGGCGCGAGATGCGTGAGGTCGCGGCCGCGGCGCGGGAAGCTCTCGCCGAAGTCCGGACCGCCGTCGCAGGAATGACCGACATGACGCTGACGCGAGAGATTGAATCCGCTCGATCCGCTCTCTCCGCGGCAGGCATTGCATGTGTGACCGAAGTCGACCTGAAGGATGTGGATCAGGGAGCCGGGGCCGTCTTGGCCATGACGCTGCGCGAGGCGGTCACGAACGTGATACGCCACTCAGGCGCAGAAACGTGTCAGATATCGGTGCACCGTACGAGCTCCATCGTCCAGCTGACCGTGATGGACGATGGGGACGGAAGAGCGCTGCGACCCAGCGGCGGCATAGCGGGCGCCCAGTCCAGGCTGGCCGCCGCCGGCGGCGGTCTGAGCCTCACGGGAAGCTTCGACGGCACCCGCTTCGTCGCGTATCTCCCTGTTTCGGCGCTTCCATGATCCGCATAGTGATCGCTGAGGACCAGACGCTGGTTCTGGGAGCGCTTTCCGCCCTGCTCTCCCTGGAGCCGGATTTCGACGTGGTCGGGACGGCCGCTGACGGGCGCGAGGCGCTCGCAGCCGTTCGAGCCCTGAAACCGGACGTGCTCCTGTCGGACGTGGAAATGCCGATTTTGTCAGGCCTCGACGCCGCTGAAGCCATCCTTCGGGAAGAGCTGCCGACTAAAGTCGTCATCGTCACGACGTTTGGTCGGGCAGGATATCTGCGCCGGGCGATTGACGCAGGAGTCAAAGGTTATCTTCTCAAGGGCGCGACGCCCGATGACCTCGCCAACGCCATTCGAAAAGTCACCCGAGGGGGACGCGCGATCGCCTCGGAACTGGCCGAAGCGGCGTGGGACGCAACAACCAATCCGCTCTCGCTGCGCGAACGGGACGTCCTGCGCCTGGCGGGAGAAGGACGGTCCAACAAGGAAATCGCCCGAATTCTCGGCCTTTCTCACGGCACGGTCCGAAACTACCTCTCCGACGGGGCGGCAAAGCTTGACGCCCGCAGCCGGATCGAAGCTTCCCGCAGAGCCCGAGATCAGGGCTGGCTTTGACAACTGTCACTCTTCCTCTCTGACACATCGCACTGTTTCGAAGGTGTATTTCGGCTCACGCTGAACTCTCTTAGGCAGGAGCATCGACGTGACCAGGAAACCGAACATCAGAGCCCGGGCCGCAGCCGCCGCGCTGTTCTGCGTAGTGGCGCCAGCGCCGTTGCTCGCCCAGCAACCGACCACTGCAGTGCTCGATCCGGGGCCGACCGGCGTTCGCATCGCGCAGCCGGGTGTGTTCGGGAACTATTTCCCGGCGCGCGGTGAAGGGCCCCACCCCGGCATCCTGCTGCTCGGCGGATCGGAGGGAGGGCTGGGGCCCGCCACGCTGCAGACCGCACTCGCACTCCAGGACGAGGGGTTCAGCGTTCTGCAACTGGCTTACTTTGGTGTGCCGGGCACGGCTGATTCCTTAGAAAGGATCCCCTTGGAGATCTTCGATCAGGGGCTCGACTGGCTCGGCGCTCAAACCGGCGTGGACCCGAACCGATTGGCGGTCGTCGGCGCTTCGAAAGGCGCAGAAGCCGCGCTTCTTGTGGCCACGCGACGCACCGACCTGCGAGCGGTGGTCGCCGGAATGCCGTCCAGCGTCGTCTGGAAGGGGGTCAACTGGGCTCGAGGCGGTCAGAGCACATTCGCTTCCTGGACGGCGAACGGCGTTGAGCTGCCCACGATGCCGTACTCCGCATGGAACCGTGAGGAGGGCATCATAAGCGTCTATCGCTCAGTACAGGACAGCTCGCTAAGGGAGGACGCGGCGCAGGCGGCAATTCCGATCGAGCGCGCACGTGCGCCCATTCTGCTCATCTGCGGTCAGAGTGAGACGGTGTGGCCCGCGTGCCCGATGTCCGAGAACCTTGCGACGCGGTCTCAAGAGCAGGGTGGGCCGCCGGTGGTCATCCTCGGATATGGGGATGCGGGGCACTTCGTGTTCGGCCCGCCTATATCTTCCGAGTCCTCGTTCTATTCGCAGCTGGGCATGTTTGGGGGGTCTGCTGCTGGGAACGCTTCGGCGCGCGAAGACAGCTGGCCCCGTGCGGTGGATTTTCTGCGAGAGAACACCGCCAGATGACGGGTTCGAGCACAACGGGTGCTGTCAGCTTAAGGTGACGCAAGTCTACGATCGAAGGACGAAACGTCTGCGAACTCCGACAGATGGTGTCGGACCATCGAACGGGTTTCGAGCGGAACCGGCGTGAGCGGCGGAGATCGTCGCGCTCGCCAACCCCTCATAGGAACGGCGGCACTGGCCATTTCGGATGGTTCGACCGGCTTGGCTCACCCGCTGAGCCGACCGCACCAACCAATTTGGGTGACCCCGGACTGGTCCTCAGGCGTGATGCGGTCGGCCCATCCGTTTCCGGGGTGCTGGCGGACCAGCGCCACCCCCGCCGTTCGAGCGCTTGAGCCCGATCGGCGGGCTTTCACTATGCCGTCAACTTAACCGGCGAACAGTCGCTGAAAGGGCCGGACTGCGGCCTGAGACTGCGATGGTGGGGCGGAAGCGTAAGTTGGCGCTGGTCGTGCCGGAGGCGTGATTGGACACCGAGCCGGCCGCAGAGCCCGTCAGGGGCGATAAGGTCGAAGTGGCATTCTTCTACTCCGCAGCATCTCGACGTGTCCGCTCGTTTGACGGGACCGACGGCGGAAAGGTTCCGTTCACGAGGACTACACGATAGCCGTCAGCGTCTTCATAGGTCACCCCGTGTCGGTCCCAATAGGGATTGAATGATCGCACGGGCCGATAGTCATGAGCGCGCATTCTTTCAATCAGTGATTCGAAAACCACGGGCCGCGAAATATAGAAAACCACCAGGTGATCCTGGTCGGCCGCGCGGTGCACGATTTGGCCATGAGCCACGGTGAATTCAATCTGGATCGCGGTGCCGGGCTGTCTGACGATGAGTCCATCGAAGACGTCATGGTCCCAGAATTCACCAACAGGTTCTAGGCCTAATCCATCGACATAGAAGCGACGTAGGGGCGCAATGTCACTCGTGGGTCGAGCAACGCGAAAGTGTGAGGCGTCGAAGATGGGCGCATCCGGTTTCATGGACATTCAGCCCAGTCATCTAACCTTAGTCTAATCCACAATGTGGATGGGCGGATCGTTCCGACAGAGGTAGAGCTGCTGTGGGCGAACTGACGTCCGTCGAGCGGACGCGCGCTGCGCAGTCCGTCCTGGCTGATCACGACGTCGGGCGTCGGGGTCGACCAGTCCGCGCGAACGGTGTCCTGATCCTCGAAGATCAGGAGGTCGGCCTTTCTGCCGAGATCGTACTCGACCGTCACGCCGTCCGACCCGGGCCGCAACGTCACCGTCTGCGCCGAGGCCGGCGTCGCGCAGGCGGCGATCAGCGCGATCGCCGAAATCCGCAGCGCGCTCCGGAGACCCGCGCCCCGACGCCGGCCGCCCGTGGCGAGGCAGGGGCGGGTTCCGTCGCATCGTCGCCAGAAGATCGGTCTCATTGGGTTTTCCCGGTGCGGTGTTTCAGATGGCGTCTTTCGATGTCCCTGCGACCCCGAGGCGAGTCACCTCGGCCAGATGCCGTCTGGGGGCTGCCTCTCGACGAGGTCCACGCGAAGCGCAACGACGAGATGCCCTGTCTAAGGCGCGCCGTGGACCCTGAGGACGGCGACGGGCGGAGGCTCGACGGTCGGCATGGCCCGGTCGGCCCGACGCCTCCTACGGACCGACGACGGTGGGCAGGCCGATCGGCGGCGCATCCGTCACGAGATAGGCCGCGGGCGTGGCCAGATCGGCCCCGCAGGGGATCGAGAAGCCGGTCGCGTTCCCCTGGAGCACCACTCCGACGGGTTCACGCCGCGCGCACTTGGACTGAACGGCGTCGAACATCGCCGCCGCGCCGGTCACCGGGTCGTGGCCTTCGACGGTCGCCAGGACGACGGTTCCCGCGAAGGGCCCACAGTCATCCCCGTTCTCCATCTCCACGGCCCCGGCTCTCACGAAATAGGAGAGCCCGCCGCCGCAGGCCTGCCGTTTGAGGTGCCGCAGCGATGCGGCCAGGAGGCTGGAGTCCGAGGGGCGGTTGACCCACCGCACGTTCAGACGTGCGAGCGCCGCCTCCAGGTCGCGCCATCGGGACTCCGGCGGACCGTCCAGCAGAGCGACGACGGCCGAAGTCGGGGCCAGGGCGGACGTCAGGTCGTCGGGCCCGTAGTGAACCTGCCCGTGACGGGCCCGCTCGATCCACCCGGACCAGATCGAGACGACGCCTTGCGGCTGTCCGAAATCCTGGCGCAGCTCAAGGTCCGCCAGCCACTGGATGACGGCGCCGCAGCTGTAGACGGCGGGCCCGCCGCTGATGCGCGCCCGCGCGTCAGGGCGATCTGCCAGGGCGGTGCTGCAGTCCGTCAGGCTTTGTGAGAGCGACGCCCGAGCCTGCGCCTCGGTGAGGTGGCCCGTCGATACGGCCGCGACCAGAGCCAGATACTCCGCGCCGCCCTCATGGAGCCAGCGCGGTCCGTCGAGCGGTTTCGCAAGGTGACTGTTCCAGAGATGACTCGTCTCATGGAAGGCGAAGTGCTGGATCTGGAGCCGCGCGTCCGCATCCGGTTCGCCGAGGTCGCCGTGGAACCGGATGGAGATGACTCCGCCGTCGGTCACGTCGCCCCGGAACGGGATCGGCCCGGTGCCCTGAGACGTGATGGCCATCACCGGCGCGTGAGGGAGCGGGCCGAACGCTCGGGCGAAGAACTCCAGAGCGGGGTCGAAGCCTTCGAACAGCGCCCGTTCGGCGGCGCTCGGAGCCGCCGACCCGATGCGGATTCCTCCGCTCCGCCCCCGGCTTACGGCCGACGCCGGACCCAGATAGAGGTAGCCGTCGAACGTCGGCCCCGGCAGCAGCGTCCACCCATCAGGCAGGTCGACCTCCAGGCTCAGGCTCTCGCCGACGATCCGCAGGGCCGGCGCATGGAGCACATAGCCCTCTCCGAGCCGCGTCAGGGCGATGTATCCGCGTCCTTCTTCCGTGCCGTCCGGCCTCAGGTCCACGCGGATCGCCTCGAGCGGACGCGCGCTGCGCAGTCCGTCCTGGCTGATCACGACGTCGGGCGTCGGGGTCGACCAGTCGGCGCGAACGGTGTCCTGATCCTCGAAGATCAGGAGGTCGGCCTCTCTGCCGAGATCGTACTCGACCGTCACGCCGTCCGACCCGGGCCGCAACGTCACCGTCTGCGCCGAGGCCGGCGTCGCGCAGGCGGCGATCAGCGCGATCGCCGAAATCCGCAGCGCGCTCCGGAGACCCGCGCCCCGACGCCGGCCGCCCGTGGCGAGGCAGGGGCGGGTTCCGTCGCATCGTCGCCAGAAGATCGGTCTCATTGGGTTTTCCCGGTGCGGTGTTTCAGATGGCGTCTTTCGATGTCCCTGCGACCCCGAGGCGAGTCACTTCGGCCAGATGCCGTTGCGATCGAACACGACGAGACGCGAACAGGGACGAGGGTAGTCAGGAGCGTCGGCCTCAGCACAGACTTCAACCCGCCCGGACGGTCTGTTCACGGTGTGGTCGCTCCAGCTTCGTCGGTCGTTGAACTGCACAAGTTCAAATCGTCCGTCTTCGACGTCGCGCTGAACGACGGCGAAGTAGGGACGATCGATGATCTCCGGATGACAGGCGCTGCTGGGTTCCGGAAACAGCGCCCTGCGGACGCAGAGCGCGGTCGCCGCCGAGGCGGCTTCCGCGGGGGTGGCGTGGTCGAGCGTGAGGACCATGTCGTAAACCTCGTTGCCCCCGGTCTCGTCCTGGGAGACCACGAAACTCATGAAGGCGCCGTAGGTCGGACGCCAGCCGCGCGGCGGGCCGTGACGGGGACCTTCGACATAGATCCCGCTGAGGGGATCGACCGGCTGCGCACCGCCTTCGGCGGAGTGACGGGACGCGTCGACCCGACCGCTCGCCGGCCGTCTGACGCAGAGAGGAACCGTCACCGGTCCCTGCATCGTCAGTCCGACCTGCTCCTCGTCAGGCCCGCCGGAACACTGGAACGTCGTCTGGGCCGCCGCCGGCGCGGCCTCCAGACCGACCATGAGGCCCGCCGCGAGCGTCGCAGCCGCGATCATGGTCGAAGAACCGACGGACCCACTCCGTGAGGCCTGTGGGGCCCTTCGAATGGGATCGCGCGACCGTCGACGCGGCATGCCGGGCGCACCTCCGGGCGAGCGGCCCGACGCGAGAGTGACCTGGCCCCTGAGTGTGGCTTCAGGGCCGTTCGCGTCCCCGATCGGAGGTACCGCATCGGGCACGGTTTCCCGGACGGACGTGGTGGACGTGGAGTCCCCGGTGAGGCGCAGGTCGGTCATGACAGCACCGCCGCGTCCGCCGCTAGAAGCAGTCGATGGGCGGCGTCGACGCGGGCGGAGATGGGGTAGTTTCGGTTCGCGAGGATCACGACGCCGACGGCGCGGGAGGGAACGAACGCGACGTAGGCGCCGAAGCCGCCGGTCGAGCCGGTTTTGTTGAAGAGCGTGGGGCCGAGAGGAGCGTCCTGTTCAATCAGGCGGACCGGCTGGGGGTCGAAGATCACCTCCGGCGCGTTGCCGGCCAGCAGCGTCTCCTTGGCCAGCGGCAGCGCGTACTGTTCCCACCCGAGGCCCTGGATGAGGTGGTCGGCGACCTGGAAGCGGGGACGTTGGGTCTCCGCCACGGCGCGTCGGATCGGGTCCTGTAGTGCGGCAGAGGCGATGTTGATCTCAACGAACCGCAGCAGATCGGCGACGGAAGCCTTGATGCCGTAGGCCTCCGTGTCGAACGGTCCGGGAGAGACCCGTACGGCGCGCCCGTCACGGGACACGCCCCAGGCGTAGTCCTCGAGGGCCCCGCTCGGCACTTCGGTGAAGGTTCTCTCCAGTCCCAGACGGGCGATGACCTCGCTTTCGATCGCCTCCCGGAACGGAATTCCGACGGCGGCGGCGACGGCCCGGCCGAACAGAGCGATGCTCGGATTCGAGTAGCGTCGGATCTCACCGGGCGTCTCCTCGGGGACCCAGGTCCGCAGCCAGCCCATGGCGTCTTCATCGGTCTGGATCCCATCCGGGAACTGGAGGGGCAGTCCCCCGGCGGCATAGGTTCCCAGCTGCAGGAGCGTGCTGCGGCCGATCGTCGAAGACGCGAGCTCAGGCAGATGGCGTGACACGGGATCCGACCAGTCGAGCCTGCCCGAGACCCTTGCGAACCCTCCGAGCAGGGCCGTGTAGACCTTGCTGACCGAGCCGATCTCGAAGATCGTTCGCGGGGTCACCGGCGCGCCTGCGTCGCGAGCCCTGACGCCATGAACGAAGACGGAGGCGTGTCCGCCGACGGTCAATCCGATCGCCAGACCCGGGATGTCATGCTCCCGCATCAGCGCTCGCGCGACTTCGGCGGCCACGTCCTCGAGAGATCGCGGGCGGGCCTGGGCGACGGAGAACCATGAGGCGGCGGCTCCAAACGACGCCAGACCGGTTAGGGCCAGCCTGCGCGACATCGGCGCAGCGTAGGATTTGGTCGGCATCAGTTCCTCCAAGACGTCATGACTCGGCCTTCGGCCCGACGGCGAAGGATGAGTGGGAAAAAACGAAGACGGCCCCTGCCCGGCAGGTCGCCAAGCAGTCGTCGTCACCGCACGACCGGCGCAGCCGACCGACGATCGCCGTCGACCGATCGATGACCGACGGCGCGCTGGGCGAGCGTCCCGAAGCGCCCCCCCGGCGCCGGACGGCGGATCGCGGTCCACTGGCCCGGCCGGCGTCAGAAAAACGCGACGGCCATCCCTTCCTGCGTCGCCGCCGCTCGCTCGATCTCGGCTTGCGGATTCTCGAAAGTCCGCGTCTTGGCAGGGCCCGGTCGGCGCCGAAGCCATCGACGCCGAGCTCGCGCAGAGCGGGTCGGCTCAAGGCCCTGCCGGGTCCCACCCCCCTGTGCGCGTTCGAGCCTCGGGAGCGCGGGAGCGTGCGCTGGGCCGAAGCTGGATCGACCCCCACCGTCGCGGCGGAGGTCGACGGCGTCGCTGAGGCGACCGCCGGGAGACGGGCCCGCAACAGGAGCCGCGGGGATGAGACGGAGGCGCGCGACGATGAACTGGGCCCTGCGCTCCGGGTCATGAGGTCGGTTCCATCCACGCTCTTCGATCTCACGCTTCAACGGGGTTTGACGCGACGGCCGCGCCCGCGATCATCTCGCCGGCAGAAGGGCGACGAGGGCGTGGGTGAACCCTCGAGGCGCCACGGTGAGGTGGTCTTCGTCGTTGAGCACCTCGGCTCTCACGGTCAGGCCGGCATAGTCGCGGTCCTTAAGGGTGCGCTCCAGGGCCCGGACGTCCGACACCATGTCCACGTCGTCGGTGTTGCGTGGCGACGTCCCAGGAACCTCGAAGTCGCCGACGTACATGTAGACCTCAGCGGGCAGGTCTCTGCGACGCTCCGCATAGGCCTGCTCCCGCCCGAAGATGTGACGACGGTCGAACCACAGCGAGGGACTGCCCAGACCATAGCCACTGAACAATTCGGGTTCGCTGAACAGAATCTGCGCCGCGAGAAGGCCGCCGTAGGAATGGCCCAGGAGGATCCGCCTCGACGGGTCGGTTCTGAACCGTTCGTCCACGTACGGGAGCACCTGAGACTTCAGATAGGCCTGATAGTCGGCGCCTCCGCCATGAACCATCGCGCGGGACCGGCGCGGGCCATTGGCCGTCGGCGTGTAGTCGCGGTTGCGGCTGACGACGCCGTCCTCGCCCCGGGCATAGGACAGGCCGACCAGAATGAACTCCTCAATCACAGGGCCATTGAGGTTCACGCGACGACTGATCTGACGAATTACTGGAAAGGCGTAGTCGGCGTCCGTGACGTAGACGACTGGATAGCGGCGGTCCGGACTGGCCTCGTAAGAAGCCGGCAGCTGCACGAACACCTGATACGCCCGACCCGATCTCGGGTCCGGGACGTCCCAGACCTGGGAGCCCAGGACTTCATAGGGGGCCCCGCCGCCGCGTTGCGAGGCCGCCCCGGACGTCTGCGGCGACGCGGCCTCGCCGGACTTCGCCGGGCTCGCCGTCTGGCCCGGCGGAGAACAGGCGGAAGCCAGGCAACAGACGGCGAGTACGGAGGCGGTCACTGAACGCATGGCGGCACCTTGGAAAGCAAAGAGAGGCGGCGGGTGGCCTCATTTAGGGGCGTGGATCGCGGGATCGCCGGACATGACGGCTTCGATCCAGCTGAGGTATCGGCTGACGCGAACGTTGCACGTCGTCTGCCCATAGAGACCGGGGCGGGTCGTCCTGACGTCTCCGACGATGAAGCCCCAGGAGGCCAGACCGGCAAGCGTCCAGCCCGTCTCGGTCTCGATCAGCACGGGGCCGCCGCTGTCGCCGCCGCCGGTCTTGCCTTCCAGCGGCAGAGCGGCGTCAGGGCCGTCGAACACGTAGCAGATCCAGCGATCGTCGGCGCTCGTGACGACGTTGAAGGCACGCCGCAGATCGCCGCGATTGGGACCATGAAGGCTGTGGCCGGTCAGCCCCGTCCCGGTCGCCCCCTTGCCGATGATCTTGACCACGCGGCCGATCTCATCGTCGCCCCGGTGAAGCGGCACGGGTTCGACGTCGTCGACCGCCTCCTTCAGCCGGACCAGCGCCACGTCGTCGGACGACGCGATCGCGAAGACCGTCAGGATCCAGTCGCCGGTTTCCAGTGCGCGGTCGATCATCGACTGGGGCGGCTGGGACGCGCCGGGATGGATGAACACCTCATCCACCGCCCGCTTCACGCCGCCCACCTCGATCAGCGCCAGGCTGCCGTTTCTGGGTACAGCATGGGCGGCTGTCAGCACCCACTGAGGCGCGATCAGAACTCCATGCCCCTCCCCAGGCATGTCGGCCAGCGCGGGGAACTCCGAGCCCGTAATCCGATAGGCGGCGTCGTCGACGTCGTGTCTGATGACGATCGCCTGCGCCGAGGACGCTCCCAGCAGGATCAGGCTCAACGCGGCGGCTCTCAACATGCTCGAAAATCCTCCGTCCGGGGGCCAGCGACGGCTTTCATGATCCCTGGCGCCTTCGCCGCGGCGCAGAACACGGTCCTCACGTCGCAGAATTGTCCGGTTGGCATTACATAAGACAGGTAGAGCTGACTTTTTGTCGAGTCAACCTTACATTTTTCAGACTCGGGCCGCCCAGCTGCCGTACGCTTGCAGAGATCGTCGGAAGGCGGGCCGGACCAGGGCATCATGGAAGAACGGAAAATGACGGGGCCACTCACCCGCCGACGTCGGCCCTGCGCCGGTCGCGATTTAGCGGGTCGGCAAACGGGGCGCGGCGCAGATCGCAGGCATCCTGCGACCATAAGACATTGAGGGCGCTCAGGTCGCCGATGCTCCGGCGCCGTCCTGCGGCGGAGCGCTGCCGGGCCGGTCAGGGCCGAAGAGACGTATCGACGATCGCGGGGAGGGCGTCCGCCTCGTAAATCTCGTGCGTCGCTCGCGCTGTCCGGCGGTGCTTTCGCTCGATCCCGGCGACGGACAAATTCCACTGGAATCACGGTGCAGCTTTCTGGCGCTGGGGCGGCGCCCGGACGGTCCGGGCAGCGGGTCTTCGCCCTGACCTCGACGTCAGACAAGTTCAAACTGGTCACCCGCCATGCACGGTGTTCATGGTCCGGCATTCCCCTGGCCGTCCGCCTGCCATGACGCAGCACTCCAAATGTCCTGCGCCCCCTTCCTTCGCGGGCGCGCATGGCGCAGTTCGAATCTGCGGCCGACACGACGGCGGAGCTGCGCAGAGGAGGGCGTCGACGCGGCGGTGGACGCCATGACCAGTGCCGAAAGAGCGGCGGCAAGACCGATGTTCGAGCTTCCGCTCCTCGACAGGCTGCAGCGAAAACTGGCCGTCCTCATTCAGGCGCGGATGCCGACCCAGTCCGGCGGTCTGCCCCCCGCAGCCGTTGCGACGGGCGCGGCCTGCGCCCATCTCGCTGTTCTGAAAATGTGGCTCACCGGCGAGATTTCGTCGCCTGCGACCGCGCTGGCCGAGGGTCTGGTTCAGGGTCCCTGGACCTCGCCGGCGGGCTCCGGGGCGCCTCACGTCCGGCCAGGGTGAGTCCGGGCTCTCATCGCCCGGCCGGCCCGATCGGCGCACGAGGCGCGGACTTTGCCGTCACCGTGCGGCGATCGCGCGAACGACGGCTCAAAAGCGCCGAAAGGCCGGCGGCGGGACGGCCACCGTCGCATGCCCCCCCTCCTCTCCGCGGAAGAAGGACACGATCCTTGCCTGCACGTCGGGGTGCGCTTCAAGGACGTTGTGGCCTGCGTTCGCCACCAGCAGGCGCTGCGGACGCACGAACTGGCTCACGACGGCCTCCTGTTCTTCAAGGGGGGTTCGCCCGTCAAGGGAGCCGGAGATCAGAAGGGCGGGATGATCGATGGAGATCGGCGACCGAAACGCGTCCCCCAGATCGACGTCCGGCACGGCCCCGGCGATGTGCGGCATGGGGAAGTTCAATGCGTCGCCGAGAACGCCGGCCGGCGCCTCCGCCTCGACCTGCCTGAGGCGGGCGGCCGAGATGCCCGACGCCAGGTCCATGGCTTCCGTCATTCCGGACACCCGAAGCCAGGCCCCGGCGTCGCGCATGAAATAGCCCAGGATCCCGGTCTGACCGGCGTCGAGCGCGGCGTACAGCGCCGGAAGCAGGCCCAGGGTGTCCGGATTGGCGACGAGGCCCCCGGCCAGGATCTGGATCACGAAGCCTCCGACGCGCGCGGGCGTCGCCGTCCCGGCTACAGGCAACGACATGGCGACCGGGTCCGCCTCGAGACGCGCGTGCACGCGACGCATGAGGGCGGGCAGGTTCGGAACCGCGGCGCGAAGCTCAGGGTCGGCGCCGATCAGCGCGTCGATGCGATCGAAATAGGCGTCCATGCGGGACGGCAGCTTCACCGTCTGATCCTGGCCCTCAAGGCTGGCCAGAGCGACCCGGCCGATGCGACGACCGTGGCGCTTGAGCACCGACAGCGCCAGGTGGGCGCCGTAGCTGATGCCCCAGAGGTCGATCCTGTCGGCCCCCAAGTGCTGGCGCAGAGCGTCCACATCATCGGCGCTCTGCTCGGTGTCGTAGCCCGCGAGCGAGATGCCCTGGGCCGTCCACTCCGACCAGGCCCGCTGAACCTCGGCGCGCATGTAGCCCGTCATGCCGTCGCGCGTCAGCGGCGGGAGCAGAGCCGTGGACGGCGACAGGTCGGGGATATGCCGCGAGAGACCGGTGCCGCGCTGGTCGAAGGCGATGACGTCGGCGACTTCCCGCAAGGCCATGAAGATCGGAAACCTCGGCCCCGCCGCCGCGGCCGTCGCGGCACCCCCCGGACCGCCCGCCAGATAGACGATCGGCGCTCCCGGTTTGCGGGCCGTCGAGCGGAACCGCACGTAACCCAGACGGATCTTGCGAGAACGCGGATCGCGGCGGTCCTCGGGCACCTCAAAGAAGTGGCGCTCGGCCCGGACTTCCTGCCCCTGCCAGCCGGCGAAGGTGAACGTCCTGTCGAGGTTGAGCGCCCCCGAGGCGCGCCCTGAAGGGCCGCAGGCGGCGACGGTGAGCCCGGCCCCGGCGAGGAAGGTGCGACGATGAAATGCTGTGGGGGTCATGACCGCCGGAATGCGGTCTCCTCCGTGGAGCGCCATCCCGGTTTCGGCGAAGTCGGTCCGAAGATCGGCGAATCCGGCGTCGCGTCGCGCCGTCGTCCGCTAAAGTCCGCCGATGATCCGTCGCCTGCTCCTGTCTCTGTCGCTGATGCTGCTCCCCGGCGTCGCGCACGCCCAGGGGCTGGCCTGGGAAGTCTGCGCCGCCAGCCTTACGGCAAGGGTCCCTGAGCTGTCCGCATGTAAGGCCCTGGACGGCACCATCGATCCTCAGGGCCGAGAGATGTGGATCCGGGCTGAGGTTCCCCGGCCGCAGACGACGACCGGCGCGACGCTGCGGCTCGTGGGCATCGCCTCGTCGGAGGCCTGGTTGAACGGCGTCCGTCTGGGAGCCAACGGAACGCCCGGCTCCAGCGCCAGTAGGGAAGAACCCGGGCTGTATGAGGTGGAACACGGCATTCCTTCCGAGGCCTGGCGCTTCGCCGGAAACGTGATGATCATCCGACTGTCGTCGTTCCATGGAGGTCTGCGACTGGCGGCCCCGATGGGCCGGATCTCCGTGGAGACGCAGCGACGGACGTCGATGGCCGGCGCGACCGCCCTCGCGCTCGCGCTGGGGGGCGCGCTGCTGGCTGCGGCGTTCGGTTTCGGGGTGATACATGCCCTGCGCCGCACCGGCTCCAGTCTGGTGCTGGCCGGCATGGCGGGAACGGCCGCGGCCCAGGCCCTGGTCGAGAGCCTCCGCTCGCTCGTCGCATATCCCTACCCCTTCCATGTGTGGAGGCTGGGCGCGATCTGGCTGCTCGCGGCGACCTTCTCCCTGCTGCTGGTGCTGTTCGTCGTTCGCCGGTTCCGCCCGGGAAGCCGTCGCCGGCTCCTGTTGATTTCAGCCATGGCGATCGGCCTGACCTCCCTCGCTCCCGGATTCGACCTGAAGACGGTCGGAGCCCTCCTCGCCGGGCTGGGCATCTCGAGCGGGGTTCTTGCCTTCGGCCTGCACGACGTGCGGGCGCGATGGGCCCTGGCCTATCTGACGCTCTTCATCGGCCTCGCTCTCGCGGCTCCGGCCACCTTCGTCGATTTTTCCCACTTCCTGTTCGCGGCGTCGCTGCTCCTGCCTCTGCTGATGCTAGAGGTGGTGAGGCTGGGGCGCGACGACCGGCGGAGGGAAGAGGCCCTCGCTCTTGCCGCGACCTCGGCCGACAGGATCGCCGTCGTCGCCTCAGGTCGGGTCGAACTGGTCCCCATCTCCGACATCGTCGCCGTCACGGGCGCGGACGACTACGTGGAGCTTCATCTCTCCAACGGACGCCGACTCCTTCACGCGGCACGGCTGGATCGGCTCGGGGAGCAGCTTCCCGAGGACTTCCTGCGGATCCACCGCAGCTCGATCGTCAACCTCACCTATGCCGAGGCCCTCGAGCGTCATGGGCGACGATGGCGGCTGAGCCTCCACGGTGTGGGGCCGCTCACGGTCAGTCAGAGTCGCCTCGCGGGCCTCAGGGCGGCGATGACGGGTGGACGATGACCTGCGATCGCGCTGGACGCCCTCATCGCACGGAAGCGCAGGGCGCATCCGCCGATCCGCCACCCGCTGATCGGGCGGCGATCGCCGGCAGCCCCGCTGACGGGCGCACCGACGGCTCCGTCGTGTCCAGGAGGATTCTGCGGCGCCCCGGGCGGATCACCTGCGGGCGCCCGCCGGGACGATGCTCAGATTGGCGAACTGGCCGCGCGTCCCGTCGCCGACCCAGAGCGCGACCCTGCCGGCGCGGTCCAGCCGCAGGTCGTCCACGCTGAGCACATGCTGCCCGTCGACCCCGGCCACGAGGCGTCGACCGACGATGTCGAGGCGCAGCCTGTGCCAGCGCGCCGGGCCGATGAAAGCGCTTCGCTCATGGACGCCGGGGGCGTCGTCGCGCGCGCCCTCCAGGGGAAGACCGGGATGCGAGACGTACCGGACGGCCTTCAGACGACGCTGCGCAGGAGGGGGCGGATGGCTCAACGCGCCGTCTTCCATCCGCAGCTGGATCGCTTCGAAGCGGGCGTCGTCGTCGAGCCGGAACACGAGACCGACGGCCGCCGCCGCGGCCGCGCTCGCGCGATCGTTGAGGTCGGCGGCGAGGTCCACTTCGATCACGCCGTCCTGAAATGCACCCGGGACCACGGCATAGGCGGGGCGGCCGCCGCGGGCGTCATCGGTCCGGCGCGCCTGCTCTCCTTCCGTGAGTTCCAGCGTGAGCGCGTCCATCCCCAGGTAGCTCGTCGTCCAGCTCCGAACGCCCTGATGGCTCAGAACGACGATCGGCTCGGCGGCGCGCGACCGGGTCGCTGCCCCGAGCAGGGACGCGGACAGACCGACGGCGGCCATATGCATGAGGTCCCTGCGCCGGGGGTCGGATTTCATGGGCATGTCTGTGAAGCTTTCTGCGCTGGAGCGGCGTTCGGGCGCTCCGGGCCGCGAGCCTTCGCCCTGGCCTTAATGTCAGGCAAGTTCATACTTCTCACCTGACATGCAGCATGTTCATGATAAGGATCGACCATGACCGATCTGCGCGGCTTCGATCTCAACCTGCTGGTCGTGTTCGACCTCCTGATGGAAGAGCGGAGCGTCACGCGCGCGGCCCAGAGGCTAGGGCGCACACAGTCGGCGGTGAGCCACGCCCTGGCTCGACTGCGCCGACAGCTGAATGACCCTCTGCTGGTGAAGACCGCGTCCGGCATGGCGCCCAGCCCACTGGCTCTGGCGCTTGCAGAAGAGGTGCGGCCCGTTCTGCGCCGCATCGGTCGGTCGTTTTCCGAACGGGGAGAATTCGATCCGGCGGCATCGACGCGCACTTTTCGCCTGGCTCTCCCGGACGTCTCGACTTCCGTGTTCCCGGCGCTCGTCCGAGCCGTCCGATCCCTCGGGCCCACGATCGCACTGGAATGGGTCGATCTGAGCCCCTCGACCCTGTCGGACGTCGTGGACGGTCATGTGGACCTGGCCTTCGCTCCCGCGGCCTGGCCACAGCCCGACGGCACGGACTTCGAAATGACGCCGCCGCTGACGATCGCCAGTTTCGCCCGGAAAGGACACCCCGCCTTCGAAGACTGGAGTGCGGCGAGCTGGAGCGGCTGCGAGCATGCTCTGGTCGGGGTCGCCGCGCGCGTCGCGAACCCGATCGCCGAGGCCGCGGCCGCGGCCGGCCTCGATCGCAGGGTCGGGGCCCGGGTCCCGCACTTCACGACCCTGGCGCCTCTCCTCAGTCAGACGGATCTCGTGGCCACCGTTCCCACGATCGCGCTCCACGACGTTCTGGACGTCTTCGGTCTCCAGGCCCGTCGTCCGCCCTTCACGATCGAGCCCATGCCCCACGCCCTGTTCTGGAGCACGCGACTCCGCTGTGATCCGGCTTCCGTCTGGATAAGGTCGCTCGTGCGGGAGACGCTTGGAGACGCGATCCTCGCGGCAGGCTAGGTCGCCGGTCGTTCGTCCGGCCGATCTGCAGGCGTGCGATCCGCGGACGAGCCGGCGAACCCTCGGTCGTCCGCGGATCGGCGGACCGGGTTGGGGTCACGCATGACGCTTTCGGCATCGTCTGGCCCACCGTGGGTCCGGACGGCATCCCTCGATTGACGCGGAAGACCGGCGTCAGAGCACGATCATGATCGTGTTGCCGAAGTTGTGCAGAAGGATCGGCAGCAGCACGCTTCGGGTCCGGAGCGCCAGCCAGACGCCGATGACGGACGGAATGGCGGTCAGTCCCATCGTCAGCGGATCGACGGAAAGCCGCCCTTCTGAATAGCTGAACGCATGCGCGAGGCCGAAGAGCAGACAGGACATCACAGCTCCCCAGTGCCACTCGACCCCGAGGTAGCCGAACCGATCGACGAAGGCTCGGGCGAGGAGCAGAAGCAGCACCCCTCTGTAGAAGACCTCCTCCTCGAGCCCTGGCAGCGTGAGCTGAAAAGCCACCGTCTCGGCGGAAACCGGCGCGCCGGGAAAGGCGAGTGCGAGGCCGACGAAGAAGCCCGCATAGATCAGGCTCAGGCCGATCGCGGGCTTCAGGCTGCCCGGCGCCTGCCGGTGGGTCAGACCCGACGCCTTCCATCCGATTCCGGGCAGCGACGCCACGAGCAGCGTACCGGCCAGGGCCAGGAGTTTGCCCTGCCAGTTCCAGTCGCCGCCGATCATGTCGGGCAGGAAGCGCCAGCCATTCGTCAGCAGCGCGTCGTTCAGCACAAGGAAGGCCGCCGCCGCCGCCAGCCAGTGCCACGAGACGCCGCGGCCGCGGCTCAGAGCGGAGGCACCGGCCCCTGCGGCGACGACCATGCCGACGATCGCCGCCGTCCCGATCATGCCATCCATGTTCAGATCGCCCACCGTTTCCTCCGCATCTTTTCGACGAGACGAGGCAGGTGGCCCGGCGGAGCCCGGCAGTCTCCTCAAAGGCCGTCTTTCCGCTCCTCAGAAGACGACTCGCCGCGAAAAGCGCTCGGCGGGCGGCCCTCCACCCCGAGGAAGGCGCGGTTGAAGGAGGCCAGGGAAGCGAAGCCGCTGTCATGGGCGATCGCGATGAGTTTGTCCCTCCGGTGAGCCGGACTGCTGAGACGGCGGCGCGCCTCGGCCACACGGTGGGCGTTCAGGAAACGACGGAAATGGTCATGTCCCGTCCGTTCGTGGATCAGGCGACGGACGACCTTCTCGGACGCGCCCATGGCGGCCGCGAAACCGGCCAGGTCAAGGCCCGGATCGAGATGGATGCGTTCGACCTCCATCAGCGTGGCGAGGCGTGCCGCAAGGCGGTCGGCTTGCGGAGAGGCCGCCGCCCTGACGGGCGGGTGCGCCCCGGCGTCGACATCGTCGGCCAGCCGCATCACAAGCCCGACGAATGCGAGGACGGCTCCATTCTGAACGAGGGTGAAGGCCTGAGGCCCCCAGTCGAAGCCAAGCGCGAAATCGATCAGGACGTCAGCGCAGAGCTGAACCGCGATGAAGGCGGCGACGCCGATGCGGGCCGCGCGCCGCCGGTCCAGCAGGTCGCCGCAATAATCGGAGAACAGACGCCAGGCGAGGTGGGTCAGCATCAGGACGCCGAGCGCGAGGAGCAGCCACGAAAGCCCGACGCCGGCGAGGGCCTTTCCGAAAACGCCACGATCCATGGCGGCCAGAACGAGCCATGCGGAGCCGATGGCGAGCACTCCGCCGCGGGGTCGGAAGGTTCGGTCGAAGACCGCCAGACACCACCACCAGAGAAAAACGGCCGTGAAGCCCGCAACGATCACCGCGACCCTCCCTGCGGCGCCCGTCAGTCGGAGCTCCCCGACCGGGGAGTTGCCTGCAAGGAATCCCGCCAGACAGATCGCTAGAGGGATGAACCACCTGTGATCAGGGTGTCGGGTCAGCCTGCGCGTGGCGGCCGCCCAGATGAGCAGGGTCGCGCCCGCCACCCGCACAATCACGTCCAGCTGATCCGTCTGCACGATGCCCGATGATCCTGAGTTCCGTCGTGGCGGGCCGACGCATGCGGGATTACAGGCGCTCGGCATCCAGCGCCACTCCGCCGGTCGCGTGGCTCGTGTCCCTGTGCCGGTGAGCTTCGACGACTGCGGTCGGATCAGTCGCCGCTCCGACTCTGCGGAGCGATCGTCAGGTTCGCGAAATGCGCGCGCGTGCCGTCGCCGACCCACAGGGCGACGCGGCCGGAGCGGTCGAGCCTGAGGTCGTGGACTTCGAGCACGACCTGACCGTCGATGCTGGCCACGAGCCGCCGGCCGCTGACCTCCAGCCTCAGCCGGTGCCAGGAGTCCGTCGCGATCGGCGCGCCCTTCTCGTAGACGCCCGGCGCGACCGCCCGGGAGTCCGAGAAGTGGAAGTCGGGATGGGAAATGTACTGGATGGCGCGGACGTCGCGTGGCGACGGCGGCGGCGGCACGTTCAGGGCGCCGTTGGCCGCTCGCAGGTAGACAGCCTCGAACCGCTCGTCGTCCCCCAGGCGGAACGCCACGCCCGCGAACCCACGCGACTCCGCGCCGCCCCGGCCGTTGAGCTCGGCGGCGACGTCCACCTCGATGACGCCGTCTTCGAACCAGCCGGGCACGATCGCATAGGTCGGGCGATTGCCGCCGGCCCCCGCACGCTGGAGCGCCTGTTCCTCAGCCGTGAGCTCCAGCGACAACGCCGGCCGGCCCCGGTGCTCGACCTCCACGCCCGCGACGTCTCGATACAGCTCCACCGCCGGGGGACCTTCGCCGGCGGGGGACTGCGCGAGGGCGGACAGGGGCGTTGTCGCGAGGCCGGCGACGACTGCGAGGCCGAGGCTGCGGCGGGACGGGCGGTAGGTCATCAGTCAGGCCTTCTCGAACGGAAGTTGGGTGTCAAAAGGGAAGCCGCGCGCGGTGGGCCGCGATCTCGCCTCGACCCGAGGTCGAAGTGAGGGTCGGGAGGACCGACTGGAAACCTTCGCTCCTCCCTTCGGAGCCGCCTCGCCTTCTCCCCCTGCAGACCGCGCGGCCGCGCTCGCACCTTGCGTGACGGAGAAGCCGCTCACTCCGGCCAGATGCCGTTGCGGTCATAGGCCACCAGCCGGAAGCAAGGACGGGGATAGTTCGGAGCGTCGGCGCGCGAGCACACTTCCCGGCGGTCGGCGGAGCGACGCACGATGTCGTTGCCGAACCCTCTCGGGTCGTCGAACTGGAGCGCCTGAAACTGTCCGTCCTCGGTGTCGCGCTGGACGATCAGATAGTAGGCGTGGTCGAGGATCTGGGGATGGCAGGAGCTATGGGGCTCCGGGAACAGGGCCTTTTCGACGCAAAGCGCTGTGGCCACCGCGGCCGCCTCTTCGGGCGTCGCGTGACCCAGCGTAAGGACCGTGTCGTAGACCTCATCGTCGCCGTTCTCGTCCTGAGAGACGACGAAGCTCATGAAGCCGCCATAGGTCGGACGCCAGCCGCGCGGAGGGCCGTAGCGCGGCCCCTCGATGTAGATCCCGCCGAGCGCGCTTCGGTCCGAGCCGGTGGACCCGTTCCCCCCGGAGGCGGACCGCTCGTCCGGATCTGGAGGCGGCAGGGCCACGCAAAGCGGCACCACGACGCCGCCGGACGTCGTCTGGCCCACCTGGCGTTCATAGGGCGAGTTGCTGCAGGGGTAAGGGGACTGGGCCGACGCCGGGCTCGCCGGCGCCCACCCCACGGCCGTCAGGGCGATCGTCGCCAAGGCGAAGAGCACACGCCGGAGCACAAACCTCGTCCAGCCGCCCTCCAGGGGCCATTCAGCGATCAAGAGAGACGTCATATCGACCGGTCCGCTCGTGGCTCGTGCTGGTCATCCTCACCTCCGCCAGATGTGGCCCCGATGGTTTTTCGAAGCTCTCAGCGGCCACCTTCATGCCGGAAACCCCGCGCAGTCGCCGCCGAGCCGCTGTCTGAAGGGGCCGGCGGAGTAGCCGAGCTCGGCGTGGTCGGCTTTTGCGATCAGATAAGTGGTCGTTCGGCCGCTGCCGTCGCCGACTTCCACGACCCAGGCGGCGACGGAGCCGTCGGGGGTGTCGACGTCGCGCGACCCGACCACGGCGACGGCGAACGCCCCGAGGCCCCTGTCGTAGTGCCAGGAGGGCACCGTATGCCGTGCGCCCTCATGCAGATCGAGTCCGCTGAAGGTGAGGCCCCACAGGTTCCCGTCGTGAACGGGACGGCCGAGCGGTTCGCTGATCGAGGTGCGCGTCTCGCCGACCGTCTTTGAGCCCGACACGAAGTCCGGGCCGTACGTGATGCGCACCTGCTGCGCGGGGGCCCGATCGCTCGCCGTCCGGTCGCTCTCGTAGCGCATCGCGGTCAGGTCCCGGCGATCGACGAGAAATGTGTCGCGTACGTCGAACTGAAGGGCGGGCAGACGCTGATGGATCTCGATGCGCCACGCCGGGCGTCCCTCATGCTCAGCCGCACGCACCACCTGCCGGGTGGCGCCCATGACCTGGCCGTTCAGTTCGATGGCGAAGCAGGTCTCGCCGGCCTTCAGGCGCGCGCCGTCGGGGTCGGCCTGAGGATCGGGTCCGCCGATCAGGACGAGGGCGAAGGCGAGCTGGGCTGTGAACACGTTGCGATCTCCGGAGCGCCGGGGGGGGGGGCGGCTTGCGCGACCCGATGCGGCCGCGTCAGGCGTCATCGCATTCACATTCCCGTCCGACGGTCATCGATTTATCGGCCAGATGCTCCGCGTGATCGGTGAACGGGGAGGCTTCCCGGCAAAGCTCGCGCTAGGCTGGAATCATGCGCTTATCCTGCCTGATCGCAGCGCTGCTGCTGCTGCTCGTTTCGGTTCCGGCGGCCGCGCAGACCCATGCATGGGAAGTCTGCGAGGGGAGCAGGGGACCTTCGGCCCCGAAGCTCTCCGGATGCCGACCCGTGGAAGGGCCGATAGATCCGCAGGGGCGGGAGATCTGGATCACGACGCGCGTGGATGCGCCCCCGGACATGAGCGACCACGTCCTGCGCATCACCGGCACGGCATCCTCGGAAAGCTGGCTGAACGACGCCTATCTCGGCTCGAATGGCCGGCCTGGAGACGATGCGCGCTCCGAGGTTCCGGGTCGCTACGACGTCGAGCACCATATCTCGCCCTCCGCCTGGCGCGCTGGAGACAACGTGGTCAGCATCCGGCTGTCCTCGTTCCACGCTCGGGCGCGCCTGACCCAGCCCATGGGCGCCATCAAAATCGCTCCCAGGCGGGATGTGCTGCTGCGGAGCCAGATCGCCGTCAATCTGGTCCTGCTCGGTCTCCTCATGGCGTCCGCCTTCGGTTTCGGCGTGATCCACCGGCTGAGACGAACGACGTCCAGCCTGTTGCTGACCGGCATGGCGACGGCTGCCGCCCTTCTCGCCCTACTGGAGGCCCTGCCGTTCGTCTTCGCTTACTCCTATCCGTTTCACATCTGGCGGCTGACGGGGCAGTGGCTGCTGACGGCGGGGTTCTCGTTTCTGTTGGTCGCCTACAGCTCCATGGGGCTTCCCACGCGGACAAGAACTCGGCTGGTTTGGCTCACCGTCGTTGGCGTCGCGACGATGGGCGGCATGGCGACCGCAGACCTGAAGACCATCGGCACGCTCGGCTTCGCCTTGGTCGTGGCGTGCATGGCCCGCGGACTAGCCCCGCGCCGCGCGCCGTCGCGGGAGGCCTGGCTCTATCTGGCGGCGGTCCTTGGCCTTGCTGCGGCTTCTCTGGCGTTCTTCGCGGAACTCGTTCACCTGCTGCTGATCGCCTCATTGCTCCTGCCGATGCTCATGCTGCGGGTTGCGCGACTGGGGCGGGACGACCTTTTGCGCGAACATGCTCTGGCCGAGGCGGCGTCAGCTCCCGATCGCCTGGCGGTGACCACGGGGCGAAGGGTGATGCTTGTGCCCGTCTCGGACATCGCGGCCATTCAGGGAGCTGACGACTATGTCGAGCTGGTCCTCGTGGACGGTCGTCGTCTGCTTCACACGGGGCGCCTTGACCATCTTGAGACGCGTCTGCCGCCCACCTTCGTCAGAGTGCATCGCTCGACCATCGCCAACCTGGCTCACGCCGAAGCGCTGGAGCGCGACGGCGACGCCTCGATGCTCAAACTGCACACGGCCGGACTCTTGAGGGTCAGTCGCTCTCGTGTGGCGCACATCAGGGCGGCGCTTCTGAAGGGTTGCGCGTGATGTGCGGTCGCAGGTTTCAGGGGAACCTGTACGCAAAAAAGAAGTCAGGTGAGAGATCACCCCGAAAGGTACGGCATGCAGGTGACGCTCCGGCCCCAAGACGTGGCTCCAGCCGATTGGAGCTCGCGGAGACGCCCGGTGCGGCGAGCGTGGGACGCCGTCCGGCGGCTTCCTTCTTCGTGCGGCTGCGCCCTCGCCTCCATTCCCCAAGCCAAGCATAGGTTCGGCATGATCGATCGCCTCCTCACCACCGTGGGTCTCCTCGTTCCGCTGGTGATGCTGCCCGTGCTCGAGATACGAGACACCCATGTTTTCAACCCGTCCTGGCCGCCCCATGCGCGCCTTCACGAAGTCTGGCAGCTGAGCACAAACTTCGGCATCGCGCTGGTGGCGCTTTGGCTGGTGTGGAGACGCGATGCGGTTCAACTCGCAGCCATACTGGGCCTCTGCATGATCGGGGGCTCTCTCGTCGCGCACCTTCTGGCGCCGGTCTACGACGGAGCGCTGATCTACCCAGAAGGTCCGGGCGGGGTCATCCTTGGCGTGCCGACTGCCGTGATCGTGCCCTTCGCGACCTGCCTGGCGTTCAGCACTTCGATCCTGCTTGCGCGGGTCAGAAACAGGTCATCGGAGTGACCCAAGAGTGCGATCGGGTCTTGTCCGCCTGGCGTGCTGCCGGGCCTTTGACTGAGCCTGCAGAAGTTGTCCGGCGGTGGGCCGCCGTGAAATCGCTTCAGCGCGACGGCTTGCCATCTTCGAATGCGACGTCCGGCCTGGCTCTCCGGCCGACGCAATTCGCTCTTCTCGTCTGCCCTTTTCGAAACCCGCTTGGCCGCTGAGGCGGGCTCGGCGACGTCAAAGGAGGTGACTTGAACGGTTCATCGCTCGCGATGATCCCGATACCCCTGCGGGGCGGGCAGAGCCGGCATGGACGAAACGATCGCGGCCTTGCCCCCGTCGAAGCCCCCGCTCGCCTCGGCGCCGGCCTGCTCAAGCGCCTCCAGGTGCCGCCCCCAGATCTTCAGGGCCTCGTGCTTCTCCGGCAGATAGCTGTGCCGGTCATAGATGCTCGTCGCCGCCGCGCCCTCCCGGATCGTGTGCCCCAGCAGCAGGCCCGCGATCATGCGGGGCACCCGGTAGCGGCCGATCAGGGTCGTCACCCCCGTGCGCCGCACGTCATGCGGCGACCCCGCAGGCAGGTGATGCTGCTCGCAGATGCGCGCGAAGGCCCGCGTGAGGGCGTGGGGGTCCAGATGGTCGCCGCGGCCCCTCAGCGGCGGAAACACCGCGGCCCGAACCGGATGGCGTTTGCGCATCTCCTCAAGGATTCCGACCATTGTCTCGGTCAGGGGGACGATGTGGGTGTGCAGCGCTTTGGTCCGGCTGGCCGGAATGGTCCAGAGCCCGGCCTTCATGTCGAACTCCGACCAGCGGGCCCCTGCCGTCTCGGCGCGTCGAGTCAGGGTGAGGATCAGGAACTGGATCGCGAGCCCCATCTCGGGCGAGAGCTGGGCGCGGGGGCTTCGTGTCGGGTCGCGCTCCGTCGCGGCGGTTCTGGCCGTCTTCCAGATCGTCGTCATGGCGTCATCTGAGAACAGGCGGTCACGCGAGGTCAGGGCGAGCGGCCGCGCCAGACCGGCTGCCGGGTTGGCGTCGATCTTCTCTTCGAGAACCGCGTACTGCAGGATCGACTGGATGAGGGCCCCGACCGCGGCGATGCTGGCGGGCGCCAGTCGGCTCTCCATGACCAGCGCCTTCATGAAAAGCCGGATGTCGGTGCGTCGCAGGTCCTGATACCGGCGATGCCCAAGCTTCTTCTCCACGTGGGTCCGCCACCAGGACTTCTCCGTCTGGATGGTGGCTTCGCGCTTGGGCCGACGGCGGCCGCCATGCAGGCCCCGGGCCGCGGCGGCCCAGTAGGCCTCGGCGAGCTCGGAGAAGGTCTCGCCGGTCCGGGCCTGCACCTTCTCCAGGGCCTTCGTCTCGGCGGGGTCGGCCCCGTCATGCACCGACTGGCGCAGCTGCGAGGCCCGCAGTCGCGCCTCGGAGAGAGACAGGTCGGGCCAGGCCCCGAGCACCATCCGTCGTCGGCTGCCGCCTTTGCTGGTGTAGCGGTACTCGAACTTACGCGCGGCCGTCGGGAAAACCCGGATGTAGAGGCCCCTGGCGCCGGCCACGGCGACTTCGAACGGATTGTCTCTGGGCTTCAGGGCCGCGATCTGACGGTCGGTGGACAGGCCGCTGGACGAGGGCATGGAGGGCTCCTTTCAACTTCCTGCCCCACTGACGCCCTTCCTCCTGTGACCCCCTATGCGTCGCCCCGATGACCCGCTAAATTTGCCCCACTGGAAAAGCGGCTGTGACCCGCAAACCCTTGTGGGGCGGGGGTGGGGCGATTTCTGTGACCCCTACGAGGGCCCTTTCGGCCCTCATTTTCGGGCGGAATTCAGAGGCCTCTGAAACCGCTCAGGAAAGCCGAAAATCCTGTGACCGTTATGCGTTTCGCTAGTGGGGTAGCTAGTGGGGCATCCGCGACGCGGTTCGCAGCACTCGGGATAAACGCCCTGAAACGCCGTTTCAATCTAACTGACTGAATATATTGGACTTGAAACACAGCGAAACGCGATGAAATGTGGCAAAAATGTGTTCGGGGTTTTTGACATCGTAGGGGTCACAGGTTCAATCCCTGTCGCGTCCACCACTCTTTTCAACGAGATGATGCAGCCGTGCGGCTACGGGCGTTTCCGCTTGTCAGCATCAGAGGCAGGGCGCAGGGTTCGGGTACTTGGACGGAGCCGACGCGATGCTCGCCCTGTTTCTGACCCTGATGCTCGCCGCGCCCGATCAGGATCCGGTCACGGCGCCGCGACCTGATGCTCAGGATCCCCCGACCGCCGCACCGCAGACGCCTTCGACCACCCCGACCACAGGAGGATCGGCCGTCGCCACGCTGCAAGGCTGCGCGATGGAGGAGGGGCGGTGGGTCTGCCGCTATCAGATGCCGGAAATCCGCGTGGTCGAGGAGGCGCCGACACGACTCAGCGTCGTGCCGTCGCCCACGAGCGGAGAAGCGCCGTCGGACGTCGGCGTCCTCAACGAGGCGGACCGGGCCCTGGTCGGCCGATGCGCGGACGCGGGCTGGCTGTCGCTGTGCCTGCCCGCCGAACGTCGGCGGGCGCGGGAGCTTAGGGATGCGGCCGCGGCCTATGAAGGCGTCCGGCGCGAGGTGACGGCGTCGCTGGCCCAAGGACGCTGTGACGCGGCGGTGACCCGCGCGCTGGAGGCCGGGCATTTGAACCTGGCCCGCGAAGCCCGCGCCTTCTGCGGCGAATAGAGGTCGCACGAAAAAGGCGCCGGTCGCCCGGCGCCTGTTCCGCGATCAGACCTGGATCACTCCGGCGCGACGCAGGTCGGACCGCCCGGTCCGCCGACGCGCACGTCACGGCAATCGCCGAAGCGCACTTCCGGCGGATCGATGATGACTTCCGAAGGACGCACGATCACTTCCGGCCGGTCGATGACGATCTGGGCCGGACGCACGCGGACCGGCGGGGCATCGACGTAGACCGGCGGGCCGGCGATGTGGATCACGGGCCCGGCCACCTCGACCGGACGACCAACCACGCGGATGCCCGGCGGTGTGATGCGGATCGGCGGGCCGCCCGGGGCAGTGGGACGATAGAAATCGACCACGCGCACGCAGGTGCAGTCCGGATCGTACACGGTGACCGGATCGGGCGCGGGCGCCCCGGCGGTCAACGAAAACGCCAGCGCCGTCGAAAGCAACTCGATCATGGCCATCCCCTCCAGCCTAACCCCGGTATGCGAGGCTCCGTTAACCAACATGGGACCGGCCGCGCCGTCAATCTCCCGGCTACGCTTTCCCCTCTCGGGTGAGTTCCGGATGGGGTGGCGCCGTGAAGGGTCGACTGAGCCAAGGAGAGCGCGCTTCCCCCCAGCGACGCACGCGGTCGGCCGCCTTCGTGATGCCGATGCGCGAGCCCGCCGCGACTGGGGCCGACGTTTCCGCCAAAGTCAGCGCGAAGGGCGTCCGCAACATTGAGGCATGGTTCAGGCGGTCATCGACCCCCAGCGCCTGGCAGAGCCGGGCCGGGCCGGAGCACAGGCTTCGCGCGGCATCGATCCCGCGCCGCGCCTTCATGAGGTCCACTCCCGTCGTCGGTTGCAGCGCCCGAATCAACACCGCGCCGCCGGGCGCGTCGCCACAGACGATGTTCAGGCACCAGTGAAGACCGTAGATGCGGTAGACGTAGGCATGGCCGACGGGGCCGAACATCGCCGCATTTCGGCGCGTGGGACCTCGAAAGCTATGGGATGCAGGGTCGTCGGCGTCGTAGGCCTCGGTCTCGACGATCCGTCCGCCCACTCCATCAAGCGTCAGGCACGCGCCGATCAGGGCCTGCGCGACCTCGTCTACGGGGCGGGCGAACCAAGCGGCATCCAGGTGTTGACCGATCATTCCCGGCTGCTGCCGGTCGCGCCAGGGTCGGTCAAGCGCCGTTCACATCGAGATGGCATGTTGCGTGCCGGCTTGCGGCAGAGGAGTTTGGATGACGACGCGAAGGACGCTGCTCACGGCTATCCCCTTGATCGCTTTCGGCGCGGCAGGTCGAGTTTGGGCGAACCCAACCGTGTTGCGACCGGAAGCGTTCGGGGCCGGTCGCGGCGACGTGGTTCGCGACACCGCCGCATGGGTCGCTTTGGCGGCCGCGGCGCGGGGTCAGCCCGATGTCGTCGTCGAAGCGCGGGGCATCTATCGGATCGCAGGCTCGCTTGTGTCCTTCAAGGAGGTTGGAGTTCTGCGTGCACGCCTTGCGGGCGCGAGGTTCCACCAAACGGAACGTTTGTCCCGCACGCTGTCCTTCGAAAGCTGCGGCGTGGTGGAAATCCATGACGGCCGCTTCGAGGGATTGGGTGGAGCGGCAGGAGAGTTCGCAGGCGCCAGTTCCTCATGGAACGGCGTGGCGGCGGTCTACTTCGATGAGTGCGACACTGTGCGTGTGCGGCGAACGCAGGAGATTCGACACGCCGGCGGAGGCTTCGTGGTCATCGGCGGTCGAGTGCGGGACTTCGAGGCGGTGATCTCGCAGGGCATCGGGGCCCCGTGGATCGATCCAGTCGGGCAGGGCAATCAAGGCAACGGATCAGACTGCTCGATCATGTGCGTGCCGAAGACGTTCGCCCGTGGCTGGATCTACGAGCACCGCTTCGTGGGGAATCGCTGCTGGGATCACGCGTTCGGCATCCAGGCGGTCCAGTCGCGATCATGCGTGTTCCAGGGCAACGAAATCGGTCCTTGTCCCGGGCAGCATGGGGTCTACGGGATTGAGAATGATGGGGTGGAAGCTGTCGACAACACCTTCAGGCAAACCCGCCAACTGGGCTTCAAGGAGCAGCTCGAGAACTATGCCGGGCGATACATCGGGGCCGAATGGGTTTCCGGCGCCGACTATGCCTCGGGCGACTTGGTGCGCCGGGGCGAACGACTTTTTGAGTGCATAAGGAGGCATACGTCCGGCCGGGCGTTCACGCCGGCCTACTGGCGGGTGTCGTACCTGAATTTCCGACGGGGCGGCATATTCGAGGCGAACCGCATCGAGGCCTGTGGCCACGGCTTTGGTCATATGTCGACCACGCTGGTGGATGGGAAAGAGATATTCACCAACGGCTGGCGCGTCCGAGACAATGCGTTTGAGGCTGTGAGGTCAGAGTCCGTCTACGTGCAACGTGCTCTTGATGCGGAGATCACGGGCAATCGTATCGACACGCAGAGGAAATCGGAGACTGCCGCGATCTATCTCACCGAGTTCGGGGGCGTCGTCCGCGCCAACACGGTCATCGGAGCGGGCCACGCGGCCATACTTTGCAGCGTCGCCACCACGGTGAGGGTCGAGGATAATGTGATCTTCGATTCCGGCCTGAACGGTAGGGTAGCGGACCAGCAGGCTGGAGTGACCTTTTTCGAACCGGTTGCGCACCGCGCCCTCCCTAGCTCTCGAGGACGCCGGGATCGCCGCGCCATCGTGCGGGGCAACGAAGTCCGGTGGTCTCAATCGCGGCCTGCCGGAGGGCAGCCGGTCGTATCCGCCGATCGCCACCTGAACATCGACGTGTCGCCCTTGTCCTGACTGGGCTGGACCCGAAGATCGGCCGAAGGCATCAGGGATCGCATGGCGACCCTGAATCATCGACCCACCCCCGCCGACTGGCGCGCGCTTGCGGATAAGGCCCTCAAGGACCGGCAGCTGGAAAGCCTGATCCATCTGGACGCCGACGGCCTGGCGGTGCGCCCGCTTTATGCGGCGGCGACCGGGGTGACGCCGCTGTTCGCGCCGCGGCCATCTCACGCCGACGGGCGGGCCTGGGACCTGCGCGTCCAGGTGGAGGCGGACGATCCGGCCGAGGCCAATCGGCAGGTTCTGTCGGAGCTGGAAGGCGGCGCCGCTTCGGTGATCCTGTCGGGCGCCGTGCTGGCGGACAGCGCGCCGCTGGGACGGGCGTTGGACGGCGTGGCGCTGGAACTGGCGCCGGTGGGGCTGGACGCGGGGCTGGACGGACCGGACGCGGCCAATGCGCTCGCTGTGGCGGCGAAGGGCGCGCCGCGCGCCAAGCTGATGTTCCACATGGACCCCATCTCGGCCTTCGCCGCCGGTGGCGCGGCCCCCCGGTCGATGCAGGAACACCTGACGCTGGCGGCCAACACGGCCGCGCGCCATGCCGGCGCCTATCCGGAGGCGCGTTTCTTCCTGGCGTCGGGTCGCGCCGTGCATGACGCGGGCGGGCCCATCGCGCAGGAGTTGGCGTTCGCCGCGGCGAATGCGGTCGTCCTGGTCGAGGCGGCGCTCGTCGCCGGGATGTCGGCGGAGCAGGCGCTGCGCGGCACGGTGCTGGGCGTCGCGGTGGACCAGGAGTACTTCGACGGACTGGCCAAGGTGCGGGCCCTGCGCCTGATGTGGCGTTCCATCTGCGCGGCTTGGGGCGTCGAGGTCGAGGCGACGATCGAGGCGCGCTCGTCGCGGCGTATGCTGTCGGCGCGCGATCCCTGGCCGAACCTGTTGCGGTTGACGGCGGCCGGCTTCGCCGGAGCGGTCGGGGGCGCGGACGCCGTCGTGCTGGACGCCTTCACGACGGCGCTCGGCCGCGCCGACGACTTCGCCCGGCGGCAGGCGCGCAACACCCAGCTGGTGCTGATGGAGGAAGCGAACCTCGGTCGAGTCGACGATCCGGCGGCCGGCAGCTGGTATCTGGACCAGCGCACGCGGGAGCTGGCCGAAGCGGCCTGGACGGAGTTCCAGTGGATTCAGTCCGAGGGCGGCGTCGTGGAGTGCCTGCGCGGGGGCCTGATCCAGCCGCGCGTGGCGCGGGCGCGTCAGGTCATGGAAGCGGCGCTGGCGAACGGCTCGGCCCATCTGGTGGGGGTGACGAAGTTCGTCGATCCGGAGCCCAGGCCCGCCAGCGCCGCGCCTCACCCGCTTGCGCCCGCCGAAAGTGGCGGCGACGTCTGCGCGCCCCTGACGCCCATCCGGTTCGCCGCGCCGTTCGAGGAAGGGGCCGCCCGATGAGCGCGCCCGACTTCTCGAAGATCGCTCTCGACCTGTCGCCCGTCGGCGCCGGCCCCGCGCGAGAACCCTGGGTCACGCCCGAGGGGATCGAGGTCGCGACGGCCTATGGCGCTTCGGCGCTGCATGGTCTGGACTTCATCCACGGCTTGCCCGGCATCGCGCCTTATCACCGCGGCCCGTATCCCACGATGTACGCCCAGAACCCGTGGACGGTGCGCCAGTACGCGGGCTTCTCCACCGCCGAGGAGTCCAACGCCTTCTACCGTCGCAATCTGGCTGCGGGTCAGAAGGGGCTGTCGATCGCCTTCGATCTGGCCACGCACCGCGGCTACGACAGCGACCATCCGCGGGTGAAGGGCGACGTCGGCATGGCCGGCGTGGCCATCGACAGCATCTACGACATGCGGACCCTGTTCGACGGCATCCCGCTGGACCAGATGTCCGTGTCGATGACCATGAACGGCGCCGTGCTTCCGATCCTGGCGCTGTACGTCGTGGCGGCGGAAGAGCAGGGCGTCAGCCCTGACAAGCTGACCGGGACCATCCAGAACGACATCCTCAAGGAGTTCATGGTCCGCAACACCTACATCTATCCGCCGCAGCCCAGCATGCGGATCATCGCCGACATCTTCGCCTGGACCGCGCAGCACGCGCCCAAGTTCAACTCCATCTCGATCAGCGGCTACCACATGCAGGAGGCGGGGGCGTCCGCGGACCTGGAGCTGGCCTACACTCTGGCGGACGGCGTCGAGTATCTGAAGGCGGGCGTGGAGGCAGGCATGGACGTCGACGCCTTCGCGCCGCGCCTGTCGTTCTTCTGGGCCATCGGCATGAACTACTTCATGGAGGTGGCCAAGATGCGCGCCGGCCGCCTGCTGTGGGCCGAGGCCGTGGCGAAGTTCGGGGCCAGGAACCCGAAATCGCTGGCTCTGCGCGCGCACTGTCAGACGTCCGGGTGGTCGCTGGCGGCGCAAGACGTGTTCAACAACGTGCCGCGCACGATGGTCGAGGCGATGGCGGCGGCGGGGGGCCAGACGCAGTCGCTGCACACCAACTCGCTGGACGAGGCCCTGGCCCTGCCCACTGACTTCTCGGCCCGGATCGCGCGCAATACCCAGCTGCTGCTGCAGATGGAGACGGGGCTGACGCGCGTCATCGATCCGTGGGGCGGCAGCTTCTACGTCGAGCGACTGACGCATGAGCTGGCCGGGAAGGCCCGCGCCCACATGGCCGAGGTCGAGGCTCTGGGCGGCATGGCCCGGGCCATCGAGGCCGGGGTGCCCAAGCTGCGGATCGAGGAGTCCGCCGCCCGCACCCAGGCTCGCATCGACACCGGCCAGCAGACGGTCGTCGGTGTGAACCGCTACCTGTCCGACCAGATCGACGACATCCCGGTGCTGAAGGTCGACAACGCCGCCGTGCTGTCCGCCCAGATCGACAAGCTGAAACGGCTCCGGGCCGAGCGCGACGAGGCGGCGACGCAGGCGGCGCTCCATGCTTTGACCGCCGGGGCGAAGGGCGGCGCGAACCTGCTGGCCCTGGCCATCGACGCCGCTCGCGCCAAGGCGACCGTGGGCGAGATCTCGGACGCGCTGGAGGCTGCCTTCGGGCGGCACGTGGCGACCGTGCAGACCGTCTCGGGCGTGTACTCGAAAGAGGCCGGCAAGGACGCTCGTTTCAGCCGCGCCCGCGACATGGTCGCCGCCTTCATCGAGAACGACGGCGGCCCGCCCAAGATCCTGATCGCCAAGCTGGGTCAGGACGGCCACGACAGGGGCCAGAAGGTGGTCGCCACCGCCTATGGCGACCTGGGCTTCGACGTCACGGCCGGCAGCCTGTTCCAGACCCCGGCCGAAGCGGCTAAGGAGGCAGTTGAGAAGGGCGTCCATGCCGTTGGGGCCTCCTCGCTGGCCGCCGGCCACCTGACGCTGGCGCCGGAGCTTATCGCCGAGCTGAAGAAGCTGGGCCGTGAGGACATCATGGTCGTGGTCGGCGGGGTGATTCCGCCGGGGGACGTCCAGACGCTGCTGGATGCGGGCGTGGCGGCGGTCTATCCGCCGGGCTCGGTCATCGCGGAAACGGCGATCGATCTGGTCGAAAAGCTGAACCGGCGGCTGGGCTATGCCCAGCCTGAGCCCGGAGCCTGACGGTCAGGGACGCTCCCGGCTGGGAAGAGCGGTCACCTCCGCCTCGGTCAACCGGCGGGTCACGCGTGCGCGGCAGACGTCCGTCGACGTCGTAGATCCCGGGACCACGATCCGGACGGCGTCGGTGGTGCAGGCGCGTCCCCCCGCCAGGCCGGCTCCGTCCGGCAGGATCGCCAGTCGCTGCGCAAAGGCCAGATCGGGGCAGCCTCCCGCCGAGTCCAGCTGGAAGACATCTCCGCCGGCCGCGCGGACATAGACCTGTCCCACGCCGCCCTGCCTGAAGTTGCGGACCTGATCGACGTTGAAGCAGGCCCGCTCCGGGCGGTTCGAGGTCGCGGCCAAGCCCGTTCCGCCGGGGGGCTGGGCGCATCCAGCAGACATCACCAAGGCGGCAGCAAGGGTCAGCGACCGGTTCATGACGGGCTCCGTTCCTTCCTCATGTCGAACGTTCGGCCGGACGAGGCCGTTCCGCAAGCCGTCTCGGATCGACCCTCGCCGCAAGATCGGTCGGGAGAGGTGAGGGCGTCGCCATAATCTGTGCTGCGACGTGTTCGGCGAGGAGGGGCGCCAGGGCGAAGCCCCGCGCCCCCAGTCCGCCGACGATCCAGGTCCTGTCGCCGAGCCTTCCCGCGAGGGGCAGCCGATCGGGGGTGGTGGCCCTGATCGCAGCCCGGCTGTGGGAGGTCGATCCCTCGAGGCTTTCGGCAAGGTTCGGCAGGCGGGTCTTAAGCGTCGCCAGGTTGCGCCGACTGTCGGAAGGATCTTGGCTGACGTGGGTACGGGCACGGTCGTGCGTGGCGCCGAACAGGACGCCCGTTGCGGTCGGTACGACGTAGCCGCCCCAGGCCACGGCAGGCCCCCGCACCCCTTCGACCCAGTCTGCCTGGCCACGCACGGGGCTCAAGGCAAGCTGGGGAACAAGAGCGGCGGCGCCCCAACCGGCCGTGATGACGACGGCATCCGTCTCGACGACGACGGCTCCGTCGGCATCGGTCAGTCGGACGCCGGTTCCCGTCTCCTCGATCGCGTGAACGGATGCCTTGATCACCTCCACGCCTTGCAGGAAGGCCCCGCGGATTGCGGCGGGGACCACCGCGCGGGCGTCCCGCATCTCCAGCCCGCCGGTCGTCGACGGCTCGCCGACGAGCGCCGAAGCGGCGGAAGGGTTCAGCCGTCGCATGGCGCCTTCGGCCCAGATCGGCTGCCCGGCGATGCGGTCGAAGCGCCCGACGTCCCGTGGCGCCTGTTCCAGCTGAACCACGCCCCGGGCCGTCACCGCTTCCGGCAGGGCGTCGTACAGGGCGCCGGCCCGTTCCAGCGCTTGGGCGGAGAGGGCGGCCAGGCCTTCGTCCCCCACGTCCAATCGCGGCGTCACCAGTGCCGCAGGGAAGCCGGACGCGCCTGCCCCGGGCGCTTCGGCGTCGATCAAGATGGGGGAAGCGCCCACATTCAACAGCGCCCGCGCCACCGATTGCCCGGCGATGCCTCCGCCGACCACACCTACACGCGGCGCCGGCGTCTCGGTCGGTGCAGGGCCGGTCAACCTCGCCTCAAGCCGCTCGCGCTTGCGGCCGTGCCCAGGCTGCTTCTCGACCGCGAAGCCGACTTCGGTCAGCCCGCGCCGAACCGCGCCGGCGACCGTGAAGGTGGCCACGCGAGCGCCGGGCCGCGACCGCTCCGCGACACGCCGCAGCACGTCCGGGCTCCACATGTCCGGATTGGCCGCCGGCGCGAAGCCGTCAAGGAACCAGGCGTCGGCGCGCCCCGACCAGCGCGCCAGCGTCGGCTCCACCGGACCGATCGCCACGTCCAGCGTCACGCGCCAGTCGGCGGGCAGGTCAAGCCGGTGAAATCCGGGCGTCGGCGCCGGCCAGGCGGCGATCAGAGCGGCCGTTTCCTCGGCGATTTCCGGCCAGCCCGACAGGGCGCGGGCGGCCTCGTCGCCGCTCAGAGGAAAGCCCTCGATGCTGAACACGTGCAGTCGGCCGCCGGGGGGACTCTCGCGCCGCCAAAGGGCGATCAGAGCGGCGACGTTCAGACCTGTGCCGAACCCCAACTCGGCGACCATGAAGCGCGACCGCCCGTGCCAAGCATCCGGAAGGCCGCACCCGGCGAGGAAAACAGCTCGGCTTTCCGCCAGTCCGTCCTCCTTCGAGAAATAGACGTCGCCGAAGCGGCCGGATATCGGCGCGCCGTCTTCCGTCCACGTCAGTCGGGGTGAGCCGTCGTTCATCACGGCCCCGGCCGTGCCACCGTCGGCGGGCGTCGCGCAACGAAAAAGGGCCGCTCCTTTCGGAGCGACCCTTTCCGTCAGAACTCCGAGGGGTTCGTCAGCTCATTACTGAGCGGCCGGGGCCTCGGCGGCCGGGGCAGCGGCGGCGTCGGCGGCCGGAGCCATCGCGCCGGCTTCAGCAGCGGCGGTTTCGGCGGTCGCGGCGGCGGCACCGGCTTCAGCAGCGGCGGTTTCGGCCGTGGCGGCGGCTTCGGTGGCTTCGCCGGCGGCGGCGTCGGCCTCGGCGGCCTTGTCTTCGGCGGCGGGCTGGCAAGCGGCCAGAGCCAGGGCGGCGGCCGAAGCCACGATCAGAGCGGTGATGCGCATTGGAAATTTCCTTGCAGGAGGATCACGGGGTCATGAATCCCCGCACCCCTGCAATAACGGAATCGTGAGCCGCTCCGCAAGCGAATTCCTCACGCGTTCGTGATCACGTTTTTCAACGTCACATCTCCGGGGGCGACGTCGGCTCGGTCGGCAGCGTCGGCGGGGGATCGCCGACCCCGGGGTTGACCTGAGGTGTGGTTTCGGTGGTCGGCGCAGGCGCCTCGCCCGGCGCCACATCGGCCACGGCGCCGTTGGTGGCGGGATCCATCTTGGGGTCGGGGTCCATGACGGGCGCGGTGTCGGCCGGGACCGGCTCCTCGGCGGAGGGCTGGCAGGCGGCCAGGGCCAGCGCGGCCACCGCGGCGGCCGGCAGGCTGAAGGATTTCATGCTCATGTGCGGTCTCCCGTCTAGGCTCGACGGGGGAACGGCCCAGCTGCCGGGTCGTTCCGTGTCAGGCGTCCGTCGGGGCGTTCGACAGGGTCTCTTCCATCTCGGCGAAGCTGGGCTGCGCGCCGGACGGGATGTCGCCGCGGCCGATCTCGACCGAGATCTGGGCAGCATTGCCGTGCAGGTGAGCCACCAGCACCGACTGGATGATCTTGTAGAAGGCGCCGTCGCCGTCGACGATCTCCTTCAGGCGGCTGGCCATCGGCCCGACCAGGCCATAGGCCAGGAACACGCCGAGGAAGGTGCCGACCAGGGCGCCGCCGATCATGCCGCCCAGCACTTCCGGCGGCTCGGTGATCGAGCCCATGGTCTTGATGACCCCCAACACGGCGGCGACGATGCCCAGCGCCGGCAGGCCGTCGGCCATGGTCTGCAGCGCGTGCGCCCCCGCCAGCCCCTCGTGGTGGTGCTTCTCCAGCTGCTTCTCCATGGCGTCCTCGATCTGGTGCGGATCCTCGAGGTTCATGGTCATCATGCGCAGGGTGTCGCAGATGAAGTCGGTGGCGAAGTGATCCTTCAGGATCTTCGGATATTTCTGGAAGATCGTGGACTCGGCCGGCTTCTCTATGTGGCTCTCCAGAGCGATCACGCCCTTGGACTTCATCGTCTTGGTCAGCTGGAACAGCAGCGACAGAAGGTCCTTGTAGTCCTGCCGCTTCCACTTCGGCCCGGCGAACACCTTGCCGAACCCGCCCAGAGTCGCCTTGATCGTGCCGACCGAGTTGCCGATCAGGAAGGCCGCGACGCCCGCGCCCAGAATGGCCATCAGCTCATAGGGCAGGGAGTGGAGGATCACCTCCATCTTCCCCCCGGCCAGGATGTAGCTCCCGAACACCATGGCGAACAGCAGGATGATGCCGATGATCTGGAACATGGTCGCGGAAAAGCCTTCGGCCGGGAAAGGGACGTCCGCCGGACATTGGCCCGTTAATGCTTAATCCGGAGTTGCCGCAGGCGGCGCGGCGGCCTCCCGCGGCCCAGAACTTCACGGGCATGTCATCCCCTCCGCGATTGACCGAGACGCGAAGTCCGTGCCCCTGATGTGCGCCGGGGTTGTGAGAGAGGGGGCGACCATGCTGTTCGATCCGGAACTGACCCACGAAGGGGAACGGCATTCGCCGTTCATGGCGTTCGGCGTTGCCGATGACGCGCCGTTGCCGGCGACGGACTGGGTGCAGACGCTTCTCGATCACCGCGCGGTTGGGAATCTCGAGCGGTTCATGGAAGTGGACGACCCCCGCCCCGAGATGCCGCTCCTGATCGCCTTCGACAGCGAGGACCTCAAGGCGCGGGACGGCTTCGTCCTGTTCGGCATCGAGGGCGAAGACCCGTTCGAGGGGCTGCCCGACGGCGGCGAGGTCGACGACATCACCGTTCCGGGCAACCCCAACTATGACGATCCTTACGACGATTGGTGGGAGACGGGAGGCTCGGCCGGCGGCGAAGGCGGCGGCCCGGGCGGGGACGGTGGAAGTGGAGGCGGAGAAGGACCAACCGTTCCCCAAGATCCCGGACATGCGGGGGAAGGCTGCGCGCTGAATGCAATCCGGGACGAGATCAACGGTGAGCCGACCAACGACAGCTCTGAGCATTCCGCAGCTGTGTACCGAGGCGCGGATGGACGCTACTACACAACTCCCGTCTTCACTGGGTCATCCGGATCTGCGCCTGTTGATCAGCTGATTGTCTGGCTCATTGAGAATGGCATCCCGTTCAGTCAGATCACGAGCGTCTATCATAATCACGACTCCGCGGGCGGAGCCTCAAACCCGAACGAGATCGCAGTCAATCAGTATCCGTCGCATCTGTTCGCTGCGAATGGGATCGGCGACTGGTTCATGGCTGGGTTGTTCGTGAATCCGCCTTCCCAACTTGGACAAGTGGCGGGCGCTGACCCCTTGGTGTTCCGAATGGTGGTGGAGGACACGGCGGGAACTGCGAGGGCGTTCCGCTATCAGGACAGACAATTCTATGAGGCCTTGAGCCTGCAGGACATGCTCAATGGTGTTGGACTGCCTGCCCCGGTCGGTGGCTGCGGGAGCTCACAGTGAGGTATTTGCTGCTTTCTCTCGGGTTTTTTCTGGTGGCAGCGCAGGTCGGCTGCGCTCAAGATCGCGTGAGTGGCGAGGCTAGGGCTTATCTTGACGCCCTTCCCCGAAGCTTTGAGAATTTCGGCGGGGCGACCGCACCGGAACGACTGACGGTCGACAGCGACTATGACTGCGGAGGAGGGCAGCATCGCTTCGCGTTCACCGAGGATGCGAGAGGAGTGACGGCGACGGCAGTCAGGACGCCGTGGGGCACGACACCACGGGAAGACATCGAGCAGCTTTCCGAAGCGCTTCGCTCGTTGCGTTCGGTCAGCGGGACGACCATCAAGTGCGATGCGGAAGCTCGCACTCAAGTGATTTGGCTATATGGGCCCTCCAGTAGCGCCTTAGGCGAGCAAGTGAACCTCTTGTTCTGGTTCGAGGGGCCTCGCCTCAGCCGCATTCAGAGACCGTGAGGCTTGCTCAAGCTGCGTGAGGAACAGGGCCTGGCGTCCGCCCGATGCCGCCGGAACCTCACGCGAGATCGACCGGTTGCAAGCTTGGCCTAGAGCCGCGTCTCGCCCGTCAGGATCGCGTCGCGCGCCTTGGCCGACAGCTTGGCGTAGCCGTTCTTGCCGCCCTTGACCCAGACGCCGCCGGGCACCTTGTCCGGGTCGAAGCCGTCGGCGACCAGGTCGGACTTGCGGTATTTGAAGGTGCCGGTGGTGTCGGCCGACTTCAGCTGGCGCACGAAGCAGGGCCGGGCATAGGTCGGCAGTTCCCGGTCCACCCATTCGGCGAAGGCGGCGGCGTCGAACTTGCCGTCGACGACCAGGGCGACCATGCCGGCCTTGCCCTCCTGCCCCGGCACGGGCACGCCATAGGCCACGACCTCCTTCACGCCCGGCGCGTCGGCCAGACGCTGCTCGACCTCGGCGGTCGAGACGTTCTCGCCCTTCCAGCGGAAGGTGTCGCCGATCCGATCGACGAAGTAGAAGTAGCCCTGACGGTCCTGGCGCATCAGGTCGCCGGTGCGGAACCAGCGGTCGCCCTTCCTGAAGACGTCGGTCAGGACCTTCTTCTGGCTGGCGGCCTTGTCGGCATAGCCGGAGAAGTCGTGGCGATTGTCGTCGGCGATCAGGCCGATCGCCTCGCCGATCTCGCCCGGCCGCGCGAGGCGGCACAGGCCGTCGTTGCCCCGCACCGGCAGCTCGGTGTCGACGTCGAACTCCACCAGGCGGATGTTGATCTGTTTCTTCAGGAAGCCCGGCACGCGGCCGATCGCGCCCATCCTGCCGTCGAAGTTGAAGACCGAGACGTTGCCCTCGGTCGAGCCGTAGAACTCCAGCACGCGCGAAATGCCGAAGCGGGGCTGGAACTCCTCCCACACGTCCGGCCGCATGCCGTTGCCATAGGCCAGGCGCAGGCTGTGGTCCTTCTCGCCCGGCTGGGCGGGGGCGTTGACCAGATAGCGGCACAGCTCGCCGATGTAGACGAACAGGGTCGCGCCAGAGCTCTTCACGTCGGCCCAGAAGTTCGTGCTGGAAAACCGCTTGCGAAGCACCAGTCGCCCGCCGTTCAACAGCGCCGGCCCGATGCCCACCAGCCCGCCGGTGGAGTGATACAGCGGCAGGACGTTGAAGGTGACGTCCTTGTCCGTCGCCTCGGTGCAGCCGGCGAAGGCGCGCATGTAGGTGCGGGCCCGCGCATGGGTGATCCGCGCCGCCTTGGGCAGGCCGGTGGTGCCCGACGTGTAGATCAACAGCGCCGTCGACCGGTTGGTCAGTCCCTGACGCAGGTTGCGCGGCGGGCGCACCGAGCTGGCGCCCCGCACCGGCTTGTCGAGGTCGCGCCGGTCGCTGGTCTCGTCGGCGTCGTTCAGACCCATGACCCACAGCATCAGGTGCCGGTCCACGTGGGCGCGGGCGTCCTCGACCTTCCGCCAGCAGTCCTCGTCGGCGACGATCTGGCTGGTGTTGGCGATGGCGATGCAGTGCGCCAGCGCCTGACCAGTCAGGTTGGTGTTGATCAGGGCGGTGGTCACCCCGACCTTGGAGAAGCCGTACCAGGCGGCCAGGTACTCGACCCGGTTTGCCATCATCAGGGCCACGACGTCGCCGCGCTTCAGATTGCGCCCGCGCGCCCAGTGGCCGAACCGGTTGGCCAGCTGGTCGAACTCCCGATAGGTCAGGCTGCGGCGCTCGTCCTCGACGGCGACCCTGTCGCCGAACTTGTCGACGGCCTCCTCCAGGTCGTCGCAGACCAGGTCCAGCCCGTCCAGGGTGACCGGCTTGATGCGCTTGAGCAGGCGGCTCAGCCCCTTCGCGAACCGCAGGTCGCGCCGGATGTCCGCGATCAGGCCCATCGGTCGGTGATTCCTCGCAGAAAGAGACGCCTCCCTTCGCTAGTGGCGGGCGCGGGGCGGGCGGTCAACCGTCAGGGGAAAGTCCGGGCGCGGATGTCACGACCCTGTGGCCGCATCGGCACGTCCCGGAACGAGACTTACGCAAGGTAAACCGCCAGCCGAGAGCGATTCTTATGGTCACGTTTCCGACGTCTTCGACCGCGCTTCGGTGATTTTGAGAAGATCGACGGCCTTGCGGTCGCCTTGACTGTGACGACGCCAAGGTAACTTGGCGGCTGTGCTGGTTTCGGCGGAACGGGGGTCCGATATCGGGGTTGTCTCAACCACCGCAAGGAGGACTGAACATGAGCGTCACCTATACCGATCACGATGCGGCCCGTGCCGAAACCGAGGCCTACGTCCCCGTCTACGCCCGCAAGCGCGGCACCCGCGGCGCGGCCGGTCGCGGCGGCTTCAAGGCCTGGATGGTGCTGGCCCCGCTGGGCGTCCTGACCGTCGGCGGCATCGCCGCGGCCATGATGATGGCTCCGGGCGAGGACACTGCGCCGGCCGGGGAGACGGCGGAGATGACCTCGGCTCCGCTTCCGGCCACGCCGCTGACCCCGCCGGTGATGGAAACCTCGCCGATGGCGACGCCTGAGCCCGTCGCGGCGACTCCGGCCCCCGCGGCCGCGCCGGCTCCGGTCCGCGCCGCTCCGGTCGAACGCCGCGCCGCGCCGGTCCGCCGCGCG
>JAIEQC010000054.1 GCA_019748055.1 Caulobacteraceae bacterium | reverse complement strand
GGCTCGGGCATGATCGCGCCCGACATGGCGACCATGCTGGCCTTCATCGTCACCGACGCCGCCATCGCCCCGCCGGTGCTGAAGGCGCTGCTGGGGCTGCACGTGCGCACCACGTTCAACAGCGTGACGGTCGACGGCGACACCTCGACCAACGACACCTGCCTGCTGTTCGCCACCGGCGCCTCGGGCGCGCCGCGCATCGGTCGGGTCGGCGACCGGCGGCTGAAGGAGTTCTCGGCCGCGCTGGACAAGGTCATGCTGGATCTCGCCCACCAGCTGGTCCGCGACGGCGAGGGCGCGACCAAGTTCGTCCGCGTCACGGTCGAGGGCGCCGCCAGCCCCGCCAGCGCCCGCAAACTGGCCAAGTCGATCGCCGACAGCCCTCTGGTGAAGACGGCGCTGGCCGGCGAGGACGCCAACTGGGGCCGGGTCGTCATGGCCGTGGGCAAGACCGAGGAGCCGGTCTCGAAGGAACGCCTGGCCATCCGCTTCGGCCCGCACGTCGCGGCGGTGGAGGGCGCGCCGTCGCCGACCTACGACGAGGCGAAGATGAGCGCCTACATGAAGAAGGCCGAGATCGACGTCACGGTCGACGTCGGCATGGGCCGCGCCTCCGCCACCGTCTGGACCTGCGACCTGACCAAACGCTACGTCGAGATCAACGGCGACTATCGGAGCTGATGGTCAAGCGACCCGCAAAACTGGCTCGACAGATGGCCGCGCGCGGCTGGACCGACGCCCAGATCTCCGAGGCGATCGAGACGGGCCGCCGTCATGCGGCGCTCAATCGCGAGACAGGCGGGCCCGCTTCGCGCTATGTTAATCCTGAAACCGGGCGCTCGGTCGTGATCGACGACGCCACCGGAGAGGTCATCCATGTCGGCGGCGACGGCTTCATCTACTGAACGGGTTCAGGTGCACGTCCGCATCGTGGACGAGGCCGTGGACGTCTGGCGTCCGGTCGCCGCCGAGCCGATCAGCGAGCATGTCTTCCGCATTTCGCCCCAAGCGGTGCCGGCGGATGAAGGCTGGAGTTTCTCGCCGGGCGATGAGGTGGTGATCGAGCGCCGCCGGTCCCCCGACGGACACGATGTTCTGGTGGCCGTCGCCCGGGCTCTCGACATCGACTTCCCGTCGAGCGCCTGGCTCAGAAAGGCCGGCTGACGGCTTGACCGCTTTGCCCACCGTCCTCGTCGTCGCCGTGGCGTTGATCGACGCCGACGGGCGCGTGCTGATCGCCCAGCGGCCCGAGGGCAAGCAGATGGCCGGGCTTTGGGAGTTTCCGGGCGGCAAGGTGGAGCCCGGCGAGCGGCCGGAGGCGGCCCTGATCCGGGAACTGAAGGAAGAGCTTGGCATCGACGTGAACGAGGCCTGCCTGGCGCCTTTCGTCTTCGCCAGCCACGCTTACGATTCGTTTCACCTGTTGATGCCACTGTATCTGTGCCGACGCTGGTCGGGCACGGTGACGGCGCATGAGCATGCGGCGTTGAAGTGGGTCAGGCCGAACGCCCTGTCCGACTGGCCGATGCCCCCGGCCGACGCGCCCCTGGTCGCCTGGCTGCGCGACCTTCTCTAGCCTTCGGAAGGGAGGGCCGATGCGGACGCTGAAGCGCCTCCTGCAAGACCGGTCCGGCGCGACGTCGCTGGAGTACGGCCTGATCATCTCGCTGATCTTCCTGGTCATCCTGACCGCGCTGACCGCCTTCGGCGACACGTCGACCGGCATCTTCAACGGCGCGATGAACGCCATCCGGAACGCCATGGGGGGCTAGAGCGCATTCGGCTGAGTTGGACGCCGTCCAACTCAGCACGGAATGCGCTCCAGCTTCATGTGGGAGCCTGATTCACGACATCAGCGGAATCGCGAAGCGATTCCACCTCTGCCGATCAGGCTCTAGTCCCCCTTGTGCTCCACCACGCCCAGGGCATCGGCCAGCCGAACCTTGGCGGAGCCTCGCGGCAGCGGCTTCTGCTGGCCTTCGTGGGGAGCCCAGCCCGACAGGGTGACGATCTCGAACGTCGCCGTCAGCCTGCCGTCGGCGTCGGCGAACCGGTGGGCATAGATCTCCGCCGCCCGCACCAGCACGTCGCGGCGCAGGGGGCGGACAGGCCCGGTCGGGACGGCCGTCTCTCCCATGGCGCGCAGGTCCTTCATCAGAGCGATCGGATCGCCGTAGCGGACCGTGACCCGGTCGACGTCGCAGACCGGCAGGGCCAGACCCGCCCGCTGCAGCAGCGCCGCCCCGTCGAAGCCGTCGGCGAAGGGCGACACCCGCGCCGCCGCGCCGCCGGTGATCTCCAGCTCCGCCGCCGTCAGCGCCTGACGCAGCTCGGTCAGGGTCGATCCGCCGAACAGGGCCGCCAGGAACAGGCCGTCGGGCTTCAGGGCGCGCCGCGCCCGCGTCATCAGGCCGGGCAGGTCCTCGACCCAGTGCAGGCCCAGAACCGAGACGATCAGGTCGACCGACCCCGGCTCAAGCTCCAGATCCTCGGGCCCCATCGGCGCTGCGAGCGCGCGCGGCGCGCCCACCCGGCCCGCGGCGTCGGATGCGGCCAGCGCCTCCGCGAACGCCCGCGGATGGGGCGACAGGTCGACGACGGCCGGAAAGTCGCGCAGGATCGCCTCAAGGCTTTCGACCAGACCCAGCGCGGCGCGGCGGTGCAGGAAGTCCGCCCCGGCGAACAGGGGCCGGCTCCGCTCCAGGCGGGCGGCGCGGCGGGCGGGGTCGAACAGGCGAGGAGGGGTCATTGTCGTCACAGGATGGGGTCTGGACCCGCGCCTGGGAAGCCGCCCGGCCCCGACTGGCGCATCTGGGCCGGGGCCTGACCGACCTGATCCTGCCGCCTCTGGCCCACGACGCGCCGGAAGCCATGGGCGCGGCGGGCCTGTCCGCCGGGGCCTTCAGTCGGGTGACTTTTCTGGAAGACCCCGTCTGCGACGGCTGCGGCGCGGCGTTCGAGCACGACGGCGGGGCCTTCGCCGATCCGCGCTGCGCCGCCTGCGCGGCCCGGCCCTATGCCTTCGCCCGGACGCGGGCGGCCTGCGTCTACGACGACGCCTCGCGTCAGGTGATCCTGCGGCTGAAGCACGGCGACCAGCAGCAGTTCGCCCCCCTGTTCGCCCGCTGGCTGGAACGGGCGGCCGCGCCCCTGCTGGCCGACTGCGACGCGATCGTGCCCGTGCCGCTGCATCGCCTGCGCCTGCTGTCGCGCCGCTTCAACCAGGCGGCGGAGATCGCGCGCCCGCTGGCGAAGGCGGCGAACCGACAGTGCCTGCCCGACGCCCTGATCCGCACGGTCCGCACCGACAGCCAGGGCGGCAAGTCCGCGCGCGGTCGGCGTCTGAAAGTCAAGTCCGCCTTCGCCGTCACCCCGGCGGGCGCCCGCGCCGTGCAGGGTCGCCGCATCCTGCTGGTCGACGACGTCCTGACCACCGGCGCCACGGCCGAGGCCTGCGCGAGGGCCCTGCTGGCCGCCGGGGCCCGCGCCGTCGATCTGGCGGTGGTGGCGAGGGTGCGAACGGCGCGAACCCTGCCTACATGACGCCATCCGTCCCGCCGTGCGTTGGTCAGGGACGGAAACAGGAGACCCGAATGCCCGACGTCGTCATCTACACCAAGCCCGGCTGCCCTTACTGCGCCATGGCCGAGGCCCTGCTGGAGCGCAAGGGCGTGGCCTTCACCGAGATCGTGGCGTCCAACGATCCGAAGAAGAAGCAGGAGATGATCCAGCGCTCGAACGGGCGGATGACCTTCCCCCAGATCTTCATCGGCGACCGCCACGTCGGCGGGTCCGACGACCTGCACGCGCTGGACCGCAAGGGCGAGCTGGACGCGCTTCTGGCCGCATGACCCAACCCCTCCGCGTCGCCCTGGTCCAGACCACGACCCCGGCCGATCCGGCCGAGGGCCTGGCCCACGTCGCGCCCCTCATCCGCCAAGCGGCACAGGGCGGGGCGCGGCTGATCCTGACGCCCGAGGGGACCAACCTGCTGGTTCAGGACCGGGCGAAGCGCGAGGCCCTGCTGGCGGATGAGGCCGACGACGTCGCCGTGGCGGGGCTCAAGGCGCTGGCGGCCGAACTCGGCGCCTGGCTGCTGATCGGTTCCGCCATCGTGAAGTCGGGCCATGCGGACGACCCGCGCGCCGCCAACCGGTCCCTGCTGATCGACGAGCGGGGCGAAACCGTCGCGCGCTACGACAAGCTGCACGTCTACGACGTCGACCTGCCGACCGGCGAACGGTGGCGCGAGAGCGCGGCGGTGCGGCCGGGCGACCGGGCGGTGGTGGCCCTGACTCCCTGGGGCGGTCTGGGTCTGACCGTCTGCTACGACGTGCGCTTCCCGCACCTGTTCCGGGCGCTGGCCCGCGCCGGGGCGGACATGATCGCCGTGCCCGCCGCCTTCACGGTGCCGACGGGCGAGGCGCACTGGGAGACCCTGCTCCGCGCCCGCGCCATCGAGACCGGCTGCTTCATACTGGCCCCGGCTCAGGGCGGTTCGCACCCCGACGGGCGCCGGACCTGGGGCCGGTCCACCGTCGTCGGGCCGTGGGGCGAGGTGATTGGAAAGCTGGACCACGACCGGCCGGACGTGCTTTTCGCCGAGCTGGACCTGTCGGCCGTCGCCCGCGCCCGCCAGGCCGTGCCCCAACTGACCCACGACCGCGACTTCGCCCCGCCCGATCCGATCGCCTGAGATGATCCGCTACGCCCTGCACTGCGACGCCGGCCATGAATTCGAGGCCTGGTTCGGCTCCTCGGCCGACTGGGACGACCAGTCTGCGCGGGGGCTGGTCGAATGCCCCTTCTGCGCTTCCACGCAGGTGTCGAAACAGATCATGGCCCCCGCCGTGGCCGGCACGAAGCGGACCGCCGCGCCCGACCCCGTCGCCCTGCGCACCATGATGATGCAGGCCGCGCGCGAGGTGCGCAGCCACGTCGAGACCAACTTCGACTACGTCGGCGACGCCTTCGCGCGCGAGGCCCGCGACATCCACGAGGGCCGCTCCGAGAAGCGTGAAATCTATGGCGAGGCCACCCCCGCCGAGGTCAAGAAACTCAAGGACGACGGCGTCCCTGTCGCGCCCCTGCCGACCGATCCGTCGAAACTGGTCTGACCTTGGGGCCGGGGGAGCGGTATCAGGAGGTCGATCCACCGGAGGCCCTGCGGCCCTGGGTCAGGACCATCTGGACCTATACGGCTCCCGAACCTAGCCCGACGGTCCAGCGCATCGCGCCCGACGGCTGTCCCGAACTGATCCTGCACCTCGGCGTCCCCTATCAGGAACAGGGCGACGACGGGATCTTCCATCCGCAACCGTCGGCCGTCTTCGCCGGCCAGATGACCCGTCCCCTGGCGTTGCGCCCGGCCGGGCCGGTCGAACTGTGCGCCGTCCGATTTCACCCCGACGGCGCACGCGACTGGCTCGCCGCCCCTCTTGCTTCGGCGACCGACCGACGGCTGGACATGACGGCGCGGCTGGCCAGCCTGCACCTGCCGCGCGGCGACCCGGATGACCAGGCGCGGCGACTTGGAGATTGGCTGGAAGAAGAGCGGCAGGGCCGTTCCGGCTGGACCGGCGACCCTCGCGTTCGGGCCGAGGTCTGCGCTCTGGAAGAAGGGCTGGAGACCGCCGCGCGAGATCCCGCCGGCAACCGGGCCTTGCAGCGGGCCTTTCTCGACCGGGTCGGCGTGTCGCCGCGGCTGTTGCGCTCGATCTTCCGTTTTCGTCGCGTGTTCGACCACGCCCACGATCCCGGCGTGGCCATCGGCTGGCTGGAGGCGGGCTTGGCGGCCGGCTATTTCGACCAGCCCCAGATGGCCCGGGACTTCCGCCGTTTCCTGGGATGCACCGCGACGGCCTGGGCCCGCGAACAGGTCGAACTGGCCCGCGCGCTGGCGTCGCAATCCTACAAGACCGGCTCCTTGCCGACGGCCTAGGCTGTTCGCTGTCCGAAACGAGGGGTTGTTCATGCTTGCCGCCGTCGCCGTCGCGCTCATCGCTCCGTCCGCCGATCCCGACCTGTCCTGGATCGCCGGCTATTGGCTGGACTGCTCCGGCGGGCGCGAGGTCTCGGAGACGTGGAGCGACCCGCGCGCGGGCCTGATGGTCGGTCACGCCCTGACCTTGTCGCCGTCTGGGCGCGTCTCCTTCGAGATGGCGCGGATCGGACCGACGCCGCAGGGGCTCGCCTATGTCGCCCAGCCGGGCGGGGCGCCGCCGACCGTCTTCGTTCTCGCCGAAAGCGCGCCGGGCGGCGCGGTCTTCGTCAACGAGACCAACGACTTTCCGAGCCGCATCATCTATGCTCGGGACGGCGACGTGCTCACCGCGCGGATAGAAGGCACGATCGACGGTCAGGCCCGCGCCATGAGCTGGTCCTTCCGATCGGCTCCGCTCAACGCCCGCTGTCCGGCCTGAACGTCAGATCCGCTTCAGCCGCTTCGCATGGCCGCCGACCATGTTCAGCGCCATGCGGTCGGGCAGATGCTTGGCAAGGCCAGCCAGCAGATTGTTCATGACGCCCGGCGTCACCTGCGGCCGGTTCGTCTCGCAGGCCTCGTAGCCGACGCGGGCCACGTGCTCGGCCGTCTGCCACATCCAGGCCGGATAGGCGCTCGACACCTCCTGCCGGGTGCCGTTGACGTCGTGGAACTCCGTCAGGGTGTAGCCGGGGCACAGGGCGGTGACGTGCACCCCGGTCCCGCGCAGCTCCAGATGCAGGCCCTGCGAGGCCTTGATCAAAAAGCTCTTGATCGGCCCGTACAGGGTGTCGCCGCCCGTCGCCGGCATCCGCCCGGCCAGGCTGGCGACGTTCAGGATGCGGCCGAAGCCGCGCTCGACCATGCCCGGCGCCAGCCGCCGCGCCAGCTCGACCGGCGCGCCCAGCATGACCTGCACCATGGCGCGATGGTCGGCGGGGTCGGTGTTCAGGAAGCCCGAGGTGCGGCTGAAGCCGGCGTTGTTGCACAGGCCGTCGACGTGCAGGCCGCGCCGCTCGATCTCCGCGACCAGTCGGCCCGGCGCGTCCGGATCGGCCAGATCCTCGGTCAGCGCCGTGACGGCGGCGCCGGAGAGGGTCAGCTCGTCCGCCAGCGCCGTCAGCGGCCCCTCACGCCGCGCCGTCAGGATCAGATCCCATCCTTGTCGCGCGTACTCCCGCGCCAGCGCCGCCCCGATCCCGGCCGAGGCGCCGGTGACCAGCACGGTCGGCCGCACCTTCGACGGCAGGCTCACCCTAGGCCGCGACCGGGCAGGAGGCATGCGGCGCGAACGGCCTCAGCACGTCGGAATCCTCGGCCAGCAGGTCGGCGATGGTGATCTTCGACAGGGCCTCCGCCGCCGCCTGGTCCGCCGCGGTCAGGGCCTTGGCCACCTGACGCGGGATGTGCTGGCCGACCGGGCAGCCCTTGGCCCCCGCAGGCGGCGAGCCCAGGTGGGCGCAGCCGTTCACCGCCTTCAGCACCTGATCCAGCCGGATGTTCTCCGGCCGGTGCAGCAGCCAGGCGCCGCCCGAGGCGCCGGGGCGCGTGGCGATCAGCCCGGCCTTGGCCAGAAGCGCGGTCACGCGCCGCACCACGACCGGATTGGTCGGCACGGAGGCGGCCAGCACCGCGCTGGGCGCGGCGGCCTCGGGCCCATAGGCGCCCTTGTGGGCCAGATAGGCCAGGGCGTGGGCGGCGACGGGAAAGCGTTGACTGTCGGACATGGCGTTTCCCCAGCAATTTAGGCGCGCCGCCACGGATTCACAAACAGGTCGCAACCGCACGTGCCAGGCGACCGTTCCGGCCGCGATTGATGCGCCGTTCGAAAGGGTCTAAAGCCCCGCGGCTTTCGAGAAAGGGCCGCCTCCCCGCGGGCCCCGGAGATCGTGAATGGCCGGGGCCGACCCCCGCGGCGAGACTGACGCTTCCGCCGCCCAACCCTCCTCAACGCCCGCCACGCCCGACGCCCCCCACGGCGACGGTCACGCGCGTCAGGGCAAGGCCGCCCTGATCGTGGGCGCCATCGGCGTGGTGTTCGGCGACATCGGCACCAGCCCCTTCTACGCCATGCGCGAGGCGCTGGCGCACAGCCGCTCGGGCGGTCAGGCCGAGCTGGCCGTCCTGGGCGTCGTCTCGCTGGTGTTCTGGGCCCTGATCCTGGTTGTGACGCTGAAGTACGTCGTCTTCCTGATGAAGGCGGACAACAAGGGCGAGGGCGGCACCCTGTCGCTGATGGCCCTGGCCCAGCACGCCATCGGCCGGCGCAGCGCCCTGATCTTCCTGCTGGGCGTCTGCGGCGCCGCCCTGTTCTACGGCGACGGCATCATCACGCCTGCGGTGTCGGTGCTGGGCGCGGTCGAGGGGCTGAAGGACGCGCCGGGCCTGGCCGGGCGGGTGGACGGCTTCATCCTGCCGATCGCGGCGGGCATCCTGATCGGCCTGTTCCTGATCCAGTCGCGCGGCACCGCCAGCATGGCGCGGTGGTTCGGGCCCCTGACCACCGTCTGGTTCCTGATCCTGGGCGCGCTCGGCATCTACCACATCTTCGACGACGTCTCGATCCTGCGGGCCCTGTCGCCGCACTACGGCGTGCTGTTCCTGATCGACAACGGCTTCCTGGGCTTTGTCATCCTGGGCAGCGTCTTCCTGGCCGTCACCGGGGCCGAGGCGCTGTACGCCGACATGGGCCATTTCGGAAAGGCGCCGATCCGCCAGGGCTGGCTGTTCTTCGTCCTGCCTTGCCTGACGCTAAACTATCTGGGCCAGGGCGGCCTGGTCCTGTCGGACCGCGCGGCCGCCGAGAACCCCTTCTGGATGATGGTGCCGGAGTTCGCCTACTGGCCCGTCTTCGTGGTCGCCACCATCGCCGCCATCATCGCCAGCCAGGCGGTCATCACCGGCGCCTTCTCGGTCACCCAGCAGGCGGTTCAGCTGGGCCTCCTGCCCCGCATCAGCATCCTGAACACGTCCGAGAGCCAGGCGGGCCAGATCTTCGTGCCGGCGGTCAACATGATGCTGATGGTCGGCGTCCTGTTCCTGCTGGCCATGTTCCAGACCTCGTCCAACCTGGCCGCGGCCTACGGCATCGCGGTGACGGGCTCGATGTTCGTCGACAGCCTGCTGGCCTGGTTCGTGGTCCGACGTCTGTGGAAGTGGTCGCTGCCGCTCTCGCTGGCGGTGCTGACGCCCTTCCTGGCGCTGGATCTGGTCTTCCTGACCTCGAACCTGCTGAAGATCCCGCAGGGGGCGTGGTTCCCGCTGGTCATGGGCGCGGGCCTTCTGATCGTGATGTGGACCTGGGTGCGCGGCACCCAGATCCTGACGGCCAAGACGCGCAAGGATTCGCTGCCGCTGACCGACCTGATCGAGATGCTGCGGGCTCGGCCCCCGCACCGCGCGCCTGGCACGGCCATCTTCCTGACCAGCGACCCCGACGTCGCCCCGGTCGCCCTGATGCACAACCTCAAGCACAACAAGGTGCTGCACGAGAAGAACGTGATCCTGACGGTCCGCACCACCGACCGCCCGCGCGTGCCCGAGGACAAGCGCATCCAGATCGAGCCCATCTCCGACGACTTCAAGAAGCTGACGCTGTTCTACGGCTTCATGGAGCAGCCGAACGTGCCCAAGGCGCTGGGCGTCTGCCGCCGGCAGGGGCTGAAGTTCGACATCATGTCGACCAGCTTCTTCCTAGGCCGCCGCTCGGTGGTGCCGTCGGCGCAGCAGGGCATGCCCCTGTGGCAGGACCGGCTGTACATCTTCCTGATGCGCAACGCCGCCAATCCGACCGACTTCTTCCACATCCCGCCCGGCCGCGTCGTCGAACTCGGCGCGCAGGTCTCGGTTTGAGCGAGGTCGAGCCCGGCGCTGGTCCCGACGCGGGGATCGAGGCGCGCCGCCTTGCCGGCGCCCTGCTGGAAGGCGCCCTGTCCGGCCGCGACGGCCTTGCCGCGGTGCAGGCGGGCAAGCCGTTCAACGCCCTGTCGCCTCAGGACCGCGCCTTCGCCCGCGCCGTCGCCATGGGGGCCCTGCGTCGGCTGGGCGAGATCGACCGCGCGCTGGACGCCCGGCTGAAGACCGCGCCGCCCCAGCAGGTCCGCACCCTGCTCCGCGTGGCGCTGGCCCAGCGGCTGGCGCTGGACGTGCCGGCCTTCGCCACCGTCTCCACCGCCGTCAAGCTGGCCGAGCGCGAGGCCAAGACCCGGCCCTACAAGGCCCTGGTCAACGCCGTGCTGCGCGGGTTGGAGCGCGACGGTCTGCCGGAAGCCGACCCGGTCGCCAACCTGCCCGGCTGGCTGGCCGCCCGCTGGACCCAGGCCTGGGGCGCCGACGCCGTCGCGGCCATCGCCCGCGCCGCGCGCGAGGAACCGGCCACCGACCTCAGCCTGAAGCCGGATCAGGACGCGGCCGCCCTGGCCGCCGCGCTGGAGGGCGAGGTCCTGCCCGGCGGGTCGGTCCGCACGCGGCGTCGCGGCGACCTGTCCACGTGGCCCGGCTATGCCGAGGGTGGCTGGTGGGTCCAGGACGCGGCGGCCGCCGTTCCCGTGCGGGCGCTGGCTCCGCAAACCGGCGACACCGTGCTCGACCTCTGCGCGGCGCCCGGCGGCAAGACGCTGCAGCTTGCGGCGACGGGGGCCTCGGTCGTCGCGCTGGATCGCAACGCCTCGCGTCTGAAGCGCGTGCACGAGAACCTGGCCCGCACCGGCCTGACCGCCGAGGTGGTGACGGCCGACGCGGTCGGCTGGGACGACCCGCGCACCTTCGACGCCGTCCTGCTGGACGCGCCCTGCACCGCCACCGGGACCCTGCGCCGTCACCCTGAGGCCCTGCACGCCGTGCGCCCCGCCGACGTCGCCAATCTGGCCGACGTCCAGCATCGCCTTCTGGACGCCGCCGCCGACCGGGTGAAGCCGGGCGGTCGCCTCGTCTACTGCGTCTGCTCGCTGGAGCGCGAGGAGGGCGAGGGCCAGGTCCCGGCCTTCCTGCGCCGCCGCCCCGACTTCCGCATGACCCCCATCGACCCCGCCGCCGTGGGCGCCCCGCCCGAGGCCGCGTCGGAGCACGGCCTGCGCCTGCACCCCGGCCAGTGGCCAGAGCACGGCGGCCTGGACGGCTTCTTCGTCGCGCGTTTCGAGCGGATCGCCTGACCAAACGCGACGAAATCTGACGGTTCTCCGCGAAATCGCCGCGGGGTGACAAATCCTGCTAGGCCTACGCTGAGACATAGCGGGAGTTGAGCGATGGCCATTGGGGGCAAGAGCTGGTCGATCGGATTTGGAGTCCTCCTGGTCGCATCCACTGCAGCTCTGTCCCAGGACGTGCCCGCCAGGTGCGTGAATCTCAGGGCCGTCGTCATGGAGTTGACCAAGAAAACAGACTACGCGACGGAACTCGGAGAAGAGCTGGACCAGAAGCATTGGCGCAAGCTCAGTGCCCAGCACACAGACGAAGCTCTGGTGGCCACGTTTCGGGCGGCGACCGGTGAGGCCGAGACCCGCGTCGGCGCCCTCACCGGCGTCAGCCATGCGGATTTTCGACGTCTGGTCTTCGACCGGGCCAAGTCGATGCTAATCGAGCAGCTGAAGAGGGACCCGGCGCTGCGCCCGGATCTCCGGGATCAGATGGCGGAGAGGTTGGCGCGCGTGCGGCTTTACACGGTCGCTCAGTACATCGACGCGATGGTCGCATATGACTTGAAGCGAGGCTATTCCTCGCCCGAGCCCACCCTGCGCGCAAACGCTTACCGGCGATACATGGCCTCGTGCGGGCGAAACGGCCTTTCGCCCAACGCCTTCTACGACGAAGCTGACGGGATCCCGTTCGTTGTCGCCTGCGCCGGCTTGCTGCTGGAGCCCCACGACTATGGCGGCAGCCGCCAGGACGTGCTCGACGCCGCGATCTTCACCATTGGTCACGAGTTGGGGCACGCGATCGACTCCTCGTCCTATCCGCAAGCCTATTCGGAGATGGCCGGTTGCTTCCGGACGATCACAGGGTCGACGCGGGTCTGGGACCCCGGCATTTCCGACGAAATCTCGGCCGATCACTGGGGCGCGACGGTGCTGGCGGAAGCGCTGCGGACCCGGCCGGGCGGTCCGCCCGCACCGGAGGAGGTCGCGAAGGTCATCGCCTATGCGTCGAACGCCATGTCCGACGAATGGGCCGACGACTCGCCTCACCCGCCAGCCGTCTTCCGCGTCAACCAAGCCATCGCGCGACATCCCGCACTGAATCAGCTTCTGAGGTGCCCGGATCCCGGCTTACCCAACCCGACCTGCACTTTGCGCGGCATAGCCCCCGAAGGGTGGAGGCACTGAACCGACCCCGCGGTTGACGCGCTTGCCCCGGCCTCCGGCCCGGCTTAAGCCCGGGGCATGGCCGCGCCCCTGATCTGTCCGTCCATCCTGTCCGCCGATTTCGCCAAGCTGGGCGAGGAGGTCGCCGCCATCGACGCGGCGGGCGCCGACTGGATCCACGTCGACGTCATGGACGGGCATTTCGTGCCGAACCTGACCATCGGCCCGGCGGTGGTGAAGGCCCTGCGGCCGCATTCGAACAAGCCGTTCGACGTCCATCTGATGGTCGCCCCGGTCGATCCGTGGCTGGAGGCCTATCGCGAGGCCGGGGCGGACGTGCTGTCGGTCCATCCCGAAAGCGGCCCGCACGTGCACCGGACGCTGGGCCAGATCCGCAAGCTGGGGGCGAAGGCCGGCCTGGTGCTGAACCCGGCCACGCCGGTCGAGGTGGTGGCCGAGACGGTCGATCTGCTGGACCTGGTGCTGATCATGTCGGTCAATCCGGGCTTCGGCGGGCAGTCCTTCATCGAGTCGTCGCTGCGCAAGATCGAGCGCGTGCGCGGCATCCTGGACGCCGCCGGATCGACGGCGGTGCTTCAGGTCGACGGGGGCGTGACGGCGGACAACGCCGGGGCGTGCGTCGCCGCCGGGGCGGACGCCCTGGTCGCGGGGACGGCGGCGTTCCGGGGCGGGCCGTCCGCCTATGCCGCCAACATCTCGGCGCTCAAAGCCGCGGCGTGAGCGGCGGGTCCGACATTCCCGGCCTGCGCGGCGCGCCCATGCGCACGCCGGTCAAGCCGACCGGCGCCGCCTCCGGGCCCGAGCTGTGGCCCGCTCTCGCCGGACGGATGCTGACCCGCCAGCTTTGGGTCGAGCTGTACGGCCTGCCCGGCTACGGCGCGACGCTTGGCGGGACCAAGGTCGCCGCCTTCGCCTGCGCGCCGAAGGATCCGCGCCCGGTCGACGCCACTCTCGGCCGCTCGGTGCTGGACGGCCGTTTCGTGCTGGCGGGCACGGCCATGGACGCCCCGGCGCCGGACGATCCGTGGAACCGGCCCAGCCCGTCCATGCCCTTCGCGGCCCAGCTGCACGCCTTCGCCTGGCTGCCGCATCTGGTGGCCGAGGGCGAGCGCGGCGTGCGCGAGGCGCTGCGGCTGGTGCGGGGGTGGGAGGGGACCTTCCGCCGCTGGTCGCCCTTCGTCTGGGATCCCGACCGCCTGTCGCGCCGGGTGTTCAACCTGTCCTGCGCCGCGCGGCGCCTGGGGTCGGTCGCCGATGAGGCGGACCGGCTGGCGCTGGCGGTCTCGCTGGCCCGGCAGGCGCGCCAGCTGCTGCGGGCGCCCGATCCCACGGCGCGTCGGGCCGAGCGCCTGACGGCTGCGGCGCTGGCCGGGTGCGTGCTGACCGGCCCCACCGGCGCGGCTCTGCGTCGCCGCGCGCTGGCCCGTTTGCCCGGCGCCCTTGCGCAAGGCGTGGGCGAGGACGGCGGCCATGCGAGCCGCAGTCCGGAGGCGGGTCTGGAGCTGCTGCTCGACCTCATGACTTTGACCGACGCCCTGAACCAGCTCGGCGAGCCGGTTCCCGAAGCCGTGACCCGGGCCATGGGTCGCCTCGGCAAGGGCGTGCGCACCCTGGCCTTGCCCGAAGGGCGTCTCGGCAGTTTCCACGGGGGCGGACCGTCTCTGGCCGCCTCGGTCGCCGCCGCGCTGGAGCCGGTGGGCGCCGGCGAGCCCGGCGTGGCCTGCGCCGGCTTCGCCCGGCTTGCCAGCCCCCTGCTGACCGTTCTGGCCGACGTCGCCGCCCCGCCGCGCGGCGCCTGGGGCGCCGACGCCTGCGCCCAGCCGATGGCGCTGGAGATCGTCTGCGGCAAGGACCGGCTGATCACCGGCTGCGGCTGGACCCCGCTGGCGTCGGACCGTCAGGGGCTGCGCCTGACCCCCGGACACTCGACGCTGACTCTGGGCGAGAGCTCGTTGGGCGAACCCCTCTCCGGCTGGAAAGCGAACGTCCTGGGCCCCCGGTTGGCGGGCAAGCCCTACCCCGTTCGGACCGAACGCCGCGACGGCGACGGGGCGGTCTGGCTGGAGATCGAGCACGACGGCTGGACGGCCTATGGCCTGACGCACCAGCGCCGCCTCTATCTGGACCAGCGCATGGACGAGCTGCGCGCCGAGGAGCGGCTGTTTCCGACCCCCGGCCGGCCCGACGCCACCCGCCAGATCGCCGCCCCCTACGCCATCCGCTTTCACCTGGAGCCGGGCGCCCAGGCCTCGCTGGCGCGAGACCGGCGGTCGATCCTGCTGCGCGGCCACTCGAGCAGAGGCTGGTGGTTCCGCACCGACGGCCCCGACGTCGCCATCGAACCCTCCGTCCACGTCGACGGCGGCCTGACGCGGCGGTCGCTGCAGATCGTGGTGCGGGGCTCCGCGCGCACGGATGCCGAGACCAAGATCCGCTGGAAGCTGAGCCCGGCGGGCGGGGTGGGGGATCCCGTCTGACATTCGCGACGGGGTCTGCTAAGCCCCCCGGCGTCCCCCTCTCCCTCGACTCGCCGAGACCGCCCATGCCCGCCGCTCCCGACTTTCCGCCCGCGCCCGATCGGGTCGCGCCTGCGCGCGCCCTGATCTCGCTGTCCGACAAGACGGGGCTGGAGGACGTCGCCCGCACCCTGCACGGGCTGGGCGTCGAGCTGGTGTCCACCGGCGGCACGCGCGCGGCGATCGCGGCGCTGGGCCTGCCGGTGAAGGACGTGGCCGACCTGACCGGCTTCCCGGAGATGATGGACGGCCGGGTCAAGACCCTGCACCCCGTCGTCCACGGCGGCCTGCTGGGCGTGCGCAACGCGCCGTCGCACGCGGCGTCAATGCAGGAGCACGGCATCGGCCCGATCGATCTGGTGTGGATCGACCTCTATCCGTTCGAGGCGACCGTGGCGTCCGGCGGCGGGTTCGAGGCGGCGATCGAGAACGTCGACATCGGCGGCCCGGCCATGATCCGCTCGGCGTCCAAGAACCACGGCCACGTCGCCGTCGCGGTGGACGCGGACTCGATCGGCTGGATCGTCGCGGCGCTGAAGGCCGACGGGGCGACCTCTCTGGACCTGCGCAAACGGCTGGCCGCCCGCGCCTTCGCCCGCACCGCCGCCTATGACGCCGCCGTCTCCGGCTGGTTCGCCGGGCAGGTCGCGGACGCCGCCCCGGCCCGCAAGACCATCTCGGGCACGCTGGCCCAGACCCTGCGTTATGGCGAGAACCCGCATCAGGCCGGCGCCTTCTACCGCACCTCGGAAGCCCGCCCCGGCGTGGCCAATGCCCGCCAGGTGCAGGGCAAGGAGCTGGGCTACAACAACATCGCCGACGCCGACGCCGCCTATGAGCTGGTCGCCGAGTTCGAGGCCCCGGCCTGCGTCATCGTCAAGCACGCCAATCCGTGCGGCGTGGCGACCGGCGGGGACCTGTCCGAGGCCTATCGCCGCGCGCTGGAGTGCGACCCCGTGTCGGCCTTCGGCGGAGTGATCGCCGTGAACCGTGCCCTGACGGCGGCCGACGCCGAGAAGATCGTCGAGATCTTCACCGAAGTGGTCATCGCGCCGGGCGCCGACGACGCGGCGCGCGCGGTTTTCGCGGCCAAGAGGAACCTGCGCCTGCTGCTGACCGACGGTCTTCCCGACCCGCTGGCGGCCGGCGAGGTGTTCCGCAGCGTGGCCGGCGGCTTTCTGGTCCAGTCGCGCGACACAGCCCGCGTCACGGCCGCCGACCTGAGGGTCGTCACGAAGCGCCAGCCGACGCCGCGGGAGATCGAGGACATGCTGTTCGCCTTCACCGTGGCCAAGCATGTGAAGTCCAACGCGATCGTCTATGCGAAGGATGGCCGCACCGCCGGCATCGGCGCAGGCCAGATGAACCGCCGCGACTCCGCCCGCATCGCCTCCCTGCGCGCCGCCGAGGCCGGGCAGGCGCTGGGCCTGCAGGCATCGCTGGCCCATGGCTCCGCCTGCGCGTCCGAAGCCTTCTTCCCCTTCGCCGACGGCCTGCTGGAGGCCGTCGCGGCCGGCGCCACGGCGGTGATCCAGCCTGGCGGCTCGATCCGCGACGAGGAGGTCATCGCCGCCGCGGATGAAAAGGGGGTCGCCATGGCCTTCACCGGGATGCGGGTCTTCCGGCACTGACGCGCGCCCTGTGGTCCGCGATGCGGTCGCTCTCGACTTGAGGCCATGATGGACACTCTCTCCGAGCGTTGGGCCCGGCTGGAACCCAACGTCGCCTGGCATGGGCCGGACGACGACAGGCCCCGACCCACCGTCCTGCTGTTCCACGGCTGCGGCGGTGTTCGTGCCCATTTGCCGCGCTATGCCGAGGCCGCCCTCTCGGCCGGCTGGCGGGCGGCGATCGTGGACTCCTATGCTCCGCGCGGCTGGTCGCGGGAGTTCGCCATGGCGACGGTCTGCACCGGTCTGATGTTCCGTGGCTGGGAGCGCGGCGGCGACGTGCTGGCGACGGTGCAGGGCGTGTCGCAACGGGCCGACGTCGACGCCTCCGCCATCTGTCTCGCCGGTTGGAGCCACGGCGGCTGGGGCATCATGGAGGCCATGAGTGCCGATCCCACCCGACCCGGCGCTCTGGGCGTGCAGGACGCGGCCGTCTGTGACCTGTCGGGCGTGCGGGCGACCTTCCTGGCCTATCCCTACGTCGGCATCGCCGCGCTCAACCGCATGCGGCCGTGGCGGCACTGTCCGCGCACCCTGGCGGTCGTGGCCCGGCGGGATCACCTGACCACGGTGCGCAACGCCGAACGCGTGCACGACATGGTCCGCAAGTGCGGCGCAGAGGTCGAGGTCTGGATCGCGGAGGGCACCCACAGCTTCGACGAGCCGATGAACGCGCCGCCCATGCGCTATGACGAGGCGCTGGCGTCGCAGTCCTTCGACCGGTTCCGCCGCCTTCTCGAAGACGTCGCCGTCGCGCCCTGACGGTCCTTAAGCGGCGAGCGACCGCGTCGCGAGCGGTAGGGCCACCTAGAAAGGCAGCAGGTTCCGTTGGCGGCTGTAGGCCATGGTGCCGACGTTGGCGCCCAGCCGCAGGCCCACGCCGGTGCGGATCGGCGCCAGGATGATGCCGTCGGCCTGCTGGTAGTTCACGCCCAGGCCGCCGACAAGATAGGCCGAGCCCTCCACACCGGGATACCGGCGGTAGATCATGTCCGGGTAGTAGAGGCCATAGACCAGGGTGAAGACGCGGCTGGCGTTGCCGCCCACGTCCCAGCCGATTGAGGTTCCTTGCCAGAAGACCTCCTGGCTGGCCGACAGGTCCTTCATGTGCAGGGCGCCGCGGCCGTAACGCAGGCCGATGACTGCGGCGCCGGAGCCCTCTTCGCCGGCGATGTAGGCGGTCGGGCTGTCGCCCTGGTCGGCGAAGATGCGCTCGATCGCACCGCCGATCGCCTCGGCCGCGATGCCCAGCTCGCGAGAGCCGGCAGCCACCAGTTCGTCGGCGGTGTAGGCGGGGGCAGTGCGGTCGCGGTCGGTCGGATAGGCTGGGTCCATCGGCGCCGCGTTCGGCGTGGCGCACGCCGCCAGGGTCGAGGTGGCCCCCAATGCGAGACCGGACTGGATCAGATGGCGGCGATGCATGCGAAAGGCCCCGTGCGACGAGTGGTGCGACGAAGCGCCAGCCTCGCCGCCCATTGAGTCAGCCTTGCGGCGGCGAGGTTAACGGGACCTTGCCGAGCCGCCCGCTCAGTGTTTGTCCGTTTTGGCCGTCAGCCAGTCCATAAGGGCAAGCAGCACGCCCGAGGCGACGAAGGTAAGGTGGATGATGACGCCCCACATGGCCTCGGCCTGATCGAACTCGTAGCCGGGCTTGCCGATGTTCATGAAGGTCTTGAGCAGCTGGATGCCGGAGATCGCCACGATGGAGGCGATCAGCTTCATCTTCAGGCCCGAGAAGTCGACCGTGCCCATCCACGGCGGCCGGTCGGTCTCGCCGTCCAAGTCCAGCTTGGACACGAAGTTCTCATAGCCCGAGAACAGAACGATCAGCAGCAGGTTGCCCGTCAGCGACAAGTCTATCAGCGTCAGAAGCGCCAAGATGACGTCCGCGTCGGTCATGCCCGACGGCCCGAACACCAGCGGCACATAGCCGGCCAACTGCCGCACGAAGACGACCAGCAGCATGAACAGCGCCAGCACAAGTCCGAGGTAGAAGGGCGCCATCAGCCAGCGCGACATGAACAGTCCGCGCTCGAACGCCGTCTCGATCCGCGGCTTCATGCCCATGGCTCAGCTCCTGAGGGTGGCGCCCAGTTTGGCGGCGGCGGCTGTGATCCTGGCCGTCAGCGCCTCGATGTCGGCGTCGGACAGCGTGGCATCGCGCGGCTGGACGACGACCTCCAGCGCGATCGAAGCCTTGCCTTCCGGCACGCCCGGACCGCGATAGACGTCGAACACCCGCACCTCGGCGATCAGCGCCTTGTCGGCGCCCGCGACGGCGCGGACCAGATCGCCGGCCGCGGCGGCGTCGTCCACGACGAAGGCGAAGTCCCGGGTCAGGGGCATGAGCGCGGGCAGGTCGGCCGTCCCGCGTGACTTCGATTTCGCGCCTCGCGGTTCCGGCAGGGCGTCCAGGACGAGCTCGAAGCCGTACAGCGGCCCGTCGGCGTCCAGCGCCTTCAGCACGCGCGGATGCAGCTGGCCGAACTCGGCGACGATGGTCTTGGGCCCCAGCTGCAGGCGGGCCGAGCGGCCGGGGTGCCACCACTCACGGTTCTGGCCCTGCGCCAGCTGCAGCGAGGCGACCGGCGCGCCCATGCGGTCCAGAACGGCCATCAGGTCGCCCTTGACCGCGAACAGGGCGTCTTCGCCCTTGCCGGACCAGTGCCGGGCGGCGCGGTCGGACGTGATGCCGGCCAGAATCGTACGCTGATCGGTCGGGCCGTCGCCCAGATAGATGGGACCGATCTCGAACAGGGCGACGTCGCCGTGGCCGCGCGCAGCGTTTCGGGCCCCCGCCTGGATCAGGTTGGGCAGAACCGAAGGACGCATGCAGTCCAGATCGGCCGCGATCGGATTCTCGACGACCAGCCGCTCCGACCCGCCTCCGAACAGTTCGGCCGTCGACCGCTTCAGGAAGGACCAGGTGACGGCCTCGGACCAGCCCAGCGCCGCCATGGCCCGGCGCGCGGTCCGCACCTGCGCCTGACGCGGGCTCAGAACGCCGCGCGGCGGTGCGCCGAGATCGGGCAGGGGCGTGGACGGCAGGGCGTCATAGCCGACGATCCGCGCGACCTCCTCGACCAGATCGGCGGGGCCCTCGACGTCGCGGCGCCAGCTGGGCGGGGTCACGCGCCACGGCGTTCCCCGCTCCACGTCGAAGCCGAGGGCGGTCAGGATCTCGGCGATGCGCGCGTCCCCGACCTCAAGCCCCGTCAGGGCCGCGACGCGGCTGGGGTCGAAGTCGAACGCCTCAGGGGCGGCAGGGGCCTGGCCGACGACGGAGACCTCCGAGGCCTCGCCGCCGCACAGATCCAGGATCAGCTGCGTGGCCAGCTCGATGCCCGGCACGACCGACTGCGGATCGACGCCGCGCGCGAAGCGGTACTGGGCGTCCGAGGTGATGCCAAGGTCGCGGCCGGTCTGGGCCGTCGCCAAAGGGTCGAACCAGGCGCTTTCCAGAAAGACGTCGGTCGTCGCGTCGTCGCAGCCGGTGGACTCGCCCCCCATCACGCCGCCCAGGCCGATCGGCCGCTCGCCGCCGGCGTCGGATATCACGCAGTGGCTCGGCGCGACGGCGTAGGTCTTGCCGTCCAGCGCGATCAGATGCTCCGACTCGCCGGTGTCTCGGGCCGTCTGACCGCCGCGCACGACGATTTCCGACCCTACCAGCTTGGCCAGGTCGTAGACGTGCAGCGGCCGCGCGCGGTCGTAGGAGATCAGGTTGGTGACGTCGACCAGCCGGTTGATCGACCGCAGGCCGATCGCCGTCAGTCGGCGCTTCAGCCACTCCGGCGACGGGCCGTTGGTGACCCCGCGGATCACCCGCCCGGCGAAGACTCGGCATAGCTCCGGCGCGTCGAGGCGCACCGTCACGGGATTGGCGAACGCCCCCGAAACCGGGGCGACCTCGGGCGTCTTCAGCGTGCCCAGACCGGCGGCGGCAAGATCGCGGGCGATGCCGGAGACGCCGAGCCAGTCGGGCCGGTTCGGCGTCACCTCGAAATCGATCACCGGCTCGGCGCCGAAGATGCCTGCGGCGGGAGCGCCCACGGGGGTGGCCGGGTTCAGTTCGACGATGCCGTCGCTCTCGTCCGCCAGTTCCAGCTCGGACGCCGAGCACAGCATGCCGTTCGACACCACGCCGCGCACCGGCTTCTCGACCAAGGTGACGCCCAGACCGGGCACATAGGCCCCGATCGGCGCATAGATCGTCACCAGGCCCGCGCGTGCGTTTGGGGCGCCGCAGACGATCTCCTTCAGGCCGTCGACGGTCTCGACCTGGCAGACCTGAAGCCGGTCGGCCTGGGGGTGCCGCTCGGCCGAAAGGATTCGTGCGGCCGTGAAGGGCGCCAGGGCCGCGATCGGGTCATGGACGTCCTCGACCTCCAGCCCCGCGCGGGTCATGGCGTCGGCCACGGTCGCTGCGTCGGCGTCCGTGTCGAGATGGTCCTTCAGCCACGACAGGGTGAATTTCACGCCTGTGGCTCCGGCTTGCCGAGAGTTTGAATTCCCCCCCGAAGATCATCCAGAAGGTCGTCGGAGCCTGTGAATCCGATCTGGACGAAGCGGCAACGCACGAACTTGCAGTCCGAGACGCCGACCGCCCCGGCCAGCTTCCGGCCTTGGGGTTTGTAGAGGAGATTGTTGGTGTCGGCGGTCGTGCCCATCACACAGCCGTCGAAGGTCGTGCCCGTCATGACGGCCATGAGGGCAGGCCCTTCGATGACGCAGTCGGTGAAGGTCTTTCCACGAATGGCCATCTCGCCGGCGTTCCAGTGATGAACGGCCAGCAGCGGCAGCCATACGGCCTCCTTCTCGAAGGAGGTGCGTGCCACGAGTTCGCGGCCATAGGCTTCGTCGGGGGAGAATGTGGCCTGGACGGGCTCGGTCATCGGGTCGATCTCGTTGAAACGGGGAAAGGGTCAACCGGTGGTTTGGACTTGCTCGTGAAGAGTCTTCAGCAAAGTCTCGTTGCCGGTGAATCCGAGGTTGTGGAACTGGCAGTTGCGGAAAGTGCAGGCCCGCATGGGGATGGACCCGATCGCCATCGTACCGTTGAGCGATCGGAACAGCATGCCGCCCATATCGCCGCCGCATGGCCCGAAATCGACACCATCGAAATGGGTGCCGTCCAGGACGAGCACGAGTGCCGGGCCCTCGATCACGCAGTTCTCGAAAACTCGGTTCTCGATGACGCCTCCTCCGCCCGCCAGAATGTGCGACCGGTAGAGGTCGAACAGGGAGAAGCGTCCTCCGCGAATCTCCGGAGCCAGTGGGTCGAGGTTCTGAACGTCCGTCATGAAAGTCCTCCCGCCGATGACGGCGCGGCGAAGGGGGAGAAGCCGTAGTGCGCGAGCCAGCGCACGTCGGCCTCGAACATCGGGCGAAGGTCGGGGATGCCGTATTTCAGCATGGCCAGGCGATCGACGCCCATGCCGAAGGCGAAGCCCTGCCATTCCTCGGGATCGAGACCGCACGACTTCAGGACGTTGGGATGCACCATTCCGCAGCCCAGGATCTCCATCCAGTCGTCTCCCTCGTTCAGCTTAAGCGTGCTGCCGGAACGGTCGCAGCGGATGTCCATCTCCGCTGAGGGCTCGGTGAATGGGAAGTGGTGCGGCCGGAAGCGGGCCTCGATGCCGTCCAGCTCGAAGAAGCGGGCGACAAAGGTCTCAAGCGTCCACTTCAGGTGGCCCATATGGATGTTCCGATCGATCACCAGGCCCTCGACCTGATGGAACATCGGCGTGTGGGTGGCGTCGGAATCTTTCCGGAAGGTGCGCCCGGGCGCGACGATGCGGATCGGTGGCGTCTGGCTCATCATCGTGCGCACCTGCACCGGGCTGGTGTGGGTACGGAGCACCTTGCGCTCGCCAGTCTCGGGGTCGGGCGTCAGGAAAAAGGTGTCATGCATCTCCCGCGCGGGATGCTTGGGCGGGAAGTTCAGGGCCGTGAAGTTGTGGAAGTCGTCCTCTACGTCCGGACCCTCCGCCACGGCGAAGCCCATGTCGGCGAAGATGGAGATCATCTCCTCCATGACCTGCATGGTCGGGTGCACCGCCCCCTTCCGGCGGGGACGGGCCGGCAGCGACAGGTCCACGCGCTCGGCGACCAGACGCGCGTCCAGCTCGGCCGCCTCCAGTTCGGTCTTGCGCGCCGCCAGCGCGGCCTGAACGCGGTCGCGCAGGCCGTTCAGAACAGGGCCCTTCTCGCGACGTTCCTCCGGGCTCATCGCGCCCATGCCCTTAAGCAGGCCGGAGATCGTGCCGGATTTGCCCAAGGCCGCCACGCGCAGATCCTCCACAGCGGCGGCGGTTTCCGCCGCGCCGATCGCGGAGATCAGGTCGAGTTCCAGCTGGTTCAGGTCGGTCATGTCGAGGTTCGTCTAGCGGCTGGCGCCGAAAGCAAAAAGCCCCCCGGCGCGGGCCGGAGGGCTTTTGCGGTTTCCGTGTCCGGAAATGCTTAGGCCTTGGCCTTCTTGTCCAGGGCGTCGCGGACCTTGCCGGCGATGGCGGCGAAGCCCGCTTCGTCGGCGGCGATCGCTGCCATGACCTTACGATCCATTTCGATGCCGGCCAGCGACAGGCCGTGCATGAACTGCGAGTAGGTCATGTCGTGCAGGCGGGCGGCGGCGTTGATGCGCTGGATCCACAGAGCGCGGAACGAACGCTTCTTGTTGCGGCGGTCGCGATAGGCGTATTGCCCGGCGCGGTCCACGGCGGCCTTGGCCGTGCGGATGGTGTTCTTGCGGCGACCGTAGAAGCCTTTGGCCTGCTTCAGGATTTTCTTGTGCTTGGCGTGGGACGTGACGCCCCGGGTGACGCGAGCCATGATGTTTCTCTTCGAGAAGGGCCCCTAACGTTCGCCGCGCGGCGGCTCACTACATGAGGGGCAATGTTCAAATTCAGGGTTGAGGATCGTTCCGATGCGCGCCGATCAGGCGTACGGCATGTAGGTCTTGATCTTCTTGGCGTCGGCGTCCGACATCACCGCGGTGCCGCGGTTCTGACGGATGTACTTCGAGTTGTGGCTGATCAGGCGGTGGCGCTTGCCGGCGACCCCTGCCTTGACCTTGCCCGACGCGGTGAATTTGAAGCGCTTCTTGGCGCCCGACTTCGTCTTCAGCTTCGGCATTTTCATCTCACTTTTTTGAGTGGGCTACCGCCTATCGGCTACTTGAGCCCAAGGGTCGGTGTTCCCTGTTTAAGACCGCCCAGGCATGCCTGTTCGCCCGGCGGTCCGGTACGCGAAGGCGCGGCTTTTAGGGGAAGCTGAGCGCGAAGGCAATGGGACTCGCGAAAACGCCCCGCCGGTCGGGCGGGGCGTCGTCGGTCCGTCGATCGTGCGCGGCTTACTTGGGCGCCAGGATCATGATCATCTGGCGGCCCTCCATGCGGGGGGCGTATTCGACCTTGGCCACTTCCTCGAAGTCGGCCTGCACCTTGTTCAGAAGCTTCATGCCCAGTTCGGGGTGGGCCATCTCGCGGCCGCGGAAGCGCAGGGTCACCTTGACCTTGTCGCCCTCTTCGAAGAAGCGCGTCATGGCCTTGGCCTTCACGTCGTAGTCGTGGGTGTCGATGTTGGGGCGGAGCTTGATCTCCTTCAGCTCGACGACCTTCTGCTTCTTGCGGGCGGCGGCCTTCTTCTTCTGCTCCTCGAAACGGAATTTTCCGTAGTCCAGGATTTTGCAGACCGGCGGCTCGGACGTCGACACGATCTGAACCAGGTCCAGGCCCGCCTCCTCGGCGGCCTCCAGAGCGGCCGACAGGGGCATCACGCCCTGCTTCTCGCCGTTCTGGTCGATCAGAAGCACCCGCGGCGCGCGGATGTCCTGGTTCATCGGGGGGCCGTCCTTCACGGGCGGCGCTTGCATCGGTCTACGAATGGGCGTCGGTTCCTTGTCTGTTCAATCGCGATGAGGGGCGGGCGCGCGTAAGCCTGCGGTCCCTCTCCGCCTCTCCAATATGCCGGGCCCGGGGCCTTTCTTCAAGGCGCGCCGGTGCTCAGGTTGGCGAATAGGCGTCACGCAGCGCCATCACGGCGTCGAACACATGGTCGACGGTCAGATCCTCAATTGGTGCGAAATGGCCGCGCGTCTCGTTGGAGGCGACCGTGCGCGTGCGGGGCCCCCAGGGGCCGTACAGCCACCATTCGGTGGGCCCGAACAGGCCCAGCGTCGGCCGCCCGGCCGCCGCTGACACATGCATGAGGCCGGAGTCGTTGCCGACGAACAGGGCGGCCCGATCTATTGCGGCCGCCGAGGCCAGGATGTCGCCTTTGCCTACGAAGTCGATCCCGCGCGGCCCTGCGGCCTCCAGCGCGGGGGTCGCCGGCGGCCGGTCGCCGGGGCCGCCCACGGGCATGAACCGCCAGCCCTCAAAGCCGGGTTCCTTTTTCAGCCTCTCAACCAACTGACCCCAGCGATCCGCCGGCCAGCTCTTGCCCGGCTGGTGCGCGATGGGGGCCAGGGCCAGTATCGGGCCCGGGCCTGCGCCGCCCGCCAGCTGCGGGTCGATCACCGCCGCCGCCTCGGCCCGCGCGCGGTCGTCCAGAAAGATTTCGGGGTGCAGGGGCTCGGTCGCCCCCATCATGGCCGTTGCGGTCTCGACCTTGCGGCGGCCGGTCTCAAGCTTGCGGGAATAGACCACGCGCCGCTTGGCGCTCAGCGCCCAGGCCAGGGCCGAGCCGCGCACGTCGATCACCAGATCCCAGCGCGTGCCGCGCGCGCGACCCCACAAGTCGAACCAATGTCCGGCCATGGGTCTTTTGTCCCAGGCGATGACCTCGACCACGCCCGGTGCGGCGCGGAACAGGGGCGCAGGCGGACGGCCGCACGCGACGGTGATCTCGGCCCCCGGCAGCTGTCTGCCGATCTCCCGGATGACGCCGGAGGAGATGACGCAGTCGCCGATGCGGTTGGAGGTGACGAACAGGACCTTGGGCGCGGGCATGCTCCGGCTCTAGCCGAGGGTGACGGCGCCGGGAAGTCGCGGCACAAGACGGCCATGAGCGAGATGCAGCGCCTGACGCGCCCCGACGGTGAAACCCTGGCCTACAAGCGCCTGGCCGGAGCAGGTCCGACCGTGCTGTGGATCGGAGGGTTCCGTTCGGACATGGAGGGAACCAAGGCCCTGGCTCTGGATGCGGCGGCGCGGGAGCGGGGCTGGAACTTCGTCCGCTACGACCACTTCGCCCACGGCGCCTCTTCGGGCGACTGGGAGACGGCGACGGTCGGGCGGTGGCGCGAGGACGCGATCGCCCTGGTCGATCATCTGGAGGGACCGATCCTGCCCGTCGGATCGTCGATGGGGGGGTGGGTGGCGCTGCTGCTGGCCCAGGCGCGGCCGGAACGGGCGATGGGGCTGGTGCTTGTCAACCCGGCCCCGGACTTCACCGACCGGCTTATGTGGCCGTCTCTGGAAGACCATGTGCGCGAGGCGATCCTTCGTGACGGCTTGGCGGAGATCGAGGAGCCGGGGCTTGGCCGTTACGCCCTGACTCGGCGAATGTTCGAGGACGCGCGGGCGTGGATGCTGCTCGACGGCGATCTGGACCTGATATCTCCGATCCATATGCTGCAGGGCCGCCGCGACGACGTCGTGCCCTGGACGCATCAGATCACGCTTCTGGAGCGGCTGAATCGCGCGCCGGTGCGGCTGGAGCTGGTGCCGGACGGCGATCACCGACTGTCGACGCCGGCCGATCTCGCGCGGCTGGTCGAGGTGGTCGAGGAGATGAGACGGAACTGAAGCCCCGCCGTCAGCCGTTAGAGGCAGGCCGCAGGGCGCTGGCCTGACCCGCACGGCGCTCGCCGCCGGCTAGGATGACACGGTCGATGCGGGCTTTCTCGGCGCGGAAGGCGGTCAGTTCGGCGCCCGACAGGATGGTTCCTTCCTGGGTCTTCACGCCTGCCGGATTGATCCGCTGACCGTTGCGCCAGATCTCATAATGCAGGTGCGGACCGGTGGACGCGCCGGTGGAGCCGACGTAGGCCACGACCTGGCCTTGGCGCACACGCTGGCCGGGCCGGATGCCAGAGGCGTAGCGCGACAGGTGGCCGTAGCCGCTTTCCAGACCGTTCGAGTGGCGGATCCGCAGCCAGTTCCCATAGCCGCCCCAGCGGCGGGCCTCGACCACCACGCCGTCGGCGGGGGCCACGATCGGCGTGCCGGTGCCGGCCGCGAAGTCGATGCCTTGGTGCATCCGGCGATAACCGGAGATCGGGTGACGGCGATAGCCGAACGAGGAGCTCATGCGGTATCCGCCGGCCAGCGGCGTACGCATGAAGGCCGAGCGGGTGTTCTTGCCGGTGGCGTCGAAGTACTGGGTCTCGCCGCCGCCGACCGGCTTGAAGCGATAGAAGACCTGCCCCTTGAGCTCGGCGTAGAGCAGCTCGCCGGTTTCCACGACCCGGCCCGTTTCGGTGACGGTGCGGGCGAACACCAGGGTGAACTCATCCGAGGCCCGGATGTCGCGGTCCATGTCGAACTTGTGGGAGAACAGCTGAACGGCTTTGCGGGTCACGGCGCCCGAGGCGCCCATGCGCTGGGCCGTGGCATAGAGGGATCCTTGGACCTCCCCCTTCAGGACCACGGTTTCGTGCGTGACCTTTTCCTCAAGCGCGCGCAGCCGCAGGGCTCCGTCGAATGTGCGCGACACCGTCAGCTGGCTGGCCGGGCCGGTACGCATGGTCAGGCCGATCAGGCGGCTGTCGCCGCCGCGGCCGCCGCGCGGACGGGCGACGGCGGTCTCGAATTTCAGGCCGGCGCCGAGCTGGCTGACGTCGAAGGCGGCGGCGATGGTGGCGACGACCGCCTTGGCCTCCTCGACGCCGACGCCGGTGCGGCGGATGGCCTGCTCGAAGGTCTCGCCCTTGCGGATCTGCACCTGCATGGCTTCCGGCGTCGTCAGGCCGGCGGGAGCTCCGGCAGCGGCGATGGCGCGGGCTTCCAGCGCAGCCAGCTGCTCCGCGGTCATCGGGGCGGGGGTTTCGGCGCGGACGGGCTGATAGACGCGACCGGCCAGCAGGGTGACGGCCACGGCGGCGGCGATGGTGAACACGTGGGGAGCCAGCCGCATGGGCTGACGACGTGGATCGAACTGAGCCATCGGTACCCGGCAATCGACGACGCCCGGCGGCGCCAAACCACTTTTAAGCAAGGATCGCGCCGGCCCGGTCCCCCCGGAAGCGCGCCCCGGCTATAGCCTCTCGGAGTCCCGATGTGAAGCATCTCCATTACCAATCGTTAAACCGAAGACGGGGTTTGTGTATTTCCAAGTCTCGACGGCCGGGTTCGTCGAAGATCGAACAGTCGAAAATCAGGAACGCGGCGTGAACACGAAAAGCCGAAATCGTGACCTTGGCCGTTGCGCGAACGCTGCACTTGAAGTGACCTATGCGCCACTTTGCCGTGGCGGTTCGGCCACGGGCGTCCGCATCCACGAGACTGGGACGGGTGCAGCGTCGTGACCGAAACGGAACAGCCGCCGATCCGCCCGCGCCGACGTCGGGGTCGAGCCTTGGCGCGAGGGCTCGCCCTCGCCTTGGTCGTCGTTCTGGTCGTAGGGCTGGCCGCCTGGCTGGGGCGGCGCACGCTTGCGCGTGAGGCGGTGGTTTTCTGGCTGGAGCGTCGCGGCGTCGCGGCGGAGGTGCGGATCGACCGGCTGGAGATGGACGGCATGGTCGGCGCCGTGACCTTGGGCGACCCACGCGACCCGCAGGTCGTCGCCCCTCGGGTCGAGGTTGACTGGACGGTGGGGGCGCCGTGGAGTGCCGGCGGCCTCGGCGCGACTCCCACGCGCCTACGGCTGGTTGGGCCGACGGTGCGCGCCCGGTGGACTGGCCGGCGCCTCAGCTTCGGACAACTGGATCCCCTGATCGACGAGTTCGCCCGCCGCCCCGCTCGCACCGACGAGGTCGGCCCGGCCATCGTGCTGGAAAAGGCAATCGTCCGGCTGGATTCCGATTGGGGCCGCACGACGATGTTGGGCGACGCCCGCGTGGCCGACGGACGTCTGGCCAGTCTGGAGGCCACGCTGCCGGCGGCCGACTATCGCGGTGGCGCGGGCTTCGTGCGTGGCGCGGCCGGGCGGATCAGCCTGGCGACGGCTTCGGGGCGGACCCGCTTCGACCTAGTTCTGACGATCGTCGAGGCGGACCTGGCGGGGGTGCGGGGCGCCGGTCTTAAGCTGACCGCCAAGGGCGCCGCCGCCTATCCGGACGTCGGCCGCCGATCCGCCGACGGGCCGGCCCGCATGGACCTGACCTTCGCCGCCGACCGAATGGCGTCCGGGGGCTGGTCGAGCCGGGACGTCTCGGGATCTCTCGATTTCGTGGGCGAGGCCGCGGGAGCCGGGTCGGGCCTGACCCTGACCGGCCTGACTACGCTCGATCTGACGGTGGCCGGGGTCGACGGCGCCTTGAGCGCCGGCGGCGCGCGGGCCAGGGCGACCGGCGCCCAGGCTCGCCTCGCCTTCGACGACGGCGCGCCGTCGTGGCGGCTGGACGGGCCCATGTCCGTCGCCGCCGCGTCGGCGGACGGAGAGGGCTTTTCCCTGCGCGGGCTGGACGCGGCCTCGACCGGTCTGACGGTGCGCGGGCGCGGCGGGGCGTGGGAGGCGTCGGGACCGGCGCTGGTGCGGGCAGGGCGCGTCGAGACGGGCGGGCTGACCCTGACGGGCGTGACGTCGCGCGGCGCGCTGGACGTCGTCGCCGACGGCTCGCTTCGTCTCGCCGCGACCGGCGCGCTGACCGCGTCCGGCGGTGGCTGGCCCTTGCTGGGCGCGCCCACGCGCGACGACGTGCCGGAGCTGGGGACGCTGAAGCGCGCCCTGTCGGACTTCTCGCTGTCCGCGCCGGCCTATCGGCTGATGGTCGCACCAGCCGGCACGACCTTGGATGCGCCTCGGGGGCTGACGATCCGCACGCGCGCCGGGGGTACGGCCACGATCACCTCCGCCGGCGGCCCCGTCCTGATCGCCGCACCGGCGGCTGCGCCGCGCGGAGCCTTCGACCTGGCCATGAACGGGGGCGGGCTGCCCGATGCGCGGCTCCGGGTGACCGGCTGGCGGGCGACGGGCGACGGCTTTCAGGCGGACCTGACCGGCCGGGCCGCGCTGGACTTCGGCCTTGGCCGGGGCGTCACCCTGGACGCGGCGGGCCGTCTGGCGACGACGTCCGCCGGCCTGACCTTCACGACGACGCGCTGCACGCCGCTCACGGTCGAGCGGCTGGAGTTGGGCGAGAACGACGTGATCGACGTCGCCGGCGGCCTGTGCCCGACGGGCCGACCCTTGGTGACCGTGGCGGACGGCGGCTGGCGCGTGGACGGGCGGCTGACCGACGTCTCCGCCCGCGCCCCCTTCCTCGCCCTGCGCTTCGAGGCGGCGCAGGGACCCCTGACGGTGCGCGGCACGCCGGGCGGGCTGGCGCTGACGGCGGGGGTGGAAAGCGCCCGCGTGATCGACGCCACCGATCCCCTGAGGTTCCAGCCCTTGCAGGCCTCGGGCCGGGCGGCATTGGCGAACGACCGCTGGACCGGCGTCTTCGATCTGGCCGACGGCGCGACCCCGGTCGGCCGCCTGACGCTGGCGCACGACGGGCCGAGCGGCGTCGGCGGGGTGGACGTCGTGTCCGAAGATTTGGTGTTCGCCGAGGGCGGGTTGCAGCCGTCCGACCTGACGCCTCTGGGCGCGGACCTGATCCGGTCGCCCGTGTCCGGTCGTGTCCGGTTCGACGGCCGGATCGACTGGACGGCCCAGCCCGACGGCGGGTCCAGCGGCGGCCTGCTGACGCTCGACGACCTCGACTTCGACAGCCCGGCCGGGCCGGTGGAGGGCCTTTCCGGACAAGTCCGGCTGACCAATCTCGCGCCCCTGGAAACCGCGCCGGACCAGACGGTGACGATCGGCAAGGTCGCTGCGCTGACCGACGCGACCGATCTGGCGCTGACGTTCGACCTGAACAAGGCCACGCTCAACCTGGACGCCGCCTCGGTCGCGGCGGCCGGCGGCACGGTGACGCTGGAGCCCACGGCGCTTCCGCTGGCGCCGGACCAGCCGTGGTCGGGCGTGCTGCTTCTGGACCGCATCCAGATCGGGGACCTGATCTCGCCCACCGGTCTGGCCGACAAGGTGGCGGTGGACGCGGTCGTCTCGGGCCGCGTGCCCTTCACCTGGACGCCGGGGCAGGGCGCGACGGTTCAGGGCGGCAGTCTGTATTCGGTGCAGCCGGGTCGCCTGTCGATCCAGCGCGAGGCCCTGTCGGGGCTGGACGCCGGAGGCGGGGGCGAGGCGGTGTCGCCGGGCACGGTCGAGCAACTGGCCTATCAGGCCATGGAGAACCTGGCCTTCGACGAACTGACCGCGGCGATGGACAGCACCGACGCCGGGCGGCTGGCTCTGCGCTTCCACATTCTGGGCCGGCACGATCCGCCGGTGCGTCAGGAGCTGCGGCTGGGCTGGCTGGAGCTGGTCCGCCGCGACTTCCTTAACCGCACCGACCTGCCGCTGCCGTCGGACACGGGCATCGACCTGACGCTGGACGTGGACCTGAACGTCAACGAACTGATCTCCGATCTGCTCGACCTTCAGCGCGCCCGTGACGGGAACGGGGATTGACCGGGGCGCGTTGGCCCATTCAGACCGCGTTCATCCCTGCCCGGGACATATGGCGTCGAACGCTTTCGCAGGATGACCGCCCATGAAGATCGACATGAAGCGCGCCGCCGCCCATCTGGCCCTGGGGCTGACCGCCGTGACGCTGGTCGCCTGCACGCCGACGGTTCGCCTGCAGGTCGACCCGATCCAGATCTACGCCAAGCTGGACGCCGACGTCCGCGTCCGCCTGGACCGCGAACTGGAGCAGCTGCTCCAGGAAAACCCCAACCTGTTCTGACTTTGACCGGGGGAGACAGACCATGACCTTCCGCAAGACCTTCGTCGCCGTCGCCGCCGTGGCGGCCCTGGCCTTCGCTGCTGCGGGTGCGGCCTTCGCCCAGTCCGCCGAGCAGAAGGCGCTGGTCGACCGCGCCAAGGCCGAGGGCACCGTGGGCGAACAGGCCGACGGCTTCCTGGGCTTCCGCGTCGCCTCGACCGATGCGGCGCTGCAGACCGCCGTTCGGATCACCAACGACGGCCGCCGCGCCGCCTATGCCCGCGCCGCCGCCGAAACGGGGGTCAGCACCGACGTCGCCGCCGCCCGCGCCTTCGAAACCATCGTCCAGCCGCGCATTTCGTCCGGCCAGTGGTGGCGCAACGCCCAGGGACAGTGGGTGCGTCGCTGACGGCGATGGGCGCCGCGCGCCTGCGGGATTAAGAAGCGGACCATGACCTCGCGTCTGGTCCGCTTTTTTCTGGCCCTGCTTCTGGCGCTGCTGACCGCGGCGGCGGCCACCTTCGGCGCGGCCGCGGCCTGGCGGGCCATCGGCGGGGCGGCCATGTCGGTGCACGGCTGGATCGCCCTGGGCCTGGGCATGTTCGGCAGCCTGGCCCTGGCCTGGGGCCTGATGACCTTGGCGTTCAAATCGTCCCGCGAAGGGTGGGATGCGCGGGTGGACAACACGCTGGATCCGGGGCGGGACCGGGAGGACGACTAGGCAGCGGCGCGGCGCCCGGCCCCGGGCTTCAGCAGGCCTTCGGACAAGGCGCGCACCACCGGCACGGCCACCGCGTCCCCCATAAGCTTCAAGCCGGCAGAGGCGGACGGCGGCAGGCGCCAGTCGTCGGGCACGCCCATCAGCCGGGCCGCCTCTCGCGGCGTGAGCCAGCGCAGCCGGGTCTCGGCGCCTTCGAGCAACACGACCATCTGTCGCGACGATCCGCCAGCGGGGGTCCTGAGGCAGCCCGCGAGACCGTCGAACCTAAGTTCCAACCGCTGGGTTCGAACCCCATCCTCTATGCGCACGCGCCGATAGCCGGCCGCCACCCGCCGCGCGCCGGAGGCCCGCTCCGCCTCCAGTCGCCGTCGATGCAGGGGCGACAGCAGGGCCAGCGCCACCGCCGTCCGGTCCGGGGAGAACCAGTCCACCGCCTCGTCTGGTTCCAGAAGAGCCGCAAGGTCGAGGTTCATGCGCGGCGGGGCGGCCAGCGACCACCACGCCCAGTTGGCCTTCACCGCTTTCGGCAGACGGTCGTGGGCGGCGATCAGGCGCGAAGAGTGAAAGGGGGCGACCGGACTGGCCACCTGTGGGGGAGCGTCGCCGCGGATCGCCACGACGAACAGGCGCGGTCGGGACTGGGGCAGCCAGTGGGCGGCGTCGATCTCCAGCGCGCCCACGCGCCGGCCGCCTTCCGACAGCGCCGCGCAGACCGCCGCGAAATCTGCCCCGCCGCCCGACGACAGCAGGCCGCAGACGTTCTCCATCACGATCCGGTCCGGGCCGCGCCCCTCGGCGTCCAGCGCCCGCATCAGGTCCATGAAACCCCAGAAGGCGCCTGACCGGCGCCCCGCCAGCCCGCCGCGCGCGCCGGCCAGGCTCAGGTCCTGACAGGGGGACGACGCCCAGGCCAGGTCGGCCCGCCCGAGCAGGTCGGCGGGCGTCAGGGCGCCGACGTCGCCCAGGTGGAAGGGAACGCCCGGATGGTTCTGCTGGAAGGCCCGCGCCTTGGCCGGGTCCAGGTCGTTGGCGAAGCCGATCCGCCAGCCGTGCAGTCCCATTCCCGCCAGCCCGCCGCCGGCGAAGAACTCCCACGCGACCGGGGCGTTTCTGGCGACGTGATTCGTCATGTCCTCACCCTAACCCTTCCCCGCGCCCTTGACCTCCCGGACAAGGCCGCGTCCGATGCCGTCGCCTTCCGGAGTTCGCCCATGCGTCTGATCCTGCCGTCCCTCGCCGTCCTTGCCCTGGCCGCCTGCGGCGAGGCCCAGGCGCCCGCGGAGCCCACGCCCACCCCTGAGCCCGCGCCGGTTCTGGGCGGCGTCGATCTGGGGCAGCCCATCCGGGCGCTGGGGACCGAGCCGTTCTGGGGCGTCGACATCGGGCCGGAGGGCATCGCCTATGAGGGCGTCGATCGTCCGCGCGAGGTCGCGCCGCGCGGCGACGTCGAGCTGATGGGCACCATGGCCGTCTTCACCGGCACGACCGACAAGGGCCGGACGATCAGCGTCACCCTGATCGACACCGACTGCTCCGACGGCATGAGCGACCGGCTGTATCCCCTGACCGCCCGCGTGGAGATCGGCGAGGAGACGCTGCAGGGCTGCGCCGCCGCGACCGCCGCCATCATGACCGCGGGCGAGAGCGGCCCGGTCCAGACGCCGCCGGCCGCGAACGTCCCTTAACGGTTCCCAAAGCGGTTTCGGCCAGCATGGCGGGATGACCGCTGTGCCCTCTCCCGACGACGCCGGCCCGATCGCGCCGGCCGATCTGCGCCCGCTGACCGCGCTCCGCTTCGTCGCGGCGGCCTGGGTGGTGCTCTACACCTGCTGGCCCTACCTCGACGTCGGCTTCACGCCGCATCTCGCGGCAAAGGGCTATCTGGGGGTCGAGCTGTTCTTCGTCCTGTCCGGCTTCATCCTGAGCCACGTCTATCTGGAGGCGTTCGGGACGAAGCGCTTCGGCTACCGCAGCTTCCTGTGGGCGCGGATCGCGCGGGTCTATCCGCTGCATCTGGCCACCTTGCTGGGCGTCATGGCGCTGGCGATCGGGGCGGCGGCGGCGGGCATCGCCATGCAGGCGCGGGTCATCGACTGGCCGTCGTTGCCGGCCAATCTGCTGATGCTGCACGCCTGGGGCCTGGCGCCCGAGGCGGCGTTCAACCACCCGTCCTGGTCGATCTCGGCGGAGTGGTTCGCCTATTTGACCTTCCCCGTCTTCGCCGCCGGCGCCTGGGCCCTGCGCGCGCGGCCGTGGCTGGCGGTCACCGCCGCCGCCGCCGCCCTGATGGCGCTGTACGTCGTGTTCCAGCAGCTGGCGGGCTTCTCGCTGACGCAGGCCACCATCCGCTGGGGCGCCCTGCGCATCGTGCCGTGCTTCGCGCTCGGCTGCACGCTCTATCTGGTGCACCGCCGCGGCGGCGTGGCCCGGCCGGGTCTGCTCAGCGGGCTGGCGCTGGTCCTGATCGTCGCCGCCGCCTCGGTCCAGGCGTGGGACGGCTTCATCGTGCTTCTGGGCGGCATGTTGATCCTGGCGCTGGGGTCGCTGGACAACGTCCGCGCCGGCCCCCTGTCCAGCCGTTTCGCCGTCTGGCTGGGCGAGATCTCCTACGCCCTCTACATGGTGCTGATCCCTTGGACGCTTGTGGCCGTGAACGGCGTCGCCCGGCTGACGGGGTCGGAGGACAAGACCTTCGCCCTGCCGATCTGGCTGGGCATCGTGCTCGGCGCCGTGGTCGCGGCGGCCGTCGCGCATCATTTGGTGGAAAAGCCCGCCCGGACCTGGCTTCGAAAGCTGCCTTCGCGCGGTCCAAACGCCGATCACGCGAAAGTCAGACAGGAAAAATCCCCCGCACGGGTTTCCCCGGTCGGGTGAATTCGGCTACCCAAGGCCCTCGATCCACCGGAACGGAGCACGCCTCATGCTGAAACGGCTCGCCGTCGCCCTGGTTGCGGCCGTCATCGGATTTTCTCCGCTGGCCCCCCAGATCGCCCAGGCAGACGCGCCGTACTGGCAGTGCGTGACCTTCGCCCGCCTGACTTCGGGCATCGAAATCCGCGGCGACGCCTGGACCTGGTGGCAAAGCGCCCAGGGCCAGTACCGCACCGGCTCCTCGCCGGAAGTGGGCTCGGTGCTGGTGTTCCGTCCGACCGGCCGCATGACGCGTGGCCATGTGGCCGTGGTGTCGGAGATTCTGACCGACCGCGTCATCCGCATCACCCACGCCAACTGGGGCGGCAGCCGCGGCAAGATCGAGGAGAACGTCACCGTCGCCGACGTGTCCGACGCCGGCGACTGGAGCGCGGTGAAGGTCTGGTATGCCCCGATCAACGACTTGGGATCGTCGGTCTATCCGGTCTACGGCTTCATCCATAACGAGCGTCTGGGCGGGTCCACCCTGATCGCCTCGCTGCCGACCTGGCTGGGCTGAACCGTCCGCGAACTTGCGCCTGAGCCGGACCACGGCGAGAAGGGCGCCATGAGCGACCCCCGCGACGTAACCTACGCCGGCTATCTGGACCTCGACGTCCTGCTGTCGGCGCAGAAGCCCCACTCCGACCAGCACGACGAGATGCTGTTCGTGGTCATCCACCAGACCAAGGAGCTGTGGCTCAAGCAGATGCTGCACGAGTTGGCGCTGGCACAGCGGTTGGTCCGCGCCGGGGACCTGGTGCCCGCCTACAAGAGTCTGGCCCGCATCAGCCGCATCCAGGCGGTCATGACCCAGAGCTGGGACGTCCTGGCCACCATGACGCCCGCCGACTACCTGAACTTCCGCGCCGTGCTGGGATCGTCCTCGGGATTCCAGAGCGACCAGTTCCGCCGGTTCGAGGCCATGCTGGGGCTGAAGAACCCCGCCTTCCTGCGGCATCACGTCGAACGGCCCCATGCGCACGCCGCGCTGAAGGCCGCGATCGAGGCTCCCAGCCTGTACGACGACACGCTGGTCCGGCTGGCCGCCGCGGGCCTGGACGTTCCGGACGACGTCTTGTCGCGGGAGGTCTCGACGCCGTACGCACCCAGTCCGGCGGTCGAGGAGGCGTGGCTGGACGTCTATCGCCGCCCCCACGAGTTCTGGGAGCTCTATCAACTGGCGGAAAAGCTGGTTGATCTGGACGACGCCCTGCTGACCTGGCGGCACAAGCACGTGGTGACGGTGGAGCGGATCATCGGACGGCGCATGGGCACGGGTGGGACCGCCGGCGTGGGCTATCTGACGGAAACCCTGTCTCGTCGATGCTTCCCGGAGCTGTGGTCGATCCGCACCCGGCTTTAGAAGTCGGGGCTTTTCAACGGCCAAGCTGAAACCGGCCGAAGGCTCGGGCGCTTTGACCTCATCTTCCCCGAAAGAGAGGCAAATCCCATGACCGACGCCAACCGACACGACATCGACGTTATGAACGGCCTGATCGAGACCACGCTCGACAGCGCCGACGGCTATGAGGAGGCCGCCAAGGAGACCGACGTCGCCGCCTATCGCGATCGCTTCGTCAAACGCGCCGGCGAACGCCGCCGCGTCGCCGCCGACCTGCAGACCGCGGTGCGCGGCCTGGGCGCGACGCCGGAGGACGACGGCTCGATCCTGGCCAAGGCCCACCGCGCCTTCCTGGACGTCAAGCATGCCCTGCTGCGCGACGAGCAGGCGGTGGTGAACTCCGTTGAGAACGGCGAGGACTTCATCAAGGCCAAGTTCGAGCGCGCGCTGGAGGACGACAAACTGTCTGCCACGACGCGTGAAGTGGTCCGCCGCGCCTATCTGACCGTCAAGGACGGCCACGACGAGATGCGTGACCTGAAGCACGCCTTGGAAGGCGCCGACGGCCGACCGGTCACGACGACCACTTCCGACGGTCGTCCGCTGTCGATGTGACGCCCGCGACGCGGCATGAGAAAGGGCCCCGGAGTGATCCGGGGCCCTTGGGTTGTGGTCTTTTCCGCCTTACTCGCCGGCGGCGATCTCGCGGTAGCGCGCGGCCAGCACGTTGATGTCGCCCTGGATGGGTTCGACGCCTTCCGGCAGCGTCTGGTCGCAGGCGTAGGCCATGATGGTCGCGCTGGTGGCGGTCATGTTGACGTCGGTCCACTCGGGCTCATCCGTGACGCTGCCCATGAGGCTGCCGTTCAGGTCATAGGCAGTTGCGGAGGGCGTGCGGAACCGGCGACCGGAGCAGTCGAACTCATAGGCCATGTCCAGGCGGGCGATCCCGTCTTGCACGGCATTGGGCGCGCTGAGGACCGAAATCGTCACCTTGGCCTGAGACCCCGCGCGTGAGCGGGTGCCGCCCGCCGCGAGGATCAGGTTCTCGTCGGCCAGATCCATGATGAAGTAAGGGCCGGAGTTGGCGACCGGATCCTGCGCCTGGGCGGGCAGGGCGGCGGCCGCGACGGCGGCGGCGGCGAAGAGGGAAAGAAGAGGCAGGCGCATTCTGAAGGCTCCGAGGTAAAGAGACGGCGTCGATGGCGGCACCCTACCGCGCCCATTTCCCGCCGCAATCCTGCTCGCCTCGCGCGTCATGTCCCGTCAGGAACGACGAAGGCCCGGACGATCCGCCCGGGCCTTCTGGAATTCTGGATCGCGGCGAGGCCGGGATCAGCCTTCGGTCGTCTCCGGGGCCCCGTCGGCGGCGCCTTCGGACGGCACTTCCACGCCCTTGCGCTGGGTCTGACGCTCGGCGATGCGGGCCGACTTGCCGCGACGGTCGCGCAGGTAATACAGCTTGGCGCGACGCACGACGCCGCGGCGCTTCACCTCGATGGCGTCGATGTTCGGGGACAGGATCGGGAATTTCCGCTCCACGCCCTCGCCGAACGAAATCTTGCGGACCGTGAAGGTCTCGTTCACGCCGCCGCCGTCGCGGGCGATGCAGACGCCTTCGAACGCCTGGATGCGTTCGCGCTCGCCTTCCTTGATCTTGACCATGACGCGCAGGGTGTCGCCGGGCTGGAAGTCCGGGATCTTGCGGTCGCCCAGGACGCGCGCCTTCTCTTCGGCGGCGATCGTCTGCAGAATGTTCATCTCAGTCTCCTCGAGCTTTTGCGCTCTTTGCCTGTAAGTTGGCGAGATGCGCCGCCCATAGGTCCGGTCGCCGCTCCCGCGTGGTGATTTCCCTCTGCTCCTGACGCCATTGCGCGACCTTCTTGTGGTCGCCCGACAGCAGGACCTCGGGGATGTCGAGCCCCTCGAACGTCCGCGGTCGCGTGTACTGCGGATGTTCCAGAAGCCCGTCCTCGAAGCTTTCGGACGACAGGCTTTCGCCTGAGCCGAGCACCCCGGGGATCAGTCGTACGCACGCCTCGATCGCCACCATCGCCGCCGCCTCGCCACCGGCGAGGACCGCGTCTCCGACGGAGACCTCCTCGAACCCCCGGGCGTCGAGCACCCGCTGGTCCACCCCCTCGAACCGGCCGCACAGCACGACGATGCCGTCGCCTTGCGCCCAATTCTTCACGCGCGCCTGGGTCAGGGGCCGACCCCGGGCGCTCATGTACAAAAGCGGCCGTCGCGGCCCGGCAAGCCCGTCAAGAGCCCTGGCCACCACGTCCGCCTTCAACACCGCTCCCGGTCCGCCGCCCGCAGGGGTGTCGTCCAGGAAGCCGCGCCTATCGTCGCTGAAGCCCCGAATGTCAACCGTTTCGAGGGTCCAGAGCCCGCGCTCGCTCTGCGCCGTCCCGATCAGCGAGACGCCGAGCGGGCCCGGAAAGGCCTCGGGAAACATGGTCAGGACGGTGGCGGTGAAGGGCATGGGCCTAGGATTCCCAGACCAGTTCACAATCGGTCACCGTCCAGCCCGCGAAGCCCGACCGCAACCGGCAGCGGACGCCCTCGCCTGCAAAAACGCCACCAACCCTATCGGTGTCTAGGACGGCGCCTTGGCTGTCGTAAGAAGGGCGGGAAAAGCTGACCCACCCGGGCCAGTTTTCACGATCCCGTGGCGGAACGGGATCAGGCGTCACGAAAGCGAGCCCATATTGGCCCCAGTCGCACGCGGGGCTGTAATCGTCGGAAAAGCGGACGGGGTACGGACCATCCGCGCCAAAGCCATAGTGCTCTTTTGCTACAGCAGCGATCACGGCGCAGTCGTTCTCATTCTGCACCATCTGCGCGTCAGATGTGGGGGCTGTGGTGCAGGCCGTCAGAGCGACGGCGGCACACAGGCCGATGCAGATGACCTTCATGCCTCCCCCTACTTGCTTCTCAGACCGCTGATCGTCCGCCCCGGCGCGATGTCCTCGGCCGAGGTGATCAGGTGGACCAGCGCCGGCGCGCCCTGCGCCTTGGCCGCGTCGCGCGCGGTCTGAAGCGCTTCGGGGAAGTCCTTCGTCGTCTCGCAGCGGATGCCGAAGGCGCCGAACGCCTGGGCCCACATGACGAAGTCGGGGTTCTTCAGGTCGGTGGCGATCACCCGCTCCGCCCCCGGATAGTGCCCTTCCTGGTGCATGCGGATGGTGCCGTAGGTCGAGTTGTCGACGACGATCACCACCGGGTTCAGCCCGTGCTGGACGGCGGTGGCCATCTCCTGCCCCGTCATCAGGAAGTCGCCGTCGCCGGCGACGCAGATCGCCTCGCGTTGGCGGTCCACGGCCTTGGCGGCGATGGCCGCGGGCCAGCCATAGCCCATGGCGCCCGAGGTCGGGGCCAGCTGGGTGCGGCACGACCGGTGGCGATAGAAGCGGTGCAGCCAGGCGGCGAAGTTGCCGGCGCCGTTGGTCACCACCGCGTCCTCGGGCAGGGCGTCCATCAGGTGCGCCATGCATTCGCTCATGTTGACCGCGCCCGTGACCGGCACGGGCGTGGAGAAGGCCAGGAAGTCGGCGTGCGCCTGCTCGCCCTCGGCGCGCCAGTCGCGACCCGGATCCAGTGTCGTCAGGGCCATCGCGGCCAGCGAATTGTCGGCCACGCCCGAGACCAGCGTCGGCCACACCCGGCCCAGCTCCTCCGATCCCGGATGCAGATGCACCAGCACCCCGGCCGTGTGGGCGCGATCGAACAGGGTGTACCCTTGGGTCGGGTTTTCCCCCAGTCGCGCGCCGACGGCGATGATGAGGTCCGCCGCCTTCGCCCGCGCCGTCAGCTTCGGATTGCACCCCAGCCCGAGGTCCCCGGCGTAGTTCGGCCGCGCGTTGGAGATGATGTCCTTGCGCCGGAACGAGCCCGAGATCGGGATCATGTGCCGCTCGGCCCAGTCGGCTAGGGCGTGGCTGGCCTCGGTGGTCCAGCCCGACCCGCCGACCACGATCAGCGGCCGCTCGGCCGCCTTCAGCCGGTCGCCGATCTGCGCCAGCACGGCCGGGTCCAGCGCCGCCTTGGCCGGGACCACCGCCCGCTGCGGGGCCGGCCCGCCATCGGCGTGCAGAAGGTCCTCGGGCAGGGCCACGACCACCGGCCCCATGCGGCCCTGCAGCGCCGTGGCGAAGGCGCGCTCGACCACCTCGACGGTCCGCTCCGGGCTCTCGATCTCGGTCGCCCACTTGGCCAGGCCGCCGAAGACCTCGCGATAGTCGACCTCCTGAAACGCGCCCCGGCCCCGGTCGGACAGGGCGATCTGGCCGACGAAAAGGATCATCGGCGTGGAATCCTGGTGCGCCGTGTGCACGCCGATGCTGGCGTGCGTCGCGCCCGGCCCGCGCGTCACCATACAGACGCCGGGGCGGCCGGTCAGCTTGCCATAGGCCTCGGCCATGTTGGCGGCGCCCGCCTCGTGCCGGCAGGTGATCACCTCTATCCGGTCGCGCACGTCGGCCAGGGCGTCCAGCACGGCCAGATAGCTTTCCCCAGGCACGCAGAAGACCTTGTCGATGCCGTTCACGACCAGGGTTTCGACGAGGCGGCGGGCGGCGGTGTTCTGCGGCTGGCTCATGCCGTGGCGTTAGCAGAGGGTGCGGCGTCTTGGCGATGGGGGCCGCGCAACCCAATGGCCACGCTTGGCGTTCACGGCACAGGTTCAACCCTATCGGAGACCCTGACGTGAAGAAGATCGTCACCTTGACCCTGATCGCCGCCGCCATGGCCGTTTCGGCCTGCAACACCGTCGCCGGCATCGGCCGCGACGTCTCCGCCGCCGGCGACGCCGTCACCGGCGCCTCGAACGAAGCGCGGAACTGAGCCTCTTTTCCCTCAAGCAGCTAGCGCCAGCGGCGCGAGCGACAGCGCGAACTTCAACCGTACTCGACGCCCGTCAGATACAGTCCGTCACTCGGGGCCACCGGCCCGCAGGCGGACCGGTCACGGGCGTCGAGCGCGGCCTTCAGGTCGTCGGCGGTCCACCGCCCCAGACCGACCTCGACAAGACTGCCCGTCATCGACCGCACCTGACGGTGCAGGAAGCTCCGCGCAGCGAACGTCAGCTGCACCTCCTCCCCGACCCGCTCCACCGCCGCCACGTCCAGCGTCTTCACCGGCGAGGCCGACTGGCAGTTCACGTCCCGGAAGGTCGTGAAGTCGTGCAGGCCGACCAGCGCCTGCGTCGCCAAGTGCATGGCCTCAGCATCCAGCGGCTTCCTTATGTGCCAGACGCGGCCGGCGTCCAATGCGGGCGGTCCCGGCCGGTTCAGGATTCGATAGAGATATCGGCGGCCCGTCGCCGAAAATCGCGCATGCCAATCCGGATCGGCCTCGACGCAGTCCAGAACCGACACCGCCTCCTCGACCAGATGGGCGTTGAGCGCGTTCATCACCGTGCGTGCCGGCCAGGCCTTTTCCAGATCGAAGCCGATCACCTGCCCCGTCGCGTGCACGCCCGTATCGGTCCGACCCGCCGCGAACAGCCGGACCGTCTCGCCACAGAAGGCCGTCAGGGCGGTCTCGATCGCGCCCTGCACCGTCGGCTGCCCGGCCTGGACCTGAAAGCCATTGTAGGCCGAGCCGTCGTATTCGACCGTGAGCCGATAGCGCGGCATCAGCCCAAGACCGTCCCGGGCGCGATCGGGAACCCGCGCAGCATCTCCTCCGCCGCCTGCGCCCCCTTGCCGGCGCGCTGAACCGTCAGCAGGCGCACCACGCCCTCGCCGCAGGCGACGCGCAGTTCGCCGTCCAGCACCTCGCCCGGCACGCCCGACCCGCGCGCCGAGACCCGGCTCATCAGCGCCTTGATCCGAACCGTACCGTCGGGGCCGGGCACCTCGAACCAGGCCCCGGGGGCGGGCGACAGGCCACGGATGTGGGCGTCCACCTCGGCCGCCGGGCGGGTCCAGTCGATGCGCGCCTCCGCCGGGGTGATCTTCTTCGCATAGGTGGCCTCGCCGACCTGCTCGACCGCCTCCAGCCCGCCGCGCTCCAGCGCCGCCAGCGCCCGCGGCCACAGGGCGGCGCCCACGTGCGCCATGCGCTGGCCCAGGGAGCCGGCCGTGTCGTCCGGCGCGATCTCCATCACCTCGCTCAGCAGAATGGGCCCTTCGTCCAGCCCCGCCGACATCCGCATGATCTGCACGCCGGTCCGGCGATCGCCGGCCATGATGGCCCGCTGGATCGGTGCGGCGCCTCGCCAGCGCGGCAACAGCGAACCATGCAGGTTCAGGCAGCCCAGCCGCGGCGCCTCCAGCGCCTCGGGCTTCAGGATCTGGCCGTAGGCGACGACGCAGGCGGCATCGAGGTCCAGTGACCGGAAGGTCTCGATCGCCTCGGCCGCCTTCATCGACTCGGGCGTGAACACCGGCAGGCCCAGGGTCTCGGCGAAGGCCTGAACCGGCGACGGCGTCAGCTTCTGCCCCCGCCCGCGCGGCCTGGGCGGCTGGGAATAGACGGCCACCACCTCATGCCCGGCGGCGACCAGCTCGGCCAGCGACGGCACGGCGAATTCGGGGGTTCCCATGAAGGCGAGGCGCATGGGTCGCCGTGTAGGGGGTTAGTCCCAACGGGTGAAGACCCCGCCGCCCTCGTCCCATTCGCCGCCAGCGTCCAGCGCGTCGTCGAAGTCGAGCAGACGGTCCAGGATCATGCCCGCCACCACCCCGGCCAGTGCCACGCCCAGCAGGGTGACGACGCCGGCCACGCCGACCTTCTCGTTGCGGGTCAGGCGACGACGGCCGCGCGGGTCGATGATGCGGTCGGGGCTGCGCTTGAGACGGGGCATCAGGCGGCCATCCTCGCGGCTTTCTTGACCTTTGCCATGGCCCGGTCGCGCCGCAGCCGGGACAGGTGGTCGATGAACAGAACGCCGTTCAGGTGGTCCAGCTCGTGCTGGAAACAGACGGCGTACAGGCCGTCGATCTCTTCCTCGACCGTGCGGCCCTCGCGGTCCAGATAGCGGACGCGGGCGCGGGCAGGGCGCTCCACGCTGTCGAAATACTCCGGGATCGACAGGCAACCTTCCTCATACGGCAAGGTCTCTTCCGACGCCCACAGCACCTCGGGATTGACGAAGAAGCGGGGGTTGGGGACGCGGGCGGGCTCATCCTCGCCCTCCTTCGCCTCGACCTCGGGATCCGGCGCACCGTCTCCCAGATCCATGACCACGACGCGCGTCAGTTCGCCGATCTGCACGGCGGCCAGGCCGATGCCGGGGGCCGCGTACATGGTCTCCAGCATGTCGTCCATCAGGGCGCGCACGCCGTCGTCCACAGTCTCCACGGGCTTCGACACCTGCTTCAGCACGGCGAGGTCGGCGGCGTTGTCGACGGTCAGGATGCGGCGCACGGTCATTCGGTCGAGGTAGGCCCGAAGACCCCTCGGGTCAAGAATTCCGACCGTGGCGGTCGGGTTTCGATGCTGGCGAATTCGGCTGCGGACGGCTATGGGCGCGCCCATGACCCAGACCTCTGCCCCTGCCCGCTTCGACCTCTGCGCCGTCGGCAACGCCATCGTCGACGTGCTGGCCCCTTGCACGCCCGCCTTTCTGGAGGCGCAGGGCCTGACCGCCGGCTCCATGCAGCTGGTCGATGCGGCCCAGAGCGCGGCGCTTTACGACGCCATGGCCGCAGGGGTCGAGGCGTCGGGCGGATCGGCCGGCAACACGGTCGCGGGCGTCGGTTCCTTCGGCGGACGCGCCGCCTATCTCGGCAAGGTCGCCGACGACCAGTTGGGCCAGGTGTTCGCCCACGACATCCGCGCCGCCGGGGTGCACTTCGACGTCGCGCCGCTGGTCGACGGCGTGGCCCAGGGCCTGGGCACCGGCCGCTGCCTGATCAACGTCACCGAGGACGGCCAGCGCACCATGTGCACCTTCCTGGGCGCCGCCAACCAGCTGACCGTCGCCGACGTGGACGCCGCCCTGATCGGCGACAGCGCGATCGTCTACTTGGAAGGCTATCTGTTCGACCCCGCCCCCGGCCGGGCGGCCTTCGAGGCGGCGGCCAGCGCCGCGCACGACGCCGGCCGCAAGGTGGCGATCACCCTGTCGGACAGCTTCGTCGTCCACCGCTGGCGCGCCGACCTGCTGGACTTCATCGGCTCGTCCGCCGACGTCGTCCTGGCCAACGAGGCGGAGCTGACGGCCCTGTTCGAGACCGACGACTTCGACGCCGCCGCCGACCGTCTGGCCTCCATGGTCGACGTCGCCGCAGTGACGCGGGGGCCTGACGGCTCGGTGATCATCTCGGGCGCCGAGCGGGTGAAGGTCGCCGCCGTCCCGGTCGAAAAGGTGGTCGACACCACCGGCGCGGGCGACCAGTACGCCGCCGGCTTCCTGCTGGGCCTCGCGCGCGGACTGTCGCTGGAAGACGCCGGCAAGCTGGGCTCCCTCGCCGCCGCCGAGGTCATCGCCCACTGGGGGCCGAGGCCGATGGTTTCGCTGGAGCGGTTGGCGCAGAGCGCCGGGCTCAGGCTCGCCTGATCGCCACATACAGCGCGCCGTCGCCGCCGTGCTTACGGGCGGCGGGGGCGAAGCCGGAGACGACGCCGCGCAGCGCCGGGGCGGTCAGCCATTCGTGGACGCTGGCGCGGATGACGCCGGTCCCGCCGCGCCGCCCCTGACCGGTGATGACCAACACCGCCCCGTGCCCGCGCGCCTGTGCGCCGATGAGGAAGGCGGTCAGGGCGTCCTGGGCCTGGAACCGGCCATAGCCGTGCAGGTCTATGCGGGCGTCGATGGGATCGCGCTCACGCGACAGCCGGCGCTGGCGGCGGGGCTCCAGCTCTTCCGGCACGCCCCGCGTTCGGGGCGCGGGCGGCTTCGACGGGGGCGGAAGAGCCACAGGGGCAGCGAAGGGCCGTGACTTGGACGATGGCGACGTCGGCCCCTTCGGCACAATCGCCGGCGCGTCTACTCCGACGGCCAGAAGCGGCTTGCGGCGCTTGTGCGGGATCGCGGAGCCCGCGACGCGGGCCCAGATGCGGCGATCCTCGGGCGACAGGTCGTCGCGGCGGCTCATGGACGCGTCACGCCTCTTCGGCGTCGTCGCCGCCGGCCTGCGGCCCTGGCACGTGGCCCAGCAGGTCGCCCGGCGTGCAGTTCAGCTCGCGGCACAGGGCGTCCAGCGTCGAGAAGCGCATGGCCCGCGCCTTGCCGGTCTTCAGGATCGAGAGGTTGGCCACGGTCACGCCGACGCGGTCGCTGAGCTCCGTCAGCGACATACGGCGCTCGGCCAGCAGTTTGTCGAGTTGGACGCGGATGGCCATGGGGCGCTCTTACACCGGGTCCGTCAGATCGTCAGTTCGGATTCGCGGCGCAGGCGCGCGCCCTCGCGGAACACCTCCGACAGCACGAAGACGACCAGGACGGAAAAGGCCGGGGTCACCAGATTGAACGGGTTGGGCTCGTCCATGATGCCGCGGCCGAGGCGCGAGACCAGCATCTGGCCGATCCAGACGCCGCCCGTGACGGTGGTCAGGATCCACCCGATCTGGCGCAGGCGCGTGACGTTCTCGGGCTGGAAGGGGTCGCCCAGCGTCAGGGTGCGGAACACCCGGCGCAGATTGCGGAGGATCAGGGAGAAGCCGGCGAAATAGCCGATGAAGGCGCCGATCCCGAACAGGGCGTGGGATCTCGGCAGGGGGATCTGGGCGCCGCCGGCGTCGTCGGTGACGTTCAGCGCCAGCTGGTCCATGGGGATGAAGGCGACGGTGATCAGCAGCAGCACCCCGAGGGCGGTCAGCAGGATCAGCACGGCGTAGGCGACGTCCAGCGCGGTCTTCAGCAGGCTGGACACCGAGCCCGGCCCCAGCGCGCGCAGACCCCGGATCGGGGGCATGGCCAGGCGGCGGGGCGACAGGGGCATGGGAAACCTTTAGAGCCGGAGCCGGGGGATCGCCGCGCCGGCCCCGAAGGGACCGCGCGCGGCCTCCACCATCGCTTCGACTTTCATTCCGGTCAAAATCCCGCCGCTCAGAGAGCTTGCAGCAGGATGGCGACCAGGGCGGTCGGCAGGGCGGCCAGAAGGGCGCCGTTGATGACGGCATAGCCGACTTTTTCGGCGAACTGCGTGGCGCTCATGGTGTGCATCGTCTTTCTCCGTTTTTCCTGAGTGAGGTGCGTCATTGCTCTTTTCTTTCGACCGCTGCATTCCGATGCCCCTTTCGGTTTATCGGGGGAACGATGCGGCCCCTCGTTCTTGAGATCATAGATAGGACGTGCGGGCCGGTAATGCACGTTACATATCGTTTAACGATATTAAACTTAGGCAAGGTTGGCCGCAGGGAGCGATACGCCGGATGAAACCCAGACTTATCAAGGGCATGCGCCTGGTGGCCGCGACCCACAATCCGGGCAAGGCGCGCGAGATCGCGGCGCTTCTGGACGGAAATTACACGATCGTCACGGCGGCGGAGGCAAACGTGCCCGAACCGGACGAAACGGAGAGCACCTTCGTCGGCAATGCGGTGCTGAAGGCGCGCCATGCGGCCCAGGCGTCGGGCCTGCCGGCGCTGGCGGACGACAGCGGCCTGTCCGTCGCGGCGCTGGACGGCGCGCCCGGCATCTTCTCGGCGCGCTGGGCGGGGCCGGACAAGGACTTCACCCACGCCATGGCCCAGGTCGAGCGCCGGCTGGAGGAGATCGGATCCGATGACCGCACCGCCTGGTTCACTTCGGCGCTGGCCGTGGCCTGGCCCGACGGCCCGACGGTGGTGGTGGAGGGGCGCGTGGACGGCGTGGTGGCCTTCCCTCCCCGCGGCGACCGGGGTTTCGGCTACGACCCCATCTTCGTCGCCGACGGCTTCACCCAGACCTTCGGCGAGATGGACCCGGCGGAGAAGGACGCGATGAGCCACCGTGCGCGGGCCTTCGAAAAGCTGAAGGCGGCGCTGATTGACGACTGAGTCGCCCAATCCCGGGACGGCCGTCGCCCTTTACGTCCACTGGCCGTTCTGCGCGCGCATCTGTCCCTACTGCGACTTCAACGTGGTGCGTGCGCGGGGCCGGGAGGACCGCCCGGCGCGGCTGACCGCGGCGATTCTCGCCGACCTGCGGGCGCAGGCGTCGCTTGTCGGCCGTCGTCCGCTCGCCTCGATCTCCTTCGGCGGCGGCACCCCGTCGCTGATGGACCCGGCCGACGTCGCGGCGGTGGTCGAGGCCGCGCGGGCCCTGTTCCCCGTCGATGACCCTGTCGAGATCACGCTGGAGGCCAATCCGACGGACGCCGAGGCCGACCGCTTCGCCGCGTTCGCCGCCGCCGGGGTGAACCGCCTGTCCATGGGCGTTCAGGCGCTGGACGACGCCCAGCTGGCCTTCCTTGGCCGCAATCACTCGGCGGACGAGGCGCGCCGTGCCGTCGGCGTCGCCGCCCGCGCCTTTCCGCGTCTGTCGATCGACCTGATCCACGCCCTGCCGGGCCAGTCGGTCGCCGACTGGCGCGCGGCCCTGACCCAGGCGCTGAACCTCGGCTTCGAGCACGTCTCGCCCTATCAGCTGACGATCGCGCAGGGCACGGCCTTCGCCCGCGCCGTCGGCCGGGGCGACTGGTCGCCCCCGGACGAGGACCTGGCCGCCGCCCTCTATGAGACGACGCAGGAGACGCTCGGGGCCGCCGGCTTCGACGCCTATGAGGTCTCCAACCACGCGCGCGGCGTCGACGCCCGCTCGGCGCACAATCTGCATGTCTGGCGTGGCGGCGACTATCTGGGCGTCGGCCCCGGCGCGCATGGCCGCCTGACGCTGGACGGCGTCCGCATCGCGACCGTCGCCCACCGGAGGGTCGACGCATACCTCGCCGGAGTCGAAGCGGGCTCACCGTGGGAGGAGCGTGCCGAGCTGTCGCCCCAGGAGGCCGCAGAGGAGCGCGTCCTTCTGGGATTGCGCACCGTCGAGGGCGTTCCGCTGACCGTGCTCGACGTCCTGCCGGCGACCGCCCGGCCCCTGGCGGAGATGGTGCAGGAGGGGTTCCTGACCGTGGCCGAGGGCCGGGTCATCGCCACTCCCGCCGGCCGCCCCCTGCTGGATGCGGTCACGGCCCGCCTGTTGACCGCTTGAGCCCGCCGCCCGCCGCTGGCACGGTCCCGCCCATGGCCGAACTCAGCCCCTTTCCCCCCGCCGCGCCGCCGCGCCGGCCGGTGACGCCGGGGCTGTATCTTGTGGCCACGCCCATCGGGAACCTGCGCGACATGACCCTGCGCGCGCTGGACGTGCTCGCCGCCGCCGATCTGGTGCTGGCGGAGGACACACGCGTTTCGGCCAAGCTGCTGGCCGCCTACGGGCTGAAGGCGAAGCTGGAACGCTGCGACGATCACGCGTCCGAACGCGCCGCACGGATCGCGGTCGAGCGCATCGCCGAGGGCCAGGTCGTGGCTCTGGTCTCCGACGCCGGCACGCCGATGGTGTCGGACCCCGGCTTCGTGGTGGCGCGAGAGGTGATCGCGGCGGGCCTGCCGGTCCACCCCATCCCCGGCGCTTCCAGCCTGTTGGCGGCGCTGTGCATCGCCGGCCTGCCGGTGGACCGGGTGCTGTTCGCCGGCTTCCTGCCGCCCAAGTCCGCCGCGCGCCGCACGGTGCTGGCCGAGCTGGCCGAGCCGGGCCGCACGCTCGTCTTCTTCGAGAGCGGTCCGCGCCTTTCCGCCAGCCTGGCCGACATGGCCGAGGTGCTGGGCGACCGCCCCGGCGCCGTGGCGCGCGAGCTGACCAAGCTGCATGAGGAATGCCTGCGCGGCTCCCTCTCCGAACTGGCGATGCATCCGGGCACGCAGGCGCCGAAGGGCGAAATCGTCGTGGTGGTCGGTCCGGGAGAGGCCGTCGCCGCCAGCGCCGACGACGTCGACGCCGCCCTGTCGGAGGCCCTGACCCGGCTGGCCCCCGGCCCGGCGGCGGCGGAGGTTGCGAAACAGACCGGCGCGAACCGCAAGGCGCTATACGCCCGCGCCCTGCAGATGAAGTCCGCCGGGTGACCCCTGCCGACCGGCGCGCGCGGGGCGGCCGCGCCTGGCGTCAGGGACACGCCGCCGAATGGCTGGCCGCCGCCTGGCTGATGCTCACCGGCCACCGCATTCTGGCCTTTCGCCTCAAGACGCCGCAGGGCGAGATCGACCTGCTGGTCCAGAAGGGGCGTGAGCTGATCGTGGTCGAGGTCAAGCGCCGGGCCGCGCGTGACGCGGCCGAGCTGGCGCTCGGTCCGCAACAGGCGCGTCGTCTGCTGGCCGCGGGCGAAGCCGTGCGCCGCTCCCGTCCGGCCCTGCGGGCCTACGCGCTGCGCATCGACCTGATCGCCCTGGCTCCCGGCCGCCTCCCGCGCCACCTGAAGCGACTCGCCTTCGACGGTTAGAAGGCGATCGTCGCCACGGCGGCGTGAATCGCCTTCACACAGACCGGCCTTGCGGTTCGCCGCCCGCGCGCCCATTCCCTTCGCACCGTCAGCTTCAGGAGCCGCGCATGACTCGGGTCGCCGTCCAGATGGACCCCATCGAACAGGTGAACCCCCGCTCGGACACCACCTGGCTGATGATCCAGTCGGCCCAGGACCGGGGCTTTGCGGTCTGGACCTACGACTTCCGCACCCTGGCGCTGGAGAACGGCCGGCTGTCCTGCCGCGCGCGCCGGACGACGCTGAACGGCGACAGCGTCACGCTTGGCGAATTCGAAAAGCTGGACCTGCACGCCGACGTCGACGTCGTCCTGATGCGTCAGGATCCCCCCTTCGACATGGCCTACGTCACCGCCACCTATCTGCTGGAGGCGCTAAAGGGCGACACTCTGGTGTTGAACGATCCCGCCGAGGTCCGCTCCGCCCCCGAGAAGCTGATGGTCACCCGCTGGCCCGACCTGCAGCCGCCGACCCTGATCAGTTCGGACGTCGAGGCGCTGGAGGACTTCCACGCCCGTCACGGCGACGTGGTGCTCAAGCCCTTGCACGGCGCGGCGGGCTCCGGCGTGGTGCGGCTCAAGGCGGGCGATCCCAACCTGGCGGCCCTCGTCGAAATTCACGCCACGGGAAGCCGCGACCCGCTGGTGATCCAGAAATTCGTCCCCCAGGTCTCCGCCGGCGACAAGCGCATCATCCTGATCGAGGGCCAACCCGCGGGCGCCATCAACCGCGTGCCGCTCAAGGGTCAGGTCCGCTCCAACCTGCGCGTCGGCGGCACGGCCGAGGCCGTCGACCTGACCCCCCGCGACCGCGAGATCTGCGCGATGATCGGCCCGGAGCTGAAGGCCCGCGGCCTCGTCTTCGTCGGCATCGACGTGATCGGCGACTATCTGACCGAGATCAACGTCACCTCGCCCACAGGCGCCCAGCAGCTGAAGACCTTCACGGGCATCGACGCCACCGGGCTGATGTGGGACGCGATCGCGCGGCGTCTGGGATAACGCCGCTTGCCAGCCGCGTGAGTTCATGTTCTGTTCTTTTCCGATAAACGGGAGAGAGCGGAAAATGGTCGCGCGGGCGGTGACGGTGGCGTTCGATGGGGTGGACGCGCGGCGCGTGGACGTCGAGGTCCAGCTGGTCGGCGCGGCCCAGCCCAGCTTCTCCGTCGTCGGCCTGCCCGACAAGGCGGTGGCCGAGAGCCGGGAGCGGGTGCGCGGCGCCTTCGCCGGCATCGGCCTGGCCCTGCCGCCCAAGCGCATCATCGCCAATCTGGCCCCCGCCGACCTGCCCAAGGAGGGGAGCCATTTCGACCTGCCGATCGCCTTGGCCCTGCTGGCGGCCATGGGGGTGATCCCGCTGGACGCGCTGGACGGCTGGTGCGCCGTCGGCGAGCTGGGCCTGTCGGGACAGATCGCGCCGGTCGGTGGGACTCTGCCCGCCGCCGTGACCGCCTCTGCCATGGGCATGGGGCTGATTTGTCCTGAGGCCAATGGGCCGGAGGCGGCGTGGGCCGGCGACGCGAAGATCCTGGCGCCCCGCTCGCTGATCGGCCTGATCAACCACTTCAAGGGAACCCAGCGCCTGTCCCAGCCCGAGCCCGGTCCGCTGAAGGCCGGCGAGGCCGTTCGCGACCTGCGCGAGGTCAAGGGACAGGAGGGGGCAAAGCGCGCGCTGGAGATAGCGGCGGCCGGCGGCCACAACCTGCTGTTCGTCGGCCCGCCGGGATCGGGCAAGTCCATGCTGGCCCAGCGCCTGCCGGGTCTGCTGCCGCCGCTGACCCCGCAGGAACTGCTGGAGACCTCCATGGTCTGGTCGGTGGCCGGCATGATCGAGCGCGGGGCCATCACGCGCGACCGGCCGTTCCGCAGCCCGCACCATTCCGCCAGCATGGCCGCCCTGACCGGCGGCGGACTGCGTGCGCGGCCGGGCGAGGTGTCGCTGGCGCACAACGGCGTGCTGTTTCTGGATGAACTGCCCGAGTTTTCCCCGCAGGCGCTGGATTCGCTGCGCCAGCCGCTGGAGACGGGCGAGGTGACCGTGGCGCGCGCCAACGCCCATGTCCGCTATCCGGCGCGGTTCCAGCTGGTGGCGGCGATGAACCCTTGTGGCCGAGTTGCCCTTTGGTCAGGCTTTCCGCCTTCTGGAAGGTGGAGGAGGCGGATCTCCACGTCTTCGCGACCGATCACGATCCGCTCTGTGATGGCCTCAATGATCTGCCGCTTTTCTCCTTCCGGCAGCTGGGTCCAGCGTGCAGTCAGATCTCGAGCCTCTCCTATCGCTTCCTCTCGCGACACGGCGCTGATCCTTAGGACGTCGAGCTCGGCCTGCAACCGGGGGAGCTCGTCTTCCAGCTGCAGTCGGCGCTGGGAAAGTGGGGCGTATCGGCGGCCAAAGTCCTCTTTGGTGATCTCTCGCGTCCGATAGAGGTCGAAGAGATCCTGATCTTCTGTCGCAATTCTGCGGAGCTCGCCTTCGACCTTGTCGATCAGCCGCTGCTTCTCCCGCATCGCTTCGATGGCCGCCTGGTTGTGGGCTTCGATCTCGTCAGGCGCGACGAGGATGTGCGTGAGCTGCTCCCTGTAGATGGCTTCGAGATCGCCGCTTGGGATCTTGTTGCGGCACTTCTCACACACGTACTTCAGGGAGCCTCCGCGGGCGTACATCTTGGTGCCGCAGGTGCACTGGGCGAACCCTGCGAAGAGGTGTCTTGCGACGCGGGTGGTGGGCTTCGCCGCAGCCCGCTGAGCGTCCAGAATGCGAACACAGTGTTCCCAAAGTTCCTCTGAAACGATCGCCTCCACCTCAGTGAAGACCCACTCGCTTTCCGGCTTCAGGGTCCATGTACGACGACGGTCGTCGGTCTGGGTGTAGTTGCCCCGCCGGAGCCCCTTTGCCGTCGGATCCCGCAGGAGCCGGGTAATGGTGGTGTCGGAGAACGAAGACCCGTTCCGGGTTCGATAGCCGCGCTCCGTGAGGATCCGAGCTACGGTTTTCTTCCGGCGGTGCTCTCGAAAGAGTTCGTGCACCAAGACGCGGACGGGAGCCTCTTCGGGGTCGGGTTCGAGGCGCTTGTCTCGCCAGCGGTAGCCGTAAGGCGCAGCGCCGCCCAGCGGCTTGCCGAGCTTCGCCCGAACGGGAACGGAAGCCCGAACCCGATCGGCGATCTCTTCGCGTTCCCATTGGGCCATCGCCGCAATCATCGTGAAGAACAAGCGGCCCGCGGGTGAACTTGTGTCGATGGCTTCCTGGAGTGAGACAAGGTCGGCTCCGGCGTTCCGAAACAGCTCGGCGAACTCGAGGAGCTCGCGGGTGTTGCGGGCCAGGCGCGCGAGTTTCGAAAACACCAGCGCGGAGATCGTCCCATCTTGCACAGCGCCGAGCATGCGCTGGGCTTCAGGATGTGCGATGACCGCCTTGCCGCTGACGGCGTCTAGGCGAAACACCTCGGCGACCTCCCAGCCGCGCGCCTCGGCGTATGCGCGTGCCCGCTTCTCGTGGTGCTCCGGGCTCTCGCCACGGACCTGATCTTCGGTCGAGACGCGGATCCAGATGCCTACGCGCCTTGGGGTCGCTGCCTCCGTGGTCGACATGCGCCGATCCTCCCAGTCCAGGAGAGTACGCTTTATGCGGCCGTGTGGGAATCCGGTCCTCTCAGCCGCACGAACCAAGGCCATTTGCGGGAAGGGGCAACTAGGAGTAGTTCTTGAAGATCGACGTTACGTGAGGTGACCCATGAAGCTCGTCCTTCGCCGGGAGCAGCGAGCGGCCATGCTCGGCTCCAAGCCCATCTTCGCCCTGACCGTCCGGGCTGACATCAGTCCCGACGAAAAGGCTGCGATCGACAAGTACAAGCTCGGCGATACCGAGCTGTACGCCAGCCACGAAATCAAGGGCGGGTCAGGCTTGCTCGGGGCGGCGTCGCGGCTGGCCTACAAGGCGATGACCATCAGCGTGTCGGTCAAGGACCTCACCGGCGGCAAGAAGATCGAGTGCAAAGACATCGTCGAAATGCTCGCGGTCGAGGAGCAGATCCGCGAGGCGGCCCGGACGTTCAAGGCGGTGCTCGACGCGGCCGCGCACTTCGGCGGCGAGGAAGTCATCGAGCTCTAGCTCCATGGAATGGGGCAACCTCCGGAACTGGCTGGGGGGCGACCTACGCAGCCAGGAGGCGCGCGAGACCCGCGCGCTGTGGGATCGAACGGAAGCGACCTGGCGCGCCTCGAAGCTTGGTCAGACTGACTACGGCGACCTGATCCGCTACCTCGTGCGGCCCATGTGGCAGGACCGAGACCCACTGCCTTCCGGCCGGCTGGTCGTCGCGCTCTGCGTCGCTGCCCACGACCTGCTGCTCACCGAACATATTGAACCGATCGAGCCCGACTGGCCGGCGATCGACGGCGATGCCGCAGTCGGCGTCCGATTCCGCGAGCTACTGAGGCGACGCGAGCGGTGGGCCAGCGAGGCGGAGCGACGCCTGGAGATCGTGGCGCGCGAACTCGGCGCGGCCTTCGGCGCGCTTCTGGACGCCTTGCCGGAGGAGACGGTCCATGACGGGGGCGACGCTCTGTTCGAGGCGCCGCTCATCGAGACGGTCCCTGCGCCAGCCCAGATCGTCTGGAAGCTGATGTGGTCCGCCTATGACCCCGTCGGCATGAAGCTGGGCCTCTTCGAACACCTGCGGGAAGTCCTCGTCACCAACGTGATGGTTGCCTCAGGCTTCGCCGCCAACGCCGACCTGCGCGCGATTGAGCATAAGCTGATCTACCCGCCCCAGCATCGCGACCAAACGCCCTCGCATCTCGTCGAGGCCTATCTTGCGCGCACACCGTTCAAGCCCCTGCTCGAGACCCCGGTCCCGTTCCGGGTTCCGATCGAGAGCCGGTTCGAGCACGCGCACGTCATCGGCGGCACCGGCCACGGCAAGACGCAGCTTCTGCAGCGGATGATCCATGCGGACCTGGTCGCCGCGCAGAGCGAGAGGCGCTCGGTCGTGGTGATCGACAGCCAAGGCGACCTCATCGGCAAGCTGACGCGGCTCGCGCTCTTCGAACCCGGCGATCCGGAAAGTCTCGCCGACCGCCTCGTCCTCATCGATCCCGCGGACGTCGAGTTTCCGGCCGCGCTCAATCTGTTCGATGCTCACCTTGACCGGGTGAGGACCTACGGTCCGGCCGATCGCGAGCGGGTGCTGAATGGCGTCATCGAGCTCTACGAGCTCTTTTTCGGGGCCATGCTCGGAGCGGAACTGACCCAGAAGCAGGGGGTCATCTTTCGGTATCTAGCGCGACTGATGCTCGCCATCCCGGGCGCCACCATCCACACCCTGATGCAGCTGATGGAGGATGGACGCGCCTTCAAGCCGCAGATGGCCGAGCTCGAAGGCTCCGCGAGGCATTTCTTCGCCACCGAGTTTTTCCACGCCTCCTTCGCAGCGACCAAAAAGCAAATCCTCAAGCGGCTCTGGGGCGTGATTTCGACGCCGGCGTTCGAGCGCATGTTCGCGCAGGAGCGCAGCAAGCTCGACCTGTTTGAGGCCATGAACGACGGCAAGATCATCCTGATCTCGACCGCCAAGGATCTCCTGAAGGCCGAAGGCAGCGCGCTCTTCGGCCGGTTCTTTATCGCCATGCTGGCCCAGGCCGCGCTCGAGCGATCGACCATTCCCGTGGGGGACCGCACGCCGACCTTCGTCTACGTCGACGAGGCTCAGGAATATTTCGACGACTCCATCGAAACGATCCTCAATCAGGCGCGCAAGTATCGCGTCGGGCTCACCTTGGCCCATCAGACGCTCGACCAGCTCTCGCCCCGCCTTCGGGCTGCGTTGCATGCCAACACGAGCTTGAAGTGCGTCGGCGGCGTGTCGAGCAAGGACGCCCGCGCGCTCGCCGACGAGCTGCACACCCGCCCCGAATTCATCGAAAGCATGCGGCGGCGCAAGGACCGCACGGAGTTCGCGGTCTGGCTGAAGCAGAGGACGCCGCATGCGCTCCGCATGACCGTTCCGCTTGGGCACCTGGAACGGCAGCCGATCCTCAGCGAAGAAGCCTATGCGGCGCTCCTCGCCGAAAATCGGGCCCGCCACTGCGGCACGCTCGCCGACGTCCTGGCGTTCGACGCTCCCGCTCTGGAACCCGAGCAGCCCACGCCGCCCCGGTCACCCGCCGACAGCGAGACGTCGCCTCCGGCGGAGCCGCGACGCCAGCTTGGGAAGCGCGCACCCCCCGTGGAAGATCGGCGACCAGCGGAGCCGCCGCCTGGGGAAGACCTTCCGCGAGGCGCCCTTCCATCGAGCGAAGCGCAGGTCCCGCCGCCCCCGCCCGTTCGCGCGACCCGACCGCCGCCGCCGGCCGAGCCCGGCAAGGGCGGTCCGCAGCACCGTTACGTCCAGCATCTGGTCAAGGGACTGGCGGAGGAGCGCGGCTTTCGGGCCGTGATAGAGGAGGCGGTGTCAGGCGGCCAGATCGACGTCGGTTTGCATCGCGGCGATCTGGCGATCGCCTGCGAGATCTCGGTCACCTCCACCGCGCCCTATGAGGCGCGAAACGTCGCCAAATGCCTCGCGGCCGGCTTCACCCACGTTCTGGCGGTCGCCGCCGATGCGAAGCGGCTGCGCGCGGTCGAGAAGGCCGTGCGGGCGGCCGTGAGCGAAGAGGCCGCTGCGAGGGTGGTGTTCCTGACGCCTGACGGCGTCGCCGACGCGCTCGACGCCTTCACTCCCCCCTTGGAGGAAGCGACGGTCGTGCGCGGCTACAAGGTTAAGGTCTCCCGAACCTTCGTCTCCGAGGACGAAGCCGGGGATCGGCGCGCGACGGTGGCGAGGGTCATCGCCCAGTCGCTCCGCAACATGCCCAAAGGGAGCGGCTCCTGAACGGCGAGGCCGACGGGCCGATCGACCCGCCCAAGAGCTAAGGGGCTTTGCCCCTCGCGCAGGCCAGGGTGCGCGGCTGCGCCGCCGAGGGCCGCGGTGTCCCCGATCTTCCTCCGCCTTCGGCTCCGTGCAGATCGGGTGATCCCCCTCCGGGCCCTCGCCCCGGCCTTTGCTACCCCCAGTCTCGCCGACGGGCAGGGGTGTGGCGCGCCTTGCGTCCACACCCTTGCACCAACGGAGAGTTCCCAATGACCGACATCCAGAACGCCGCCACGGCCCAAAACGGAGCCGAGGTCTTCATCCCCCTTAACCGGTTGAAAAAGTCGCCGAAGAACGCCCGCAAGACCCCGCATCGCCCCGAGGACATCGCCGCGCTCGCCGCCAGCATCGAGGCCAAGACGATGCTTCAGCCGCCCGTGGTCGAGCCCGAGATGGACGAAGCCGGAGCGCCCACCGGCTTCTTCCTCGTCACCATAGGCGAAGGACGCAGGCAGGCCCAGCTGCTTCGTGTGAAGCAGAAGCGCATCAAGAAGACCGAGCCCATCCGCTGCCGGATCGACACCGAGAACGACGCCCATGAGATCAGCCTCGACGAAAACGTCACCCGGTTCGCCATGCATCCCGCCGACCAGTTCGAGGCCTTCCGGCGGCTCGCCGAGGAACGTGGGTTTGGGCCGGAGGAAATCGCCGCCCGCTTCGGCGTCACCCCCGCCGTCGTGCGCCAGCGCCTCAAACTGGCCAGCGTAAGCCCGCGTCTCCTTCAGACCTACCGTGACGGCGGCATGTCGCTTGAGCAGGTGATGGCCTTCACCCTCACCGACGACTCGGCCCGGCAGGAAGCGCTCTGGGAGAGCCTGCCTCAATGGGATCGCGATCCGCAGGCCATCCGCAGGCATCTGACGCGCGACCGGGTGCGGTCATCCGACAGCCGAGCCGTCTTCGTCGGGGCAGCGGCCTATCAGGAGGCCGGGGGCGTCATCGAACGCGACCTGTTCGCCGACGATCGCGGCGGCTGGTTCGCCGATCCGGCGCTACTGGACAGTCTCGTCCGGGAGAAGCTGGAGCGCATCTCCGAGGAGGTGCTGGCGGACGGCTGGAAGTGGGTCGCGCTGGAGCCGGACCCCGGCTGCGCCCGGCTCGCGCCCGAGGTACGTGACCTCACCTCCGAGGAAATCGAGCGGCTGGCTGAGCTCGTCCAAGAGCGGGAGGCCCTTCAAGAGAGCCACGGCGAGTGGGATGACGAAGCGGAAGCGCGCTGGACCGGCATCGAGGAAGAGGTGCAGGCGCTTCATGCGGCGCGACGGGGCTTCTCGCCGGAGGTGAAGGCCCGCGCGGGCGGCTTCGTCAGCTTGGGCCGAGACGGGCGGGCCTCCATCGACTTGGGCTATGTTCGGGCCGAGGACCAGCCGCCGTACGACGGGAGCCTTGAGACGGAGGTCGGAGGTGGGGAGTCCTCCGGGACCGCCACCAAGCCCAAGGAGCCGGGTCGTTCATCCCTGTCCGACAAGCTGGTCGCGGACTTGACCGCGCACCGAACCCTCGCCTTGCAGGACGCGCTGGCCCAGAACCCCGACGTGGCCTTTATCGAGGTGCTGCATCTGTTGACCGCCACCACCTTCGGGCGGCGGCACGGGACGGCGACGTGCCTGCGACTGCGCACCGATGCGCCGTTCCTCGACCGTCACGCGGCGGGGATCGGGGAGAGCCGCGCCGGATGCGCCGTCCGGGCGCGGCACGAAGCGTGGGAGGGGCGCATCGCGGAGGCTGAGGGCGACCTGCGGACCTTCGTCGAGGGCTTGTCTCGGGACGACGCCATGGCGCTTCTCGCACATTGCGTCTCGCTCACGGTCAATGCGGTAGAGACGACGGATCGTGGATCGTGGGAGGGAGGACTGCCGGGTGACGCCCTCGCCGAAGCCCTCTCGCTCGACATGACCACCTACTGGACGCCGACCGCCGAGACCTACTTCGGCCGCGTGTCCAAGGGGCGCATCCTTGAGGCGGTCACCGAGGCCGTCTCGGAGGACGCCGCGCGACGGCTCGAGTCCGCCAAGAAGGCCGACATGGCCGAGGCGGCTGAGCAGCTGGTCGCGGGGACGGGATGGCTGCCGGAGCCGCTGCGCACTGGCGTCGCCGTCAAGGAGGACGTGCCGCTCGCCGCTGAATGACCGGAGGGCGCAGCGGACGCCCGGAGCCTTCGGGGCTCCGGGCGTCTTGCCGTTCAGGAAGCGGCGTCCTTCAGGTCGTCGAACAGGGTCGCCGCTCCCAGACGATAGTGGGTGAGCACCAGCGCGGCGGCGGTGAACAGCGCCATCCGTTCGTCCTCCGCCTGCCAAGGCTTCCGTCGCTTCGGCAGGCGATGCCGGAAGGCGTCCACGTGGCGCACGACGGCGGCCGCGATCTCGTCGCGGGTCCGCGCCCCGACGTCGAGGAAGCAGCCGGAGACGTCGCCGCGGGAATACACGGCGACGGTCGCGCCGCGGTCGGCGGCCAGGGCCGCGACAGCCCGCATCAGAAGCGTGATGCGGGTGGCCCTGCGGGCCTGCGGCGCTTCATAGGCCTCCAGCACCACGGCCTCCGGATTGAGCTTGGTGATGATCTGGTCGATGCGGGCCAGGCAGACGAGATTTTTGTTGCGGCGCGCGCGATGAAGGCCCCAGTCATGGACCGCGAAGGGCCCTTCGAACGCCACCCAGCCGAAACCCTTGCGGTCCGCATGGATCGCAAGGGTGAGATGCGGGGGCGGCGTCATGCGCGAGGAAGATCACCCGACGCCCTATGGGTCATGGCCGTCAGCAGGCGTCGCTTGGTCAAGGCGGCATAGTCCTGCCGTGCGCCGAGTCGGCGATCCAAGTCGGCGGCCTGGGCCATGACGGCGTCCTCGACGGAACGATAAAGGCCCGGAAACAGGGCGCGCGGTGCGAGGCCGAACACGGCCTGGAGCCGGAACGCCATCAGCACGTCCGGCGTACATTCGCCGCGTTCTAGGCGCGACAGCAAACTCGAAGAACAATTCAGCAGATGGGCGAGCTCCGGTTGCGAGAGCGCCCAGCGCCGGCGAGCACGACGCACATGGGTGAGATGCGGCATGAAGGTGCGGGGTTAGCGCGACCGTAAAGAGCGATCGCTGCACCCATAGTCGCCCAAGGTCATGCCTTCTCCACGGGGGCATTTCGTGCATCCGGTGCAAGGGGGCGCGCTTCGCGCGCCGAGCCCACCGCCGAGTCCTGCGCATCCGCCCCGCCGACGTCGACGCCGTAGCGTCGGGCGAGCGTCCGAATGGCCCCGATCTGACTTCGCGGCACGACGTAGACGCCGCGCACGCGCTCGGTGCGCAGTCGGAGCTTGGTCCGGAGAAACCAGCCCGTCCATTTCGCGGACTTGGGCGCGTCGTCCTTGTCGAGCGACTGGTTGAAGCCTTGGGCGACCTCGGAGACGGACACGGCGCCGCTGCCCTGACGGAAGGCCGTCGCCAGACTGGCGAGCATCGTGGCTTCCGGAGAGGCGGCGCGCTCTTGAAGCACGCGCGCCTCTTCGCCCACGAGCTCGCCGGCGATGCGTCGGCGCGTCTCCGGGTCGTCGACCAGCGACAGCAGCGCAAGCGCCGTCTGGTTCCGTCTCGGCTCGATCCCCGGCACCAGTCGTGAGGGATCGGGGCCGACCTGGCCGAAGGCGTGGAAGCGCCAGGCGAGGAGACGATTGCGGAGCTCTCGCGCCTCAGCATGCAGGGCCTCCGGCAGGTGGATGGGGATGTCGGATCGCAGCGGCCGCGTCCCGGTCTCCTCGGTCAGAAAGCGGCTTTCCAGAGCGTCGTCGGCGAACCGATGGCGCATGGCGATCAGCTTCGGCCCGAACACACGGAAGGCCTGCGGATTGAGCTCGCGATGGCGGTTGGCCATGGTCCGCAACACCGGCAGGCCGCGCACCGTGCCGTTGTTGAGGATCTTGGTCAGATCGGCCGTCGCGTCGGAGAAGCGCAGATCGGCCTCATCCAAGACGAGCGTGCCGCCCACCGCGTCGAGCACATGGAAGATCGGTGAGACCGTGGAGGCGCCGGAGGCGAAGAAGGGCTTGTAGCAGAGCGAGCCCACGGCGAGCAGGGCGCGGGTCTTGCCGGTCCCGTAGTCGCCCCGGAAGCGGAGGTAGCCAAGCTCATTGAAAGCGTCGTGCACCCAGGTGAGCAGCACATAGTGGGCGGCGATCTCCTCGAAGCCCGGCGACAGATCGACGTAGCGATGCAGGAAGGCGCGGACGTCCCGCACCAAGTCCTCCTTGTCCCCCAAGTCCTTGAAGTCCCCGACCTTGGACGGCAGCAGGACGCAGCCGGTGACGAGCAGGTTGTTGGCGGCGGAATAAGGCGTCAGACGGCCTCCGCTGGGAAGGTCGAACGAGTCCGCGATGCGGACGGATCCGTCCGGACTCCGGATCGCTAAGGACGTTGAGGACTTTAGGACGTCGTACACGGTCTCCACGAGCGTGCCGTCCTGGAGGACACGAGAGATCACTGGAATGTTGCGGGCGGCGGCCATCTTTCCAGTCTCGCCCACGCACGTCCGAAGCCGGCAGGGTGCGAAACCTGCATCGCCTGCAAGAGATGCCCTCTGCGACGCGCGGCCTCTCTAACGCATCATGGGTCGGTGACCGACCCGGATCTCGACCGTGCCCACAACGCCTTCCTCGACTGCTACGGCTTTGAAGGGGAGGCGCGCGAGCAGGCGCTTCAGGACTTCCAAAGGTTCGCGGAAGTGATGGCCAGGATCGCGAGCCGCCTCGCCCGAGAGGGAGATTCGCCAGATTGACCCGGGCGCCTTAGAATCCGCTTCGGCTGCCAAGCCCAACGCCATGCGCACCTACTATGCGTACATCCGGGTCTCGACGACCAAGCAGGGCGAGCTCGGATCATCCCTTCAGGAACAGCGAAGCGCCATCGAGGCGTATGCGCAGCGCCACGACCTCACGATCGGCGAGTGGATCGAAGAGACGGAGACGGCCGCCAAGGTCGGCCGAAGGCTGTTCAACAAGATGCTCGTCAACCTGGAGCGGGGACGCGCCGCCGGGCTCATCATCCACAAGATCGACCGCAGCGCCCGAAACCTGAAGGATTGGGCGCGGCTGGGGGATTTGATCGACCAGGGCGTTCAGATCCACTTCGCGCATGAGGCCATCGATCTCGCGTCGCGCGGGGGCCGGCTGTCCGCCGACATTCAGGCCGTCGTCGCCGCAGACTTCATCCGCAACCATCGCCAGGAGGTGCGCAAGGGCATCTACGGCCGCATCAAGCAGGGCATCTACCCGCTTCCGGCTCCGCGCGGCTATCTCGACCGCGGCAAGGGTCGTCCCAAGGAGATCGATCCAGACGTGGGACCGCTCGTGCAGCAGGCGTTCGATCTCTACGTCTCCGGAGGGCACACCCTTCAGACCCTCCGCAAGGAGATGGAACGGCGGGGCTTGCGCAGTCGGAATGGTCGTCCCCTGTCGCTGGAGGCCATGTCCTGCCTTCTTCGCAATCCCTTCTACTGCGGACTGATCCGCGTGAAGCGTACTGGGGAGACGTTCGAAGGCGTGCACGCGCCGCTGGTGTCGAAAGCCACCTTCGACCGCGTGCAGTCAGTCCTCGGCGGGCGGGTGTTCGCTCGACCCAACCGGCATGCCCACATCTTCCGGCGACTGATCCGGTGCGCGGAGTGCGGCTACTCGCTCATCGGAGAGACCCGAAAGGGCCATGTCTATTATCGATGCCACTCGCTCTCCTGCCGGGGCACGAGCTTGCGCGAGACGGACATCGACAAGTCGATCCGAACGCACCTCGGACAACTGCGGCTGCCGGAGCCGGCCAGAACGGTGTTGCTCGCAGAAGCCCAGAAATTGGGAACACAGGAAGCGCGACTCCGCCGAGAGTGGTTCGGAGGGCTCAAGCGGGACCTCGGCAAGTGCGACGACCGCCTCGTCCGCCTGACGGACGCGTTTCTGGACGATCACCTCGACAGGGAGACTTTCGAAGCCCGCAAGGGCATGCTGCTCGCCGAGCGGCGGTGCATCAGCTTGGCGCTTGAGGGCCCGGGTCCACACGAGACATTTGCTGATCGTGTGGTGAAATACCTCGGACGCGCGGAAACGGCCAAATCCTTATACGAAGCCGGATCTGGGGATGAGAAGCGCGATACGGTCAAATCCATAACCTCGGACCTCCGTGCGCGGGGAAAAAGCCTGCAAATCACTATGTTTCCGGTCTTCCAAGTCATCCTGGAAGGTCGAAATTCACTGAACGGTGCACCGCATCAGGTTCTACCTCGGATATTGGGGGCTCTTCGTGCGGACGATGCAATGAGTGCCCTCAGCCAGGGTTGCGATCAGGCTTCGGCCGCTCCTGCACTCGTCCCTCAAGCATCTCAATCAAGTCGTCGAGGAAGGCGAGCCGCTCGTCCTTCCAGTACCCCGGGCGAGCCGGAATCTCACTCTGAAGCCGCTTAGCTGCCGCGAGCACGTCATCGTACCGTTGCTGCTTCAAGTCGGAATAGAGATCGGATACGGGGGCGCCAAACACGGCTTCGTACGCGATTGCCACGTCAAGCGGAGGAAGCTGGCGCCCGAACTCGAAACGCGAAACGCTCGATGGATCCACTTCAAGCAGGTCGCCAATGTCTTGCTGCATTAGGGCACGGCTCCGGCGCTGCAATCGAAGCGAATTTCGTCCGAGCGGATGGGAATATGCCATCACGTCAATTCTAGCGCGGCACTGGACGGTAGCTGGCTGCGATGGCGGAATGGCCACGCTTCGTAAGGATCCAAGGTAGAATCACTCAATGGACATACGGGATGTCGCTCCGTTCACGTTGATTGGGCTCGACCGGATCAATGTGATCCTGGGCAAGAACGGCTGCGGGAAGAGCTATCTGCTTAAGGCGATTGAGCAGCACTCACGCCGCAATGGAGGGCTCGCCAAGGTCCGCTACATCACGCCGGAGCGAGGAGGGTTCCTCCGATACGATCCGGCAATCGAGCAGACGATTAGTCAGAACATAAACTGGCTGAGCGACACTCGCCGGCGCAACCAGTCAGATAACTTCCGGCAGCAGAGCACGACGCTGTTTCGGCAGCTCGAGATCCTGGCGCTTCGGGAGATCGAGCGGGAACACACCGAGCCTGGCTACACGCCGCGCACCTTCGACACGACAGTGGCGTTGCTCAACGGGCTCCTCGATCGGGTGCAGATAGAGCGCGACGCTGGACGTGTCTTTCGGATCCTGGACAAGGATACAGGCGCCGAAAGCGGCCCCGAGGAGATCAGCAGCGGCGAAGCCGAACTGATCTCGCTCGGCATCGAGATCCTCGCGTTCTCGAAAGAGTGCGTCGACGGCGAAGCGAACCTTCTTCTCATCGACGAACCAGACGTCCATCTGCATCCCGATCTTCAGGATAGACTAGCCAGGTTCATCGTCGCGGTGACCGCCGATCGACTGTAAATAGGCGTCGAACCGGGACCCCATATCGGCGTGCAATAGGGACCCCCTTTGCGGGTTGGGGGGCGGTTGTC
>JAIEQC010000018.1 GCA_019748055.1 Caulobacteraceae bacterium | reverse complement strand
GCGCCGACGCGGGCGCCGCCGCCGCCGCGCGCGTGACCGCGGCGTCGGGTCTGGCCGACGTGGGGCGGGCGGATCTGGTGATCGAGGCGGCGGTCGAGGACGAGGCGGTCAAGAAGGCCGTCTTCACCGAACTGACGCCGCACCTCTCGGCCGGGGCCCTGCTGGCGTCCAACACCTCGTCGATCTCGATCACCCGTCTGGCCTCGGCGACGGACCGCCCGGACCGCTTCATCGGCCTGCATTTCATGAAGCCGGCGCCGACGATGAAGCTGGTCGAGATCGTGCGCGGCATCGCCACTTCGGCCGCCACCTACGACGCCGCGGTCGCCTTCGCCGAGAGCCTGGGCAAGACCACGACGAACGCCGAGGACTTCCCCGCCTTCATCGTCAACCGCATCCTGGCGCCGATGATCAATGAGGCGGTCTTCACCCTGTACGAGGGCGTAGGCGACGTGGTCTCGATCGACACGGCGCTGAAGCTGGGGGCCAACCATCCGATGGGCCCGCTGGAGTTGGCGGACTTCATGGGGCTGGACGTCGTCCTCGCCATCATGAACGTGCTCTATGACGGCCTGGCCGACAGCAAGTACCGGCCGTGCCCGCTGCTGGTGAAGTACGTCGAGGCCGGATGGCTGGGCCGCAAGGCCGGGCGCGGCTTCTACGACTACTCCGGCCCCGAACCGGCGCCGACGCGATGAAGGTCGACTTCGAGGACGCCTCGACCCTGCCCGGCCGCCGCCCTGTGGCGTTCCGGCGCTCGACCGCGCCGCTGGCGCTGGCCACGGTCGCAGGCGTTCTGTGGCCGCCGCTGTGGCTGACGCTTCTGGTCTGGAAGCCGACGACGTGGTTCAGGGGCGTCGACACCGACTGGCGTCTGCTGGTGCTGGCCGTGGGCGCGATCGCCGTGCCGGCCATCCTCTGGCAACTGCGGCGCGAGCATGCGCGCACTGGACGTCCGGGCACGCGGCTGGGCGTCGTCTGGCGCTTCATGTTCTACGGCGGCCTGTTGGCCGTGGGGCTTCAGGCGCTTCTAGCGCTGGTCATCTCGGTGCTGGGCTGGGTGACGTCCGCCGACCCCGGTCAGGCGCTGGGCTTCACCGAGACGGCGCTTCTGCTGTTCGGCGTCGGCGGCCTGCCGCTGGCGGCGGTGGTCGGCGTGTCCTACGCCTTGTGGGCCGGCCTGTGCGCGGCCTTCCTGGCGGTCGAGGAGCGTCCGACGGCGAAGGTCAGGCCGGGCGTGCTGCAGCGGCCCTGACGTCCGCTCACCGCGTCTGCCACGCGGTCCACAGCGCCACGGCCGCGATGCCGCCGGCCATCAGGGCGCGCAAGACGGGCCCCTGCGTCCGCGCCATCGCCGCATGTCCCGCTCGGTCCGCGCCCAGCACGATGGCGGCGTGCACGACGACGGCGATCAGGATGTGCCCGCCGCCCAGCCACAGCGCCTGACCCCAGGCCGCGCCGTGGTCGGGCCGGATGAAGCCTGGCAGCAGCGCGACATAGAACACGGCCGCCTTCGGGTTCAGCAGATTTCCGGTCAGGCCGCGAAGGAACAGGCCGCGCCGCGTCGCGGCGTCCACCGGCGCGGTCCGGTCGGGCGGCACGCGCCAAGCCTCCCACGCCAGCCACAGCAGGAAGGCCACCCCCGCCCAGCGCAGGCCCTGATAAAGCGCCGGCGCCCGCAAAAGCGCCTGCGTCAGGCCGGCCGTCGCCGCCAGCATCCAGACCGCCAGGCCCACCGTCACCCCCGCCACCGCCGCCAGTCCCGCCCCTCGGCCGCGCCCGGCCGCGATCAGCGCCAGCCAGCCCATGTTGGGCCCAGGCGTCAGTTCAATCAGCAGCACGGCGACCAGAAAGGGCAGGATCACGCCCGGATCGACAGGCCACGCGGAATGGGGGATCACGAACGCCTCCTTCGGTGGAGCCTAGGCCGCGCGAAATCCCGCGCCAACGCCCTTGTGTGACGCATCGGCCACACCCAACTCAGGCCAAGCCGCACGGCGCGTCGCTTGCATGAGGGCGCGTCGGCGGAAGTCCGCTTCTCGAAGGGATGCACCGTGAATCTAGACCTCTACTCCGACCGTGCCAAACAGGCCGTCCAGTCGGCTCAATCGCTGGCCCTGGCCCGCCGCCACCAGCAGTTCGCCCCCGAGCACGTGCTCAAGGTGCTGCTGGAAGAGCGCGACGGTCTGGCGCGCAACCTGATCACCGCCGCCGGCGGCGACGCGAAGCGCGCCGAGGCGGATGTGGAGACCGCCCTGTCCAAGCGCGCCCAGGTCGAGGGCGGCTCGGGCCAGCTGTATCTGGACGGGGACACCGCCCGCGTCTTCGCCGCCGCAGAGCAGGCCGCGAAGAAGGCCGGCGACGCCTTCGTCACGACCGAGCGCATCCTGTCCGCGCTGGCCCGCGAAGGCGGCGTCGCCAAGACCGTTCTGGCCGCCAGCGGTGTGACGCCGGACAAGCTGGACGCCGCCATCCTGGAGCTCCGCAAGGGCAAGACGGCCGACTCGGCCGGGGCCGAGGACGCCTACGACGCCCTGAAACGCTATGCCCGCGATCTGACCCTGGCCGCCGCCGACGGAAAGATCGACCCTGTGATCGGCCGCGACGAAGAGATCCGTCGCACCATTCAGGTGCTGGCCCGTCGCACCAAGAACAACCCCGTGCTGATCGGCGAGCCCGGCGTCGGCAAGACCGCCATCGTCGAGGGCCTGGCCAAACGCATCGTCGACGGCGACGTGCCCGAGAGCCTGCGTGACAAGAAGGTCATGGCGCTGGACATGGGCGCCATGATCGCCGGCGCGAAATACCGCGGCGAGTTCGAGGAGCGGCTGAAGGCCGTGCTGAACGAGGTGGCCGCGGCCGAGGGCGGCATCGTCCTCTTCATCGACGAGATGCACACGCTTGTCGGGGCGGGGAAGGGCGACGGCGCCATGGACGCGTCCAACCTGCTGAAGCCCGCGCTGGCGCGCGGCGAACTACACTGCGTCGGCGCCACCACGCTGGACGAGTACCGCAAGCACGTGGAGAAGGACGCCGCCCTGGCCCGCCGCTTCCAGCCCGTCTTCGTCTCCGAACCGACGGTCGAGGACACGGTGTCGATCCTCCGGGGACTGAAGGAGAAGTACGAGGTCCACCACGGAGTGCGCATCTCGGACGCCGCCATCGTCGCCGCCGCCACCCTGTCGAACCGCTACATCACCGACCGCTTCCTGCCCGACAAGGCGATCGACCTGGTCGACGAGGCCGCGTCGCGCGTGCGCATGGCGGTGGACTCCAAGCCCGAGGCGCTGGACGAGATCGACCGTCGCCTGGTCCAGCTGAAGATCGAGCGCGAGGCCCTGAAGAAGGAGACGGACTCCGCCTCGCAGCAGCGTCTTGAGAAGCTGGAGGACGAGATCGCCGATCTGGAGGGCCAGTCCGAAGACCTGACCGCCCGCTGGAAGTCGGAAAAGGAAAAAGTCGCCGGCGGGGCCCAGCTGCGCGAGACGCTGGACCGCCTGCGCGCCGAACTGGCCGCCGCCCAGCGCGCCGGCGACCTAGGCCGCGCGTCCGAGATCGCCTACGGCCAGATTCCCCAGATCGAGAAGCAGCTGGCGGAAGTCGAGGCCAACGAGGCCGACAGGTCAGGCCCCCTGACCCCCGAGGTCGTCGACGCCGAACAGATCGCGGCCGTCGTCAGCCGCTGGACCGGCGTGCCCGTCGACAAGATGCTGGAGGGCGAGCGCGAGAAGCTGCTCAAGATGGAAGACGTCCTTCGCGGCCGCGTGGTGGGTCAGGACGCGGCTCTGGCCGCCGTCGCCGACGCCGTGCGCCGCGCGCGCGCCGGCCTGAACGACCCCAACCGCCCGCTCGGCTCCTTCCTGTTTCTCGGCCCCACGGGCGTGGGCAAGACCGAGCTGACCAAGGCGCTGGCCGCCTTCCTGTTCGACGACGACCAGGCCATCACCCGCATCGACATGAGCGAGTACATGGAGAAGCACTCGGTCAGCCGCCTGATCGGCGCCCCTCCGGGCTATGTCGGCTATGACGAGGGCGGGGCGCTGACCGAGGCCGTGCGTCGCCGCCCCTATCAGGTCGTCCTGTTCGACGAGGTCGAAAAGGCCCACCCCGACGTGTTCAACGTGTTGCTGCAGGTGCTGGACGACGGCCGCCTGACGGACGGTCAGGGCCGGGTGGTCGACTTCAAGAACACCCTGATCATCATGACCTCCAACCTCGGCTCGGCCGCGCTCGCCGATCAGGCCGAGGGCGAGGACGTCGAGGCCGTGCGCCCCTACGTCATGGAGGCCGTCCGCGCCCACTTCCGCCCCGAGTTCCTAAACCGCATCGACGAGATCATCCTGTTCCGGCGCCTCGGTCGCGACCAGATGGCCGGCATCGTCCGCATCCAGCTGGCGCGTCTCGAAAAACTGATGGCCGACCGCCGACTGACGCTGGCGCTCGACGACAGCGCCTCGGCCTGGCTCGCCGACAAGGGCTACGACCCCGTCTACGGCGCCCGCCCGCTGAAGCGCGTCATCCAGAAGGAGCTGGTGGATCCGATGGCCAAGAAGCTGCTGGCCGGCGAGATCGAGGACGGGTCCGTGATCGCGGTCAGCGCTGGCGCGGGCGGGCTGGAGATCGGGAAGGCGCGGATGCACTGAAGCCGAAGCTTCGCCTTGCCGCGAAACGCGGTCAGGCATGGCGCACCCGAAGAGATTCGAACTCCTGACCCCCAGATTCGTAGTCTGGTGCTCTATCCAGCTGAGCTACGGGTGCGCACAGGCCTTGACGGCGAGGGCGGTCATCTAACGGTTCGGGCGCGGCAAGGCAAGCCGTGCCCGAACGGTTTTCCGCCCGCTCACCAGTCGGTGGGCATGGGGCGGTCGGGCGCCTCTCCGGCCCAGGTGATGGAGGTGATCCACCAGCGCTTGCCGTCGTTGAACAGGGTCACCGAGTTGACGCCGCGCTGGGTCGCCGGTCCTCCTGCGGTTTCCGCGGTCTCATAGGCGGTCAGCACCTGGGTGAGCGGCCCCCACGTCTGAACCTTTCGGCCGATCTCGCGCTCAAAGAAAGGCGTCTGCATGAAGTAGGCGCCGGAGTTGCGGACGTAGTCCTCGACCCCGCCGACGCGCAGCCGGGCGACGCCGTCGCGCGCCGGGCCCGACCCTCCCATGATCGCGCCGGGCAGGAACAGGCCCCGGAACCGATCCCAGTCGCGCGGACCGGCCGGCCCGGAGATGACGTCGTAGAGAGCGGCCATGATGCCGTCGAGCGTCTCGACGTCGGCGGGGTTCGGCACATGGGCGGGCGCAGTCGCGGCGGGCGGGGCTTCCTGCGCGAGGGCGGGCGCGGCCGCGAAGGCGAGGATCAGAGCTGCGGCGAGCGGGCGGATCATGTCGGTTCTCCCCTGGATGGACGCCGCATGAGGCATGGCGCACGGGGTTGGCGCAAGCGGCGGCGTCGCCTAGGTCAGAAGCCATGACCTCGCGCTTCGCCCGTCGTGCCCTGATCACCCTGGCCTCGGCCGCTCTGATGGCGGCGTCCGCCTGTGGAGCCGTGCCGACCGCACCGCCCGCGACGCAGGTTCTTCCGTCTCCCCCGCCGGCGCGCGGACCGTTCGTGTCGGCCGCCAGTCCGCTGGCGGTCGAGGCCGGCATGAAGGTGCTTCGCGAGGGCGGCTCGGCCGTCGACGCGGCCGTCGCCGTGCAGGCGGTGCTGGGGCTGGTGGAGCCGCAGTCTTCGGGCCTGGGCGGCGGCGCCTTCATGATGCACTACGACGCCGAGACCGGGGACATCACCAGTTTCGACGGGCGCGAGACGGCGCCGGCGGCGGCGACGCCGGAACTTTTCTACGAGAACGGCCGCCCTCTGGGATTCCGCGACGCCGTGCTGTCGGGCCGGTCGACCGGCGTGCCCGGAGCGGTCGCCATGCTGGGCCTGGCGCACCAGAAGCACGGACGACTGGCCTGGAGCGCCCTGTTCGGCGACGCCGAGCGGCTGGCGCGGGACGGCTTCGTGGTCTCGCCGCGTCTGGCCGGGTTCGCCGCGTCGCGGACGGGGCAGGGCGGCACGGAGTGGGCGGAGGCCTATTTCACCAAGCCCGACGGAAGTCGCGTGGTCGCCGGCGACCTGCTGAAGAACCCGGCCTATGCGCAGACGGTGGCCGACCTAGCGGCCGGCGGCCCCGACGCGCTCTACCACGGGCGCATCGCCGCCGAGATCCTGACGGCCGTCGGGGCCCAGCCGCGTCCCGGGTCGCTGAACTCGGAAGACCTGCGGACCTATGAGCCTAAGGAACGCGGGGCGCTGTGCCGGCCCTATCGCCTGTATCTGGTCTGCGTGCCGCCGCCGCCGTCGTCGGGCGTTGCGGTGCTGCAGTTCCTCGGCATGGCCGAGACGGTCCCGACTATCCTTGAGGGGCCCGACAGCGTCGACGCCTGGGTGACCTTCGCCCAGCTGCAGCGCGTCATGTACGCCGACCGCGACCGTTACGTCGGCGACCCCGCCTTCGTCGGCGTGCCGGTGCAGGGAATGCTGGACGAGGGCTACGTGGCCGAACGCGCCGAACTGGCCCTGACCCTGACCGGGGCGGCCGAGGCGGGTCGGCCTCCCGGCGGCGTCATCCGCGGCTTCGACGCGACGCAGGAGCCGTCGGGCACCAGCCACTTCGTCGTCGTGGACGCCCAGGGCGACGTGGTCAGCATGACGACCACGGTCGAGAGCGTCTTCGGCTCGGGCCGTATGGCGGCGGGCTTCTTCCTCAACAATCAGCTGACCGATTTCTCGTTCGAGCCGTTGCGCGCCGACGGTCAGCCGGCCGCCAACGCAGTCGCGCCCGGAAAGCGCCCGCGAAGTTCCATGTCGCCGGTCATCGTGCTGGATATGGAGGGCCGGTTCGTCGCGGCCCTGGGGTCGCCCGGCGGCACCTCGATCCTCGCCTATAACACCAAGGCGCTGGTGGCGGTGCTGGATTGGGGCCTGCCGATGCAGGACGCCTTCGACCTGCCAAATCTGGTGGCGCGCGGCGCCGGCTTCGGCGCCGACGCTGAACGGTTCTCGCCGGACATGCGCGCGGCGCTCGGCGAGCGGGGGATCGTGATCCGGCCGAACACCAGCGAGAACTCTGGCCTCCACGGCGCGATCTGGCGACGCGGGGAGGACGGTCGCTGGGGCTGGGACGGCGGCGCAGACGACCGGCGCGAGGGCGTGGTGGCCTATTGAGCTGCCGTCACCACTCCGGCTTGATCGACAACTGGAAAGCCAGCATGCCCTCGTCGACGTCGTCGTCGATGCCTTGGCCGACGCGGAGGCCTTCGACCTCGACCTCGCGATAGACCAGGCCGACCGAGCCGTGGATCGGCCCCTGTCGCATCGCCACGCCCAGAGAGGCGTCGCCGATGAAGGCGCCGGAGTCGTGGCTGACGCCCGAGCGGGCGAAGTCGCCGTCGCGCGTGCGGGCGAAGTTGTAGCCGACGGCTCGGCCCGATCCGGCGGCATAGACGTACCAGCGCGGGCGATCGCCGAAGGCCTCAAGGCCGTCAGGCACCATCCGCTCCAGGTCGTTGCCGATCTTCAGCGTGGCGCCCGCCTCGGCCGAGCCGCCGCGGGAGCCCAAGCCGATGCCGGCATGGGGCGTCAGCGACACCTCAAGCCCGGACTCGGTCCGGGCGATCGCCGTTGGCCAGCCGCGCGTGTAGGTCAGGTCAAAGGTTTCGGCTTCCAGAATGGCCGCGTCCATCGGACCGGGCGGCACGGGCGCGCCGTCGATGCGCTGCATCCGGCCGGACCGCGTCAGGCGGAAGCGGTCGGTGGCGCCCTCGTTCTCGACCCAGACGTCGCGCTCGACGGCGACCCAAGGCGAATCCGCCTGTGCCACCACCCTCGTGGACGAGGGGCCGGCATCCGCGAACGCCGTGCTTGAGGCCAAGGCGGCGGCGGGCATCCGGTTCAGTCGCGAGGTGGTCTCGGTCCCGTCACCCCAAGTCTGGCGGATCGCCGTCTGGGCCGATGCGGCGCCGGCGATCAGGCACAGGCCCGCGACGACGGCGCAGCCTCCTGCCTTGATCGTGTGCGTGCGGCGCATGGCGGTCCCCTCAAACCGTCGTCGGCCCCGCCAGCATGCCTCAGGGTCGCCCCCGGCCGCAACTGACGTTTTCACGACGGATTTCGGACACCGAACGGACCTCCTGCGGCTGCGGTTCCCTTGCCCTCAAGCAGCGGGCGACCGCGTCGCGAGCGGTAGGGCCAGCCTTACTGACAGGCCAAGCACTCGTCGTAGTCGGTGCGGGCGGCCGAGAACAGGTCGGGCTGGTTCGGATCGACTTCGGCCTCTCCGCTCACCTTGTCCTCGGCGCCGGCGAAGGCCGCGCGCTGCACCGACTTGGAACGCAGGTAATACAGCGACTTCACGCCGCGCTCCCACGCCGACCAGTGCAGCATGTGCAGGTCCCATTTGTCGACGTCGCCGGGGATGAACAGGTTCAGCGACTGGGCCTGGCAGATTTCCGGCGCGCGGTCCGAGGCCAGGTCGATCAGCCAGCGCTGATCCAGCTCGAAGGCGGTCTTGAACACCGATTTCTCGTCGTCGGTCAGGCCGTCCAGATGCTGCACCGAGCCTTCGTTCTCAAGGATCGAGGACCAGACGGCGTCGGTGTTCAGACCTTTGCCCTCCAGCAGCTCTTCCAGATACGGGTTCTTGACCGCGAATGAGCCCGACAGGGTCTTGTGGGTGTAGATGTTGGCCGGGATCGGCTCGATGCCCGCCGAGGTGCCGCCGCAGATGATCGAGATGGAGGCGGTCGGGGCGATGGCCAGCTTGTGGCTGAACCGCTCCATGACGCCGCGCTCGCGGGCGTCCTCGCACGGGCCCTTCTCCTCGGCCAGGACGCGGCTGGCCTTGTCGGCCTCGCGACGCAGGTGCTTGAACAGCCGCATGTTCCACGACTTGGCCATGGCGCTTTCGAAGGCGACGCCCTGAGCCTGCAGGAAGGAGTGGAAGCCCATCAGGCCCAGACCCACCGAGCGTTCCCGCACGGCCGAATAGACGGCGGCCTTCATGGCCGGCGGGGCGCGACGGATGAAGTCTTCCAGCACGTTGTCCAGGAACCGCATCAGGTCCTCGACGAACATCGGCTCCTCGCGCCACTCCAGAAACTTCTCGGCATTTACCGACGACAGGCAGCACACGGCGGTGCGGTCGATGCCCAGGTGGTCGCGGCCGGTGTGCAACATGATCTCGGCGCACAGGTTCGACTGTTTGACCTTCAGCCCCAGGTCCTTCTGGTGCTGCGGCATCTGCCGGTTCACCGTGTCGGAGAAGATCAGATAGGGCTCGCCCGTCTGCAGGCGGATCTCGAGGATCTTCTGCCACAGACTGCGGGCGTCGACGGTCTTCATGACCTCGCCGGTCTTGGGCGAGACCAGGTCGAAGGTCTTGCCGTCGCGCACCGCCTCCATGAAGGCGTCGGTGATGTTGATGCCGTGGTGCAGGTTCAGGGACTTGCGGTTGAAGTCGCCCGAGGGTTTGCGGATCTCGAGGAACTCCTCGATCTCCGGATGGTGGACGTCCAGATAGACCGCCGCCGAGCCGCGGCGCAGCGAGCCCTGCGAGATGGCCAGCGTCAGCGAATCCATCACGCGGATGAAGGGGATGATGCCGCTGGTCTGGCCCGCGCCCTTCACCTTTTCGCCGATGGAGCGGACGCCGCCCCAATAGGTGCCGATGCCGCCGCCGTTGGACGCCAAGGCGACGTTCTCGTTCCAGACGTTCTGGATGCCGTCGAGCGAGTCGCCGACCGCGTTCAGGAAGCAGCTGATCGGCAGGCCGCGATCCGCGCCCCCGTTCGACAGCACCGGCGTGGCCGGCATGAACCACAGCTTGGACATGTAGTCATAGACGCGCTGGGCGTGGTCGGCGTCGTCGGAGAACGCCGTGGCGACGCGGGCGAACATGTCCTGATAGGACTCGCCCTTCAGCAGATAGCGGTCCTCCAGCGTCTTCTTGCCGAATTCCGTCAGCAGGGCGTCGCGCGAGCGGTCCAGCTGGATCGATCTGACCACCGAAAGCTGCGGCTTCGGGGTCGCCTCGACCTCCGCAACCGTCTGGAATTCCGCCGTCTTCACCGCTTCGCCGCCAGCCATTTGGTCAGTGCCCCGAACAGAGTCTCGATTAAGCCACCTGCGTTTCGACCACATCATCTAGTGGGCGAAGCGCCTCCCGAACCCACATATGGGGCGCAGATGGCTAACGACCCGTCAACGGGGTTGACGTTCGTTTTCTGGCCGAATCGCTCTCGGGACGGGGGATGAGCCTGTGGACGGGCCAAGACGACGGCATGACGCCGATGATCACGACCGCGTGATCTGGAACGCCCTTCAAGCGTGACCGTTCATGCCGACCATGACCGAAGTCCAGTTCGCCACCTTCCTGCGCCGCGCCCTCCGGGTCGCGCGCGCGGAGATCGCCGCCCTTGCGGCCCTGCTGGTCGTCGCGGTGGGCGTTCTGACCTTCATCGAGGTGGCCGACGACGCGACCGAGGCCGACGGTCAGGCCTTCGACATGTCGGTGCTCACCTGGCTGCAGCCGACGCCGGGCAACGCGCGCGGGCCGTGGTGGCTGGCGGAGGCGGCGGCCGATCTGACGCCGCTGGGCGGCATTTCGGTCCTGACCCTGTTCGCCCTGATCGCCGTGATCTTCTTGGTGATGCAGCGGAAGCGTCTGTCGGCCCTGCTTCTGGTGCTGGGCCTGCTGGGCGGGGTCGCCCTCAGCGAGGGGCTGAAGGCGCTGTTCGCCCGCGACCGGCCGCCCGCCGTCTATCAGGCGGTGGAGACGATCAACGCCAGCTTCCCGTCCGGCCACGCCCTGCTGTCGACCGTCTTCTATCTGACGCTTGGCGTGATGCTGACCTGCGCCTTCCAGCAGCGGCGGTTCAAGGCTTTCGCGCTCGGCTGGGCGCTGACGATCGCCCTGATCATCGGCATGACCCGCGTCTATCTGGGCGCCCATTGGGCCAGCGACGTCATCGCCGGCTGGTGCGCCGGTGCGGCCTGGGCCATGGCGCTGTGGCTGGTCAGCTATGGGTTCGAGCGGCGGCAGGCGGCGCGCCTGTCCGGCTTGCACGACGAGCCCTCTCCGCGCTAAGGCGACGCCGTCATCGGGGAGTAGCCGCCCGCAGCGTCTCATGCGGGGTCCGCGTCAACATGCTTTCCCTCGCCCGGAGGGAATGGCGCGGAAGGACACTCTTGTTGGCCTATCGCATCGCGCGCGGCGCGATGCTGCTTGAGGCCGGTTCGGCGCCCTCAAGCAGCGAGCCTCCGCGAGGCGAGCGTTAGGGCACGAGAGAGTTCCAGCAAGACCGCTGACTTCGCAGGGCGCTTCCATGCGGGGGCCTGGCTGCGAAGTCGCTGGTCCTCCGTCGGCCCCCCGCGCATTCGGTGACGTCCCTTGGACGCCTTTCTGATTTCGACCGGTCTGGTTGCGGTCGCCGAGATCGGCGACAAGACCATGCTGCTGGCCGTGGTCCTGGCCGCAGCCTGGCGCCGGCCCGCGCCGATCATTCTGGGCATCTTCGCCGCCACGGTGCTGAACCACGCCTTCGCGGCCGTCGCCGGCTCGGTGCTGGCGCGCTTCATGGATGGGGATCACCTGAAGTGGGTCGTCGGCTTGGCGTTCCTTGGCTTCGGCGCCTGGGCGCTGATCCCCGACCGGCTGGAGGAACGGACCGACGCGGACGAGAAGACCTTCCTCGGCGTCTTTCTGACCACCGCCGCCGCCTTCTTCGTGCTGGAGATCGGCGACAAGACCCAGATCGCCACCGCCCTTCTGGCCGCGCGGTTCGAGGCCCTGGTTCCCGTCCTGCTGGGGTCGACCCTCGGCATGATGATCGCCAACGTCCCCGCCGTCCTGCTCGGCGAGGCGCTGGCGAAGCGGCTGCCCCTGAAATGGATCCGTCTTGCCGCCGCGCTGGGCTTCATCGCCACGGGCGCGTGGATGCTGCTGGCGGGCTAGACCTCGAACACCCGGTACGGCGTCTCCCCGAGCGTCCGCAGCACCGGGAGGGCGACGTTGTAGACGGGCACGCCCTTGTTGGTGCGGCCTTCCGGCGCGCCGCGGTGGGCGTGGCCGTGCACCACCAGAGAGACGTTGTCGTAGCGGTCGATCGTCTCGCCCAGACGCGACGAGCCCAGGAAGGCGTGGATCTCCGCCGGCTCGCCCACCACGGTGTCGACGATCGGCGCATAGTGCAGCACGACGACCGACCGCTCGGTCCGCAGCGTGCGGATTGAGTTCTCGATCAGGTTGGCGTCGTCCACCGCCTCCTGCACGAAGCGCTTGATCTCCGTCTCGCCGAAGGCGCTCAGCATGTAGCGGCCGAAGCCGCCGACGAAGCCCTTGCCGCCGGCGAAGCCCACACCCTCGATCTCATAGGCCTGCCCGCCGTCCAGAACCTTGACCCCCGCGTCGCACAGCAGGTCGCGCACATGGTCCGGCTGACCGCATTCGTGCTCGTGGTTGCCCAGCACGCCGACCATGGGGATTCGGCAGGCCTTCAGGTCCTCCAGCAGGATTTCGACCTCGCGCGTCTTGCCGAAGTTGGTCAGGTCGCCGGCCAGGCACAGGACGTCGGCGTCCTCGTGCACCCGCTCGAACAGGTCGCGATAGGGCCGGTCCTGACCTTCGCCGACGTGCAGGTCGCCGACGGCGGCCACGCGCAGCTTCTTCGCCGGGCCGGGCTCCAGCCCGGGCTGCAGCGTCTGCGGGGCCGCGTCCTGATCGGCGGGCGGGATGGGGACGACGACGTCGCTCATGGTCAGTGCACCGGGTCGTGGCGCTCTTCCAGGCCCTTGCCGACCACGTCGCCGAAGCCCCACTCGGCCACGTCGGAGATGTAGTCGCGCGGGCTGAACAGGCGGCCCCGGCAGACCTTCACCCGCGGCGCCGGCAGGTCGACCTGCGCCCGCAGCCGCTCGGTCAGCTCAGTCATGACCCAGCCGGGCACCCGGTCCCGCTCGGTCGGATAGGCGAAGCGGAAGTTCAGCAGGTGCGCCATCAGCACCTCCCAGTACAGGTCCATCTGGTCGAGCAGCGACTTCCAGTCGATGGCCTCGGACTGCTTCAGGATGACGTGGTTCACGTCGGCGCCGTCGAAGCGATAGCGGTCCTGTATGAAGACTTTCGACAGGATCAGGGCCGTCGGCGGGGTGATCGTGACGATGTGCCCATAGACGTTGATCACGTCCTCGCCGAACCAGCTGTCGTTCACGGCGATGGTGCCGTTCGACATGGCGAAGATCACGTCGAAGAAGTGCTTCTCGTCCTTCCACACCTTGGCGATCCAGCGCTCGTCCTCGACGTCGGTGCGGTATCCGCGGGCCTGGAAGAAGGCCAGGATGCGGGGGTAGTCGCCGGGCTTGCAGAAGACGTCCAGATCCTTCGTCGGCCGCCGGATGCCGGTATAGGCCGTCACCGCATAGGTGCCCGACAGAAGGAAGGGGATGCCGCTCCCCTTCAGCAGCCGGAGGCTCTCCTCATAGAACTCCACCGCCTCCTCGGGCGGGTGGAAGCTGGGATCGAGCACGGTGTCGGACATGGGGGCCTCTGGAAGCGAGGCAGGGGGAACGGCCGCGCCTGAACCCCGGTTCCGGCCCTGCGACCTGTGGGCCGATTTGTTTACGGCTGGCTGTTAGTCCTGACGTCAGTGGGAGTGGGGGGGACCGGTCTTGAAGGGTCGGTGGCGTGTGTTCAGGCATGAGGCCGGCCGGAAGGCGGGCCCCGCGCCGTGGGTCTATGTGGCGCTGTTCGTCACGTCTCTGGCCGTCGGCTTCTGGTCGGCGCGGGAGTTCGGATCGGTCGCGGTCTGGCTGTCGAACGGCATCATGGCCGCCGCCCTGCTTCAGCTGCACCGGCGCGAGGCGATCGGCGTGCTGCTGGCCTGTTTCGCCGCCAACCTGATCAACAACGTTTTTCGCGGCGACCCGGGCATATTCCTGTGGCTGAACGCCGTGCTCAACATGGGCGTGGCGGTGATCACGGCGGTTCTGGCGCGCCGGTTCTGCGGCGCGGCCCTGGACATGCGGCGGCCGGTGCGTCTGATCCGGTTCACCTTGCTGGCTGCAGTGCCCGCCGTGCTGGCGTCGGCGGCCGTGGCGCTGGGCGTGATGAACGCCCTCAACCCCATGACCCCGACCATGCTCCTGTTCTTCGTCCAGACGTACGTGTCGGTGGAGTTTCTGGGCGTCATGCTGATCACGCCGGCGCTTCTGATGTTCGCCCGCGCCTACCGCTTCCGGGGCATGAGCCGGGCGTCGCGACACGAGGCGGCGCTGCTGATCGCGCTCAGCGTCGGCGTGACGGTCCTGACCTTCTGGCAGTCTTCGGCGCCGCTGCAGTTCCTGACCATGATGCCGCTTCTTCTGATCGCCCTGCGCCTGTCGCCGCCCACCACGGCGGCGGCGGTCCTCGTGACTGCGGTGCTGTGCGGCGCCCTGACCCTGACCGGGCACGGCCCGGTGCATCTGACCCAGCTGTCGGCCGACCCGGCGCTGGCGGGGGCGCCGGAGATGATGCGGCGGCTGATCGTGCTGAACGTCTTTCTGACCTGCATCGTCATCACCGCCCTGCCGATCTCCACCGTCGTGACCGAGCGGCGACGGCTGGAATCGCGCCTTCGCGCCCGCACCCTGGCCGCCCAGGACGCACGTCGCCGCGCCGAGCACGCCGCAGAGGCGCGGGGCCGGTTCCTGGCGCTGATGAGCCATGAGATGCGCACGCCGCTGAACGGCGTGGCCGGCTTCGCCGACCTGCTGGCCGCCCGACCCGACCTGGATCCCGAGGCCGTGCGGCAGGCGCGCCAGATCCGCCGCTCCAGCGACGGCCTGCTGATGCTGGTCGAGGACGTCCTGGACTTCGCCCGCGACGACGCGACCCTGTCCCCGGAGCCCGTGGCGCTGGGCGAGGTGGTCGAGGACGCGCTGAAGCCCAGCCTGGACGCGCTGGAGGCCAAGGGGCTGTCGCTGCGGGTGGAGACGCTGCTCGTGCCCGGCGCGCGGCACATGGCCGACCGCCGCGTGCTGCGTCAGGCGCTCCACGCCCTGATCTCCAACGCCGTGAAATTCACCGATCGCGGCGGCGTCGAGATCACCGTGCGCGAACGCGGCGACCGCATCGCCCTGCGCGTCGCCGACACCGGCCGCGGGCTGGACCCCGCCGAGCGCGACCGCCTGTTCCAGGCCTTCGAGCAGGCCGACGCCACCCTGTGCCGCGCGCACGAGGGGGCCGGGATGGGGCTCGCCTTGGCGTCTCGCAACGTCGCGCGCATGGGCGGCACGATCGAGGTGCAGGGCGGCGAGGGCTGCGGCGCCGCCTTCACCCTGGTGCTGCCGCTCGCCCGCGCCGCCGACGCCCCGGCGCCGGAACCGGAGCCCCCGACGGAGGGCGGCCGCACGCCGCGCGTGCTGGTCGTCGACGATCATCCGGTGAACCGCGAGGTCGCCCGTGTCATGCTGGAAGCCTTCGGCTGCGAGGTGGCCGAGGCGATCGACGGCGTGGAGGCGGTCGCCGCCGCCGGGGCCGAAGCCTTCGACCTGGTCCTGATGGACGTGCGCATGCCGCGGATGGACGGTCTGGAGGCGACCCGGGCGCTGCGCGCCGGCGGCCTGACCACGCCCATCATCGCCATGACGGCCGACGCCATGCCCGAGGACGTGGCCCGCTGCCTGGCCTCCGGGATGGACGCGCACATGGCCAAGCCGATCAGCCAGACCGGCCTGCTGCGGGTGCTGAACCAGGCGCTGACGGCAGAGGACGAAGCGGCCGTGCGGGCGGCCTAGGCCGGGTCGGCGTAGTCCCCCTCGAAGGGGAACCGTCTCGCCCAGAACGCCTGCAGTTCCGGCAGGGCGTCTACCCGCCGCGCCACCTGCCCCAGTCGCGGCGCGACCTCGTGGAACCGGCGCCGCAGCGGCCGCCAGCGGCTGACCACGGCCATGTAGAGATCCAGCACCGTCAGGTCGTCGCCCAGGATGAACCGGCCCGGCCGGGTCTCGCCCTCCATCACCTGCCAGCAGTCGGCGATGCGCTTCAGCGTGCGACCATCGACCTCGGCCTGCGCCGTCAGGTCGTCGCCGACCAGGCGGGAGGGCACGTCGCGGACCCAATACATCGAATAGATCTCGGCCGGGATGAAGGCCATCCAGCGCAGGAACTGCCCCCGGCGCGCGTCGCCCGGCTGCGGCGCCAGCCCGGCCTCCGGATGCCGCTCCGTCAGCCACAGCAGGATCGCCGCGCTCTCCGTGATCGTCTCGCCCTCGGGCGTCACCAGAACCGGCACCTGGCGCATCGGATTGTGCGGGGCGATGCGCGCCCGCTCGGCCTCCGAGGCGTAGGTGACGAACTCCTCCACCCTATAGGGCGCCCCGATCAGGGTCAGCGCCGCCTCGACCGGCACGGAACCGGAGCCGAGCGCGCCATAGACGACGTAGGTCATTCGGCGGTTCTCCGCCGCGCATACTGGCCCGCCCGATGGCGAAAGTCGCGTCAGGATTCCCGACGCGGCCATGACGCCGACCTGTGTCCAGCCGGGCGCCTGGATGTCGATCTAGGAGCCCAGTCGCGCAGCCTGCGCGACGTCGGCCTCCGACCCCGCCGTGTCGCCCATGATGCGGCGGCAGATCGACCGATTGCGATAAGCCACGCCAAGACCGGGGTTCAGGCGGATGGCGGCGCTGAAATCCTCGACCGCCCGGGCGCAGTCGCCGTTGCGGGCGTGGGCGGCGCCGCGGTTGAAATAGGCGTTGGTGTAGTTGGGGTTGATCCGGATCGCGGCGGTGAAATCGGCGATGGCCTGGGGTTGACGCCCGGTCTCGGAATAGCTCGTGCCCCGATTGTACCACGCCGCCGCATAGTCCGGGTTGTGGCGCAGGGCTTCGCCGTAGTCGGCGATGGCGGCGTCCTGGTTCCCGGCGTCGTACCAAGCCCGTCCGCGGTTGGTGAAGGTGATGGCACGATCGGCCGGCGTCAGCCGATACTGTTCCAGGATGACGGTACAGGACTGGATCTGCTGCTGCGGCGTGTACCTCGCTTCCGAGGTTCGGCTCTGGCAGACGGTCTGGTGGTCCTGGGCAGCGGCGCCCACGCCTGACAAGGCGAGCAACACCGCGGCGGCCGAGAGAGGGAACAGGACGGACTTCATCGTGGCGCTCCTTGGCGGTTTCCGATGCGTCGCCCGAGTTCAGGCGCCGGTCCACTGACGGGACATGATCGTCGTCCCCCAAACCATCCCCAAGGTTCGAACCAAAGACACCAGATGTAGCGGTCCTCGACATTGTGATCGCAACATAGCCGCAATTCGGCTTGGCGCCGGAGACTTTCGCCCGCATGGTGAAAGCCTGTTTCCGCCTCCAGAATCGTCGAGCCCACCATGAACGCGCACGTCCCGTCCTCGTCGCTCAAGGTCCCCGGCCTGCTGACGCCCTCGGCCGCCTACAAGCCGTTCCGCTATCCGTGGGCCTTCGACATGTGGAAGAAGCAGCAGCAGGTTCACTGGATGCCCGAAGAGGTGCCGCTGGGCGAGGACTGCAAGGACTGGGCGGCCAATCTGAACGACGGCGAGCGCAATCTGCTGACGCAGATCTTCCGCTTCTTCACCCAGGCGGACATCGAGGTCCAGGACAACTACATGGAGCGCTACGGTCGGGTGTTCAAACCGACCGAGGTCAAGATGATGCTGGCGTCCTTCGCCAACATGGAGACCATCCACATCGCGGCCTACGCCCTGCTGCTTGAGACCATCGGCATGCCCGAGGCCGAGTTCGGCGCCTTCATGGAATACGAGGCCATGCGGGACAAGCACGACTACATGGGCCAGTTCGGGGTGGACACCGAGGCGGACATCGCCCGGACGCTGGCCATGTTCGGCGGCTTCGCCGAAGGGCTTCAGCTGTTCGCCAGCTTCGCCATGCTGATGAACTTCCCGCGCCAGAACAAGATGAAGGGCATGGGCCAGATCGTCAGCTGGTCGGTGCGCGACGAAAGCCTGCACTGCGAAGGCATCATCAAGCTGTACCATGCCTTCAACAAAGAGACGGGCGCGGTGACCAAGGCGGTCGCCGACGACATCGTCCAGTGCTGCGAGACCGTGGTGACGATGGAGGACAAGTTCATCGACCTGGCCTTCGAGCAGGGGCCGGTGAACGGCATGACGCCGGACGACATCAAGAAGTACATCCGCTTCATCGCCGACTGGCGCCTTCGCCAGCTGCAGCTGCCGGAGCTGTACGGCGGCTCGCGCGAGAACCCGCTGCCCTGGCTGCAGGCCCTGCTGTCGGGCGTCGAGCATGCCAACTTCTTCGAGGCCCGCGCCACCGAATACTCCAAGGCCGCCACCAGGGGCGCCTGGCACGGCGCCGACGGCGTCTGGGACAGCTTCGACGCCCTGATGAAGAGGCGCTCCGAGGAAGCTGCCGACGCCTGAGGCCGGCCCGCGCGGGTCGCGGACCGGCTTCCGGGGGACGGGGCGTCCGCGACTGGATCAGCGGAAGGTGCGGCTGCGGGCCGTCGATCCGAGGAAGGCGCTCACCTGTGCGTTGCTGACGCGCAGCACGTTGTTCGCCGTCGCTGCGTCGTCGTTGCAGCGATTTCCGTCGATGGTGATGTCGGGGTCGTATCCGATCTCGACTTCCACATCTCCGCCGAATTCGAAGTCGTCGAAGGCATTGCGGATCATCGGGGTGGTGAACCGTCCCATGCCGCCGCGAGGCGCGGCGGCCTCGGCCAGAGCCTCGGTCTCCGTGAACGTGCGGCCGGTGTTGGCGTTGGTCACGCGAACCGTCACCTGCTGCTGACGGGGGCCTGACGCCCAGGCCTGGCGACCCCGGTTCAGCACCTCGTAGCTGATGCTGACGTCGCCGCCTCCGCCCTTGGTGAGGGTCACGGCCCCGATCGCGGGATCGACGTGGCAGGCCGCGTCGCGGATCACGAAACCGCCGCGCGGCTGAAAGCTCGATATGTTTCCAGGTCCCGCCGTGGGATCGATCCGGGTTCCGGCCGGCAGACGCAGATGTTCCTGCGCCGCGACCGGGGTGGAAAACGCCAGGACGGCCCCGGCGACCAACAGATACGCTTTCATGACTGCACCCTCCTCCAAGGTTGCCGCCCGGTGGGCGGACCGGTCGTCGACCGGTGAGGTCAGGGATGCGCCCGTCGCCCTGAAGAACGTCGGTATCCGCCGTTCATCTTCGCGTCAGAAATGCGGCGTCCCTTTGGCCGAAGTCCGGCCTATATCCCCGCGTACCACTCGTAGCCCCGATCTTCCCAATAGCCGCCCTTGCCTTTGCCGATGTGGGCGAAGCTTTCGACGGCCTCGATGCGCTTGATGTATTTGGCCATCTTGTAGCCGAGCTGGCGTTCGGCACGCAGCCGGATCGGGGCGCCGTGCTTGATGGGCAGGGGCCGGTCGTTCATCTCGTAGGCCAGCAGGGTCTGGGCGTGGAAGGCGTCCACCAAGTCGATCGACGTATAGTACCGCTCGCCGTCCTCGGTCTGATCCAGGGCGTCGAAGCAGTAGAACATGATGTACTTGGCGTTCGGCTTCAGCCCCGCCTCGTTCAGGATGGCCGACAGGCGGGCGCCCTTCCACTTGCCGATGGAGGTCCAGCCCTCGACGCAATCGTGCTTGGTGATCTGCGTGCGCGAGGGGCGGCGCTTGATGTCCTCCATCGACAGGCTCAGCGGCCGGTTCACCAGCCCGTCGACGACCAGCCGATAGTCGCGGAAGCCGTTGGCCCGCAGCGTCCGGTACTCGCGGTCCGCCGGATCGATCGAGCCGTTGGCGCGGAAGTCCTTCGAAATGTCCTTCTCGGAATATTCGGGGGCCAGGGCCGTGCGTGGGATCACCGCCCGCTGGGCGCCCAGCGTCAGCTTCTCGGCCTTTCTCACCGTGCATTGGACGGCCGGCACGCGGACGAAGGCGTCGCAGCCCGACAGGGTCGCGGCGCCCCCCAGGATCAGCAGGCGACGGTCAGGACGCATCGGGCTTCTCCTCGGACGCGGAAGGGGGCGGGGCGTCGGGCGTGATCGCGAACCAGCCAGTGGTCATGGCGCGCAGGTTGTTCCAGGGGCCCGACAGGAAGACCAGCAGCACATGGACCACGGCGAACAGGATGATCCCGGCGGCGGCGATGAAATGCAGCGTCCGCGCCGACTGCCGCCCGCCGAACAGGTCCAGCAGGTCGGGCAGGGCGGCGTTCATCCCTGGCGACATGGCCAGCCCCGTGCCCAGCATCAGCGGCAGCAGAAGCAGCAGAACGACCAGATAGGTCAGCTTCTGGATGACGTTGTAGGTCCGCGCCGCCTCGCCCTCCGGAAAATGCAGCTTGGCGTGCTCCACCACGCTTTGAGGAATGTGCTTCAGCTCCTCGCGCGACGGCTCCATCAGGCGACGGAAACGGCCGGAAATCACGGCATAGGCCAGGTAGATCAGGCCGTTGATGACGAACAGCCAGGCGAAGAAGAAGTGCCAGTTACGCGCGACGGCCAGATTGCGCGTCGTCGGGATCGTCGCCCAGTCCGGGATGTTCGGAAAGCTCAGCCACGGATCGGCGAAGGTCGAGGCCAGGCCCCAGTACAGGTGCGGGTGGGCCTTCAGGATGTTCAGCCCGGTCATGGCCAGAATCAGCACGCAGATCGCGTTGACCCAATGCGTGATGCGGACGGGCAGGGGATGCCGCCAGATGGCGACCCGGCCGTCGGGCAGCGGGCGGTCAGGTCGGCTCATGGTCCCCCCAAGGACGGCTGACGACGTGGCCAGCATGACACGAAGATACGTCGCCGCGAAGCTTGAGGTTACAGGCCTATCCGAGAGGGGATCACAGCAGTCCCGCGATCGCCGCCCGCGCCGCCTCGCCCAGGTCGGGCCGCTTCAGGGCCAGCGCCACATTGGCGCGCAGCAGGCCGATCTTGTCGCCGCAGTCGTGGGTGACGCCCTCATACTTCACGGCCGTGAAGGTCTGGTCGCGCATCAGCCGCGCCATTCCGTCCGTAAGCTGAATTTCTCCACCGGCGCCGCGTTCCTGCGTGGCCAGGATGCTGAAGATTTCGGGCTGCAGAATGTAGCGGCCGGAGATCGACAGGGTCGACGGGGCCTCGCCGCGCGGAGGCTTCTCAACCATGCCCTTCATGCGGATGCGCGCACCAGAGGCGTCACCGTCCGGATCGATGATGCCGTACTTGTGGGTCTCGGTCTCGGGCACCTGCTCCACACCGATGACGTTGCCGCCGACCTCGGCATAGACGTCGGCCAGCTGCTTCAGCGCGCCCGGCTGGGAGTCGACGATCACGTCCGGCAGGATCACGGCGAACGGCTCGTCGCCGACGATGTCGCGTGCGCACCAGACGGCGTGCCCCAGTCCCTTGGGCTGCATCTGGCGGGTGAAGCTCATCTCCCCGGCCTCGGCCAGCTCGGCGTTCATCATGGCCAGGACGTCGGTCTTGCCCTTGGCCTCCAGCTGGGCCTCCAGCTCGATCTGGTGGTCGAAATAATCCTCGATCGCCTGTTTGGCGCGCCCCGTCACGAAGACGATGTGCTCGATCCCCGCCTCGCGCGCCTCCTCTACGATGTAGGACAGGATCGGCCGGTCGACGACGTTCAGCAGTTCCTTGGGCGTCGTCTTGGTGCCCGGAAGCACGCGTGTGCCCAGCCCGGCGACCGGAAGCACGGCCTTGCGCAGTCGACGCGGCGAAGAAGTCATGAAGTGCAGCCCCTGTACATCCGATGTCCGGCCGATCGTCCAAACATGTCCAAGCGTTCGGCCACCCTAACGCGTCGGCCGCGAAAGGCGATCACTCGACCGTGACGGACTTGGCCAGATTTCGCGGCTGATCGACGTCGGTGCCTTTCTGGACCGCGGTGTAATAGGCCAGAAGCTGGATCGCCACCGCATGGACCAGCGGCGCCACGAGGGGGTGACAGGCGGGGGCGTCCACACGACGGATGCCCGCGCCGTGGGGGTCGGGCGCGTCTACCGGAGCGATCATGATCACCGGACCGCCACGGGCGGCGACCTCCTGCAGGTTCGATGCGGTCTTCTCATAGACGTCGTCCAACGGCGCCAGCGCCACGGTCGGCGTGAACTCGTCGATCAGGGCGATCGGGCCATGCTTCAGCTCGCCGGCGGCATAGCCCTCAGCGTGGATATAGCTGATTTCCTTCAGCTTCAGTGCGCCCTCCATGGCCAGCGGGAACATGGCCCCACGGCCGAGGAACAGGACGTCCGTAGCCTTGGAGAGGTCGTTCGCCACCTCCCGCAGGGCGTCGTCCATCCCCATCGCCTCCGCGATCAGACGGGGCGTCTCGACCAGAGCCTGGATCAGCTCGGCCTCTTCAGTCGCGGTGATCTTCCCGCGTTGGACGGCAGCGGTGACCGCCAGGGCCAGCAAGGCCGCAACCTGGGCGGTGAAGGCCTTGGTGGAGGCCACACCGATCTCCGGCCCCGCGTGCGTGGGCCAGAGCACAGCCGCCTCACGCGCCATGGACGAAGAATGGACATTGACCAAAGCTGCGGTCCGGAGCCCCTGCGCCTTGCACCAGGTCAGCGAGGCGAGGGTGTCGGCCGTCTCGCCCGACTGGCTGACCGCGACCGCCAGCGTGCCCTTCGTCACCGCCGGGCGGCGATAGCGGAACTCGGAAGCGATCTCGACGTCGCACGGCAGGCCGGCGAGACGCTCGAAGGCGTAGCGGCCGATCTGGGCTGCGTAGAAGGCGGTGCCGCAGGCTACGACCTGAATCCGCTCTACGGTGGCGAAGTCGATCGCCGTCGGCTTGGCCCGACCGTTCACGAAGTCGAGGTACTCGGACAAGGTCCGCTGCACACTGTCGGGCTGCTCGTGAATCTCCTTGAGCATGAAGTGGCGATACTCGCCCTTCTCGACGATGGCCGACGATCCGGAGACCTGAACCACCGGCCGTTCCACGGGGGTGCCCGACACATCGAACATCCGCGCGCCCGAGCGGTCCAGCGCGACGTAGTCGCCTTCTTCGAGATAGCTGATCGAGGTCGTGAACGGTCCGACCGCGAGCGCGTCTGAGCCCAGATACATCTCGCCCTCGCCCCAGCCGACCACCAGCGGGCTGCCGCGTCGGGCCCCGAGGATCAGTCCGTCCTCGCCGTCGATCAGCACGGCCAGCGCATAGGCGCCGGTCAGCCGGTCCAGCACCGTCTTGAAGGCGACCAACGGATCATTGGTCGACGCCAGCTCCGCGTCCAGCAGATGGGCGACGACCTCGGTGTCCGTCTGGCTTTCGAACGTCCGTCCGTGGGCGGCCAGTTCGGCTTTGAGCTCAGCGAAATTCTCGATGATCCCGTTGTGCACCAGCGTGACGCGTCCGGCCTTGTGGGGATGTGCGTTCGCTTCGGTGGGGGCTCCATGGGTAGCCCAGCGCGTATGACCGATTCCCACAGTCGCAACCAAGGGCTCGATCTGCAGAACGGCTTCCAGCTCGCGGATCTTGCCCTTGGCGCGGCGACGCTCGACCCGGCCGTCGACCACGGCGGCGATGCCGGCGGAATCGTAGCCGCGGTACTCAAGCCGCTTCAGGCTGTCGATCAGCCGGGGAGCCACCGCTCCCGTCCCCGTCACGCCGATGATGCCGCACATTCCTGGTCGCCCTCGCCCGCGCCCCTTTGTGGGCCGCCCTTTGCACGCGGAATATGAAGGTTTATCAGCCCTTCACATGTCCGACGCGTCCCGCCGATACGGGATGGCGCGGCGCGTGACGACTGAAAAGTCATTACGCAAGGTTTCTTCGCCGTGGCGGCGATCGGGAGGGGCCCTTGGGCGACAGGCGATATTTCGGGACCGACGGCATCCGCGGCCGGGCCAACAGCCATCCGATGACCCCGGAAGTCGCCCTGCGGGTCGGCCTGGCGGCCGGCCGTCTGTTCATGTCTTCCGACGACCGCCGCCATCTGGTGGTCATCGGCAAGGACACGCGGCTGTCGGGCTACATGATCGAGCCGGCTCTTGTGGCGGGGTTCACCTCCGCCGGCATGGACGTGCGCCTGTTCGGCCCGCTGCCGACCCCAGGCGTCGCGATGATGACGCGATCGATGCGCGCCGACATCGGCGTGATGATCTCGGCCAGCCACAACAGCTATGCCGACAACGGCATCAAGCTGTTCGGCCCCGACGGCTACAAGCTGTCGGATGCCGTCGAGCTCAAGATCGAGTCGATGATGGACCAGGCGCTCGGCGAGGGCCTGGCGCCGCCGGACAAGCTGGGCCGGGTGAAGCGGATCGACGACGCCCAGGCGCGTTACGTCGAGATCGCCAAGGCCAGCTTTCCCAAGAGCCTGAACCTCAGTGGACTGAGGATCGTCGTCGATTGCGCCAACGGCGCCGCATACAAGGTCGCGCCGACGGCCCTCTATGAGCTGGGGGCGGAAGTGTTCGAGATCGGCGTCGAGCCGAACGGCCTGAACATCAATGCGGAATGCGGTTCGACCCATCCGGAGCAACTGGCCGAGACGGTTCGGCTGCACCGCGCCGACATCGGCATCGCCCTCGACGGCGACGCCGACCGCGTCATCATCTGCGACGAGAAGGGTCAGGTCGTCGACGGCGATCAGATCATGGCGCTGGTGGCTTTGGACTGGGCCAACCGGGGCCTGCTGGTCGGCGGCGGCGTGGTCGCCACCGTCATGTCGAACCTGGGGCTGGAGCGGGCGCTGGCCGCCGCCGGCCTGACGCTGGAGCGGACCAAGGTCGGCGACCGGTACGTCATGGAGCGGATGCGCGAAGGCGGCTTCAACGTCGGCGGCGAGCAGTCGGGCCACATCATCCTGCACGACCACGCCACCACCGGCGACGGTCTGATGAGCGCGCTGCAGGTTTTGGCGGTGCTGGTCGCCTCGGGCCGCAGAATGAGCGATCTCGCCCGCCAGTTCGATCCCGTGCCGCAGAAGCTGGTCAACGTCCGCTACGCCGCCGGCAAACCGCTGGAGGACGCGACGGTGAAAGCCGCCATGGCCGAAGCGGAGGCCACGCTGAAGGCCGCCGGCGGCCGGCTTCTGGTCCGCCCTTCCGGCACGGAGAAGCTGATCCGCGTCATGGCCGAAGGCGACGACGAGGCCCTGGTAAAACGCATGGTGGACGCGGTGGCGGCGGCGGTGAAGGCGGCGGGCTAGGTTAACGCCACGGCGACGTCCTCGATCCTCTTGCGGATGTCGGGCACGGCGACGGTTTCCCAGAAAGCCGCGCGCGCGGGGGGGCCGAGGACGAAAAGCGCCGGATCCGGCATGTCGTCTGCCGAAAGCGCACGTCCCTCATCGTCCAGGTCGAGGCCCAGTCCCAGCGGGTCCAGCCGCGTCCGGCCGGACGCCAGCAGAGGCGCGGTCAGAGGATCGCGTCGCGGGTTATGCCCCGGGCCCGAACAGTCGATCACGCGATCGACGAGCAGGCCGCGCGGGACGATCGAGCGCGGCGGCAAGTAGTCCACGACGACCTTGTCGCGGGCCACAGGCTTGTTGGTGTCCCCATCAATCATGCCGGGCCCGACGGCGCTCACGCCGGTGACGCGCGCGGCGGAGACCTGCAACGTGCCACAAGCGATCATGCCGTCGATCCTGGCGGCCACTTCCGGCGCGATCCGGTGGCGATGAACGTCCCACCACGGACGAAGGTGGCGGAAGATGCGCGATCGCGTCTCCTCGTCGGCCGCACGCCACAGGTGGGCTGTGATCGGGCGCACGCCCTCCATGACGCCGCGCCACTCGTGGGCGCGGGTCAGCCGCCGGGCCGCGTTCAGGCGACGCGAGGCGGGGCCGTCCAGCATCTCCCGCGTGGGCGCCACCGCCGTGTCGGGTCGTTCCGCATGCGCACGGGGAAGGAGGCCGCGCAGGGAGAGGGCATGCATCCGTCCGCTCCAGCCCCGCGCCTCCAGCGCCAGGGCGACGTCGACCATGGTCAGGCCCGTGCCGATGACCGCCACGGTGTCGGTCGCTTCGACGACGTCGAGCGCGCCGGGCGCCCAGGGATCGTGGATCACGCGTTCGACCGCGTCAGCGGCCGTGTTGGGCGCCGGGTTGCCGGTGGCCAGCACCACGGCGCGACCTGTCAGGCGCCGGCCGTCCTGCAGCACCACGTCCGGTCCCTCGATGGTCGAGGCGCGGGCGTGCAGCAAGGTGATCCGGCCCGGATGGGCGGTCTGGACCGAGGTCAGCCGAACCTCGACATACTGGCCGTAGAGGCGGCGCGGCGCGAAGCCGTTGGGGTCCGCATGGGCCGGGGCGTGCGTCCGGAGCCACGCGACGAAGTCCTCCGGCCGTCCCTCGACCGCGCTCATGCGGGCCGACCGGACGTTCAGCACATGGCCATCGAACTCCGTCGAATAGGCCACGCCACGCCCAAACAGGCCCGTCGCGTCGATCAGGACCGAGGCCTGTCCCAGTTCGGCCAGCCGCGCCGCCAGCATGGCGCCGGAGAATCCTCCGCCGACGATCAGGATGGGGGCTGCGGTCACCCGCACTCCATGAACGGCCGACGCGCGGCGGTCAAAGGGCTCAGACTTCCTGGTTGAAGGCGCCGACTTCCGGATGTCTCGCCAACCGGGGCTTCATGACCTCATGAAACAGGGCGCGCATGTCGTCTTCGGAGCGCAGACTTTCGACCACGACGACCAGTTCCGGCTTGTTCGACGACGCGCGCACAAGCAGCCACGATCCGTCCTCCAGCTTTACCCGTGCGCCGTTGATGGTCACCACGTCGACGATGCGACGGCCGAGGATCGTCCGGCCCGCCGCCCGCTCGGCCTCGAACTGCGCCGTCAGGCGCGCCACCACGTCATATTTGGCGTCGTCGGGGCAGTGCGGGCTCATGGTCAGGCTGGTCCACGCCGGGGCCAGATCTTCGCGCAACGCCGACAGCGGCCGCCCCGAGCGCGCCACCAGATCCATCACCAAGCCGGCGGTCGCCAAACCGTCGTCGTAGCCCCGCCCCAGCGGCGGGGCCGGGAAGAAGTGCCCCGACTTCTCGAACCCCATCAGGGCGCCGGTCGCTGCCACACGCCGCTTCATGTGGCTGTGTCCCGTCATCCACCAGTCGACGACGCACCCGTGCGCCGCCAGCAGGGGGTCCGTGTCGAACAGGCCGGTGGACTTGACGTCCACCACGAGCCGCGCGCCGGGATGATCCGCCGCCAGCCCCCGGGCGAGCAGCAGGCCCATCTTGTCGGCGAAGATCGGCTGGCCCCGGTCGTCGACCACGCCGCACCGGTCGCCGTCACCGTCGAAGCCCAGCCCCAGATCGGCGCCGGTCTCCAGCACCCGCCGGCTGATCTCGGACAGCATCTCGCGATCCTCCGGGTTCGGATCATAGCGCGGAAAGGTCCAGTCCAGTTCGCAATCCATCTCGACCACCTCCGCCCCGATGGCGCGCAGGGCGTCGGGGGCGAAGGCGCCCGCCGTGCCGTTGCCGCAGGCGCAGACGACCTTCAGCGGCCGGTCCAGCCGCACGCGTGACGCCAGGTCCGCGGTCCAGGCATCGGCCAGACCCTCGACGCGCTGGACCGACCCGCCCGGCGCCGAGTTGGCGCCGCCACTCAAGGCCAGGGCCTTCAGCGCCGCCATGTCGTCCGGCCCGAAGGTCAGCGGCGGCTCCAGCCCCATCTTCACCCCGGTCCAGCCGTTGGGGTTGTGGCTGGCGGTCACCATGGCCACTCCGGGCGCCTCCAGCCACGATTGCGCGAAATAGGCCATGGGCGTCAGGCACAGCCCGACGTCCAGCACCGTCAGCCCGCCTTCGACCAACCCCTCGATCAGGGCCGCCTTCACCGCCTCCGAATATGACCGCCAGTCGTGCCCCACCACGACGCGCGCGACGCCCCGCTCGCGGGACAGGGCGGCGAAGCCGCGCCCGACGGCGCGGAGGCCGTCGGCGTCGACCTGCGCTTCCCACAGCCAGCGGGCATCGTATTCGCGGAAACCGGAGGGGTGAAGCATCTTGCTCGCTTAGCAGCAGCATGTGTGGGGGCAAGCGCCGGCTTGACCCGGCCGGACCCCGGTCCTACCCCGGCGCGACTGAACGGAGACGCCCATGCCCCGCCTCGTCCTGCTGCGCCACGGCCAGAGCCAGTGGAACCTCGAGAACCGCTTCACCGGCTGGGTCGACGTCGACCTGACCGACAAGGGCGAGGCCGAGGGACGGCGCGCGGGCGAGCTGCTGGCCCAGGCGGGGTTCCGGCCCGCCGTCATGTTCACCTCAGTGCTGACCCGCGCCAAACGGACCGGCGCGTTGGCCCTGCAGGCGGCGGGACTGGCCGACGTGCCGGTCGTCGCCGACTGGCGGCTGAACGAGCGCCACTACGGCGGGCTGACGGGTCTGAACAAGGCCGAGACGGCCGAGAAGCACGGCGAGGACCAGGTCAAGGTCTGGCGCCGCAGCTATGACGTGCCGCCACCGCCGCTGGATCCGGGCGGCGAGTTCGATTTCGCTGCCGACGCCCGCTATGCCGGCCACGACATTCCGGCCACGGAAAGCCTGAAGACGACGCTGGAACGGGTCGTGCCTTACTGGGACGCGGAGATCGCGCCGCGCCTGAAGGCCGGAGAGGACGTGCTGATCGCCGCCCATGGCAACAGTCTGCGCGCCATCGTCAAACATCTGTTCGACGTGCCGAACGACCGGATCGTGGAGGTCGAGATTCCCACCGGCAATCCGCTGGAGATCGATCTGGATGCCGGTCTGAAACCAGTCGCCGCGCGGTACTTGGACGCCGACCGCGCCACGCCGTTGCCCGAGGTCGCCACGTGAGCGCCGCCGACGAGCGCTGGATGGCCCGGGCGGTCGATCTGGCCACCTCCCAGATGGGCCGCACCTGGCCGAACCCGGCGGTGGCCTGCGTCATCGTGAAGGACGACGTGGTGATCGCCGAGGCCGCGACGGCCGACGGCGGCCGTCCCCATGCGGAGGAGCAGGCCGTGCCGGCCGCCGGAGAAATGGCGCGCGGGGCCACGGTCTACGTCACCATGGAGCCCTGCGGCGCCCGCTCGTCCGGCCGCACGTCCTGTTCGCAGTTCCTGCTGAACGCCGGCGTTGCCCGGGTCGTGGTCGCCGCCGTCGATCCGTCCCCTTTCGCCGCCGGGCGTGGCGTCGAGAAGCTGCGGATGGCGGGGCTTCAGGTTGAAACCGGCGTCCTGGCCGACCGCGCGGCCGTTCTCTATGAAGGCTATCTGCATCGGGTGGAGACCGGCCGGCCCATGGTGCGTCTCGCGAGCAGCGGCGACGGCTATGACGCCCGCTTCGCAGCTTCACCCAAGGCGGACCTGGCCACAGAACTGAAACGGTTGGGAGAGGCCGGATACACACGCGTCTGGGTTGAGCCCGGGGAGCTCGCCGACGCGTTGGCCGAGCAAGGGCTGCTGACCGCCTGAAGGCGCGGACTTCCAACGCTTTTTTAAGGCTGTTTCGTCAGGCTGGCGGCATGGGAGATGCCGCCCCGGAGATCGTCAGGCGCCGCCTGACGCAGGAAGAGCTGGACGCCATCTGCGCCCGGCATGACCGGCTGTGGCAGGCTCGACCCGGTGGGGCTCGCGCCGTCTTCGCCTGGATGGACCTGTCGGGGCTCAGCCTCAAGGGCCGCAATCTCGCCGACGCGGACTTCGCCGCCGCCGCCATGATCGGCTGCGACCTGACGGGCGCGCGGCTGGACAACGCCACCTTCTTCGGGACCGATCTGCAGGATGCGGTGCTGGTCGACGCCAGTCTGAGGCGCGCCGACCTGCGCGGGGCCTGCCTGCGCGGCGCGGACCTGTCGGGCGCAGACCTGTTCGAGGCCGACCTGCGCGAAGGGGCCATCGCCGCCGCCGACGCGAACAAGGGCTATCGCATCGTAGAGGCGCGGCGGCGCGACGGCGACGAGGTCACTCAGGCGCATGGCGCCTGTCTGGTCGGGGCCAATCTGCAGCGGTCCAAGATGGGCGGGGTGATCGCGATTCAGGCCGACTTCACCGATGCGGTCATGAAGGACTGCAAGCTCGTCCGGGCCAATCTGAAACAGGCCAGCTTCCGGGGGGCCGATCTGGCGGGTGCGGATCTGTCGGGCGCCGATCTCTCGGGGGCCGACCTTCGAGACGCCGTTCTGGTGGGCGTGACCGCCGCGATGTGGCGCACCGACGGAGCCAACATGGACGGCGCCCTCACCGATGACCGGTCCAGCGCGGCCCCCGTCAGCAAAATGCCCGCGGCCGAAATGCTGCGCGAGCATGCCCAGTGGTGCGAGACGGGAGGCCGCGACGGACGGCCCTCGGTGTTCGACGGCGTCGATCTGCGTGCGCTTCGTTCCATCGGCGGCCTGAACCTGACCGCACTGTCGGCCAAGGGCGCCGTCTTCTATGGCCTCGACATGGAGGGCGTGCAGCTTCAGGGCGCGCATCTTGAAAACGCCGACCTCAGAGCCTGCAACCTGAGACGCGCCGACCTAAGGGGCGCTCGGCTGAAGGGCGCGCGGCTGAACGGCGCCGACCTGCGCGAGGCCCAACTCGGCCCGCTGATGATCGCCGCTGATCGCCTTCTGGCCGCCGATCTGACCGGGGCCTGCCTGCGCGGCGCCGACCTCTCGCGAGCCGATATGCGTCGCGCGGTCCTGACCGGCGCAGATCTGAAGCGTGCGCGTCTCGATGGCGCGCAGGGCCTGACATCATTCTCCGCCGGAGTCGCCGCATGACGTTTTCCCGCCGCGCCCTGGCCCAGGGCGACCTGGACATGCTGATGACGGCGCACGAGCGTCTGGTCGACGGCCGGGCCGGCGGACGGCGCATGGCGCTGAAGTTCATGGACTTGCGTGGCCTCGACCTTTCGGGCCGCCGTCTGGACGACGCAGAGTTCAGCGGCTGCTCTTTCGAGGGCGCAAAGCTGAAAGGCGCGCGGCTGGCCCGCGCCGTCTTTTTCTGCTGCGACATGAAGGGCGCGGACTTCACCGACGCCGACTTGACCCGTGCCGACCTGCGCGGGGCCTGCCTGCGCGGGGCGACCCTGCACCGGGCGGACCTGACCAAGGCGGACTTTCGCGAAGGCGTGATCGCCGTGCCGCACGCCACCAAGGGTCTGGCGCAGGCGACGCGAGAGACGCGACGCGGCGTGGCGGACGGCGCCAGCTTCTCCGGCGCGCGGTTGGCTGGGGCCGAGATGAGCGGCCTGTCGGCGTTCAAGGTCGACTTCACCGATTGCGCCATGACCGGCGCGCGCCTGACCGGCGCCAATCTGAAAGAGGCCGACCTGTCCGGGGCACTGCTGGAAGGCGCCTCCGTGTCCGGCGCGAATCTGTCGGGCGCCAAGCTGGTCGGCGCGGTGCTGACCGACGTGGCTCTCGAGGGCGCGACGACCGAGCGGGCCGACATGACGGGCGTCGTACGCGCCTCCACCGCCGAGGCGATCGCCAAGGCCAGGGCGCACCGGGAGGCGGCGCTGGACGGCAACGCCTGGACCGAAAGCGGCGGCGTGTTCGGCTCGCCGCCCGATTTCGACGGCGAGGACCTGCGGCCCGTCGGGGCGGGCTTCAAGGGACTGAAGCTGGCGGCCATGACGGCGCGCGGCGCCTGCATGGTGGGGATGGATCTGTCGGGCGTGGGCCTTCAGGGCGCGAATCTGGAGGGTGCCGATATGCGCGGGGTGGACCTGCGCGGCGCTGACCTGCGGGGAGCCCGCCTCGGCCGGGTCCTGCTGAGTCAGGCCGATCTGAGCGGTGCGATCCTGGGGCCCCTGCCGCTGGGGGGAGGACGGTCGATGCCGGTCGATCTGTCCGGCGCGTCCCTGCGCTGGGCGCGACTGCGCGGGGCGGACTTCACCGGGGCGCGTCTGGACGGCGCGGACTTCCGCGGCGCTGACGAACTGCCGCCCGAGGCCCTGCTGTCGGCCGCCGTGGCCTGAGCCCACGAAAAAGGGGCGACGTCGCCGCCGCCCCTTCGTCAGTCGTCATTAAGTGCCGATCAGGCGGCCTTGCCGGGCTTGCCCTCGATCAGCTTGCCGGAGCCCGAGCCGATCTCGATGCGGCGGGCCTTCAACGCCTCCGGCAACTCGCGCGCCAGGTCGATGGTCAGCAGGCCGTTGGCCAGATCGGCGGTCTTGACCACCACATAGTCGGCCAGCTGGAACCGGCGCTCGAAATCGCGCTCGGCCAGGCCGCGGTGCAGATAGGTCCGCTCCCCGTCGTCGTTGGCCGTTTTGCGGCCGGTGACGGTCAGCAGGTTCTCCTTGACCTCGACGGTCAGTTCGTCGGGGCTGAAGCCCGCCACGGCGACCTCGATGCGGTACTGGTTCTCGCCGGTGGACTGGATGTTGTAGGGCGGCCAGCCCTGTTCGCTGGTGCGCGCGGCGCTCTCCAGCATGGCGGCCAGACGGTCGAAACCGACGGCGGAACGATAAAGGGGGGTGAAGTCGAAGGTACGCATGGTCAGCCTCCTGAAAGGTCAGCAAGGGTGAGCCGCCCGGCGATTTTGCCCGGACGGCGGGGTGGCGTCCCGGTCGGTCCCAGAAGGCCCCGTCCGGTCCGGAGGACCCGAAGTCGGCGTCCTCGCGACGGGATTTGGGAAGCGCGATCGCTGCGTCAAGAGGCGCCTGTCGTCGCGCGTCCCGGCGCCCTAGAAAGCCTCCCGACCCTCAACCGGAGACGACCCCGATGCGCCTCAATCCGCTCGCCCCGATCGCCGCCGCCTGTGCGCAAGTTCAGGAGGACGCCGCCCTGCGCGCCGCCGTCGCCTCCGAGACGCGGCCCGCCGCCGACCGCGCCCGCGACGTCTTCCGCCGCCCGTATGAGAGCCTGACCTTCTGGGGCCTGAAGCCCGGCCAGACGGTGGTCGAGATCCAGCCCGGTGCCGCCGGGTGGTGGACCCAGATCCTGCAGCCCTACGCCGCCGCCACCGGCGGGACCTATGTGGCGGTCAACCGCATCCAGGATCTGGAAACCGCCGCGCCGGGCTCGGCCGACGTCGTGCTGGTGGCGCGCGCCTTCCACAACTGGCACCGCGCCGGCCGAACCGACGCCCTGATGGGCCAGTTCTTCTCGGTGCTGAAGCCGGGCGGCGTCCTGGCCGTCGAGCAGCACCGCGCGCCGGAAGGCTCCGATCCCGACGCGACCGCCCCGACGGGCTACGTCTCCGAAGCCTATGTGATCGCGGCGGCCGAAAAGGCCGGCTTCGTTCTGGAAGAGCGCAGCGAACTGAACGCCAACGCCAAGGACGATCGGGATCATCCCTGCGGCGTCTGGACCTTGCCGCCGGTGCGCCGTGGGCCGGAGCAAGGCTGCCAGATCACGCCGGAACAGCGCGCGGAGTTCGACGCGATCGGCGAGAGCGACCGCATGACGCTGCTTTTCCGCAAGCCGGAGTAAGGCTCGCGATCCCACTTTGACCCACGGGGCGAAGCCCTCTAAGCCGGTCGCTTCGGCGCGCGGAGGCCCCGCACGCCGAAGTTGGCGGGGACTGGGCCATGTCTGAAGAGACTGGAGACAAACAGGGAGCGTCAGGGCGACAGCCGCTCTTCATCGACCGCCGCATGCTGCTGTCCGGCGCCGCCGCGGGCGTGCTGGCCGGGCTCGGGGCCTGTGGTCGTCGCGAGCAAACGGCCGAACCGGAGGCCCCCGATGGACCGCCCCGCGGATCTCTGGAATGGGCGGTCGCCGGCGCCTGGCGCGCACAGGATCGTGCGCGCGACGAGTGGCGTCATCCGATGGAGACGCTGCGCTTCTTCGGTCTTCAACCCCGCATGACCGTGGCCGACTTCTGGCCGGGCAGCGGCTGGTACAGCGAGATTTTGGCCCCTTATCTGAAAGAGGGCGGCGGGCGATACGTCGCCGTCGGGTTCCAGAGCGGCGCGGGCGCCGATCCCGCCCAGGCGGCGCTGAACGCCGCATATCAGACCCGGTTTGGATCCGATCGTCGGCTGTATGGAGAGGTGGTCTTCTCGGAGTTCGGGGCGACCAGCGGGCCGATCGCCGACCCGGGTTCGGTCGACATGGTGCTGTTCATGAGGACGCTTCACTCCTGGATGGCGGCCGGGATCGCCGAGAAGGCCTTCGCCGATGCCTTCGCCGCGATGAGACCCGGCGCCGTCCTGGGGGTCGAGCAGCACCGCCTCGGCCCTGAGCAGGATCAGGATCCGGTGGCCGCCAGCGGCTATGTGCAGGAGGCTTTCGTGCGCCAGTTGGCGGCGGAGGCCGGGTTCGTCTTCGTGGCGGCGTCGGAGGTCAACGCCAATCCGGAGGACGACAAGGACCATCCCTTCGGCGTCGACACGCTCGCCCCCATGCGTCTTACCGCCCCCGTGGGCGAGCCGCCCGACCCCGACTTCGACCGCGCCCCCTTCGACGCGATCGGCGAAAGCGACCGCATGACCTTGAAGTTCAGGAAGCCCGAGTGAACCGAGCCGCCGCCTATGCCGCCAATGCCCCGCTGATGGGCGTTCCCGGCGCCGCCGCCCCCGCGGGCGGAGAGGGCAGCTGGTACCGGGGCGCCGGCGGCCTGCGCCTGCGCGCCGCCTTCTGGCGGCCGTCGGCCCTGATGGGCGCACGTCCGCGCGGAACCGTCGTGCTCAGCCCGGGCCGAACCGAGCCGATCGAGAAGTATTTCGAACTGATCGGCAACTTCCTGGCGCGCGGCTGGTGCGTGCTGGCTCATGACTGGCGCGGTCAGGGCCTGTCGGCGCGCCTGTTGCCCGATCGGCTGAAGGGTCACGCCCGGGCGGTCGAAGAGTATCTGGACGACTTCGCCCGCCTTCTGGACGCACACGAGGCGACGGCTCCGCGGCCTTGGGTTATGGTCGGCCATTCGATGGGCGCGGCTTTGAACCTGGCCAGCCTTGAGGCCGGCGAAAGCCGATTTGGTGGGGCCTTGCTCAGCGCGCCGATGCTCAAGGTCAAGACGGGCAAGCGCTCGATGTGGTCGGTCAAGCTGGCCGTCCGTTGGAACCTGCGCCACGGCAAGGCGGGCGACTATGTCCTGGACGATCCGGACGATCCGTTCGAGCACACCTTCGAGAAAGACGCGCTGACCTCGGACGAGGCGCGCTACGAGCTATGGCGGCAGCAGCTTTACGCATGCCCGCACCTGGCAGTCGGCGGTCCGACCTGGGGCTGGCTGGCCTTCGCCATCGATCTGGGCGAACGCACGCTCAAGCCCAAGGCGCTTAAGGCGGTGAAGATCCCGGTCTGCGTCGTGCAGCCGGGCGAGGACGACCGGGTCTGGAAGCAGACCAACAAGTGGGCGACGAAGCGGCTGGGCCGAGGACGCTACGTGGAGGTCCCTGGCTCGCGGCATGAGGTGATCATGGAAACCGACGACCTGCGCGGCGTCTTCCTCCAGGAGTTCGACGCCCTCGCCGCCTATGTCTCGCCGGTCGAGGACCTGTCGCCGATCCCGGCGCCGGTTGCGCTGGAAGCTTCACCGGAAGTGGCCTGAGGACGTCTCAGGCGCCGGGCTGACAGCGCGCGCAAAGGCCGTGTGCCTCGACGGTGGCTCGCTGGATCGCAAATCCCATCTCCGCGGCCCGGGCCGACATCTGAGACCCCGCGCCGACGCCGATCTCTGTGGTCGCGCCGCAGCAGTCGCAGATCAGGAAGGCGGCGGCGTGTCCGGACCCGCCGTGTGAGCAGGCTACGTAGGCGCTGAGCGACGCGATGCGGTGCGCCAGGCCGCGCCGCTCGAGAAACTCCAGGGCGCGATAGACCGTGGGCGGCTTGGCGGCCTCGCCGTCCCGACCGTAGGCGGCGATGAGGTCGTAGGCCTTCACGGGCTCGCCTGCGGCGAGGAGGAGTTCGAGCACTCGGCGGCGGGGCGCCGTCATCCGCTCGCCGTCGGCCGCGCAGCCCGCCTCGGCGACGGCTAGAGCCGCTCGTACCGCCGCAGGCTTCAACCCATGCTCATCGTGGTCGTGACCGCATCCGTCCATGGCCATCAGCTAAGGCGTGTTCGCGCGTCGGGCAACCACGCTTGACGGTACGTGATGTTATCTCATAACAGTCACGCCATGACCCAGTTCCACCTCCCCCTCGCCCTGACCGTCTCCGCCATCGCGCTGATCCCCGCCGCCGCTCTCGCCCAGGATCCGAGCGGCCCTGTGACCCGCGTGGACGACGTCGTCGTCACGGCCGCCCCATATGGCGTCGCGCGTCAGGCGACGAACATCGCCGTGGACGTCCTGGACGATGAGGATTTGACGACCGCGCCATCGACCTCTCTGGGCGACGTGTTGAACGGTCTTCCCGGCGTGCGATCGACCGCATTCTCGGCCGGGGCCGGGCGGCCCGTCATCCGGGGTCTGGCCGGCCCGCGCGTTCAGGTTCTGACGAATGGTCTGGGCCTGATCGATGCCAGCGCCCTGTCGCCCGACCACCAGGTCGCGGCCGATCCGGGTGAGGCGAACCGCATCGAAGTTCTGCGCGGGCCCCAGACGCTGGCCTATGGCGGCTCGGCCATCGGGGGAGTGGTCAACGTCATCGACGGCCGCATCGCCGAGGAGCGACCGGTGGGCGAGGCCGACGGCCGGGTCTGGGCCCAGACCTCCACGGTCGACGACGGCCTCAGCTTCGGAGCTCGCGGCGCCTTTGCGGCCGGTCCGCTGGTGTTCACTCTCGACGGTTTCCGGCGCGAGGCTGGCGACTATGAAATTCCGGTTCCCGCCGAATCTCGCCGCCAGGTCGAGGACGAGGGCGAGGTGTATGAGGACACGGGCGGGACGACGGTCGAGAACAGTTTCGTCGACCTGTCGGCGTTCGGCGCTGGCGTCTCCTGGATCGGTGACTGGGGCTTCCTGGGCGGCTCTGTGAAACGCACGGAGACCGACTACGGCGTGCCCGGCCACGCGCACGAGGAAGATCTTCTGATCCCGCCTCCGGTAGAGGAGGAACTGGTCACTATCGGTCTGGAGCAGACCCGTTATGACCTGCGCGGCGAGCTGCGTCTGCCCTCCGGCCCCTTCGCCCGCTTGCGCGGCTCGGCCGCCTACGCCGACTACACCCACACCGAGTTCGAGGGCGACGAGGTCGGCACGGTCTTCGATTCGACCGGCGTCGAGGGCCGGCTTGAGCTGGTGCAGGTCCGTCGCGGCGGCTGGGACGGCGCGATCGGTGTGCAGGGCCTGACCCGCGATCTCGACGCCCAGGGCGACGAGGCCTACGTGCCAGCGTCGGAAATCTCCGAAATTGGCGTCTACACCCTGCAGCGCCTGGACTACGGCGGGTGGGGTCTGGAAGGCGGTCTGCGCTTCGACTCCAAGGACGTCGAAAGCGCCTTCGGCGCCCGCGACTTCTCGACCGTCTCCGCCTCGCTGGGCGCCTATTTCAAACCGACCGACGACCTGTTCCTGGGCCTGTCGCTGTCGCGCAACGGCCGCGCGCCGACCGAGGCCGAACTGTTCGCCGAGGGGCCGCACGTGGCCACACGCGCCTTCGAGGTCGGCGACGCCGACCTGGGCGAGGAAGAGGTGACCTCGCTGGAGGGCACCCTGCACTGGGATCGCGGCCCGCTGACCGTCGACCTGCACGTCTTCAACGCCGACTACGACGGCTTCATCGACCTGATCCCGACCGGCGCGGAGGAGGACGACCTGCCGGTCTTCCAGTACGTCCAGACGGACGCGACCTTCCGCGGGCTGGAGGCCGAGCTGGGCTATCGCGCCTGGGCACGCGGCGCGGACGCCCTGACGCTGGAACTGGGCTACGACGTCGTGCGCGGCGAGACCGATCTGGGCCCCCCGGCGCGCATCCCCTCATGGTCGCTGCGAGCCGGCGCCGAGCTGGAGATGGGCCCGTGGACCGTGCGCGGTCAGGTGCGCCGAGTGGGAGAGCAGGACCGCGTCGCCGCCTTCGAACTGCCGACCGACGGCTACACCACCGCGGACATCTACCTGGGCTGGTCGCCGCGCGAGGACGGAGTGATCCTGTTCGCCGAGGCCAAGAACCTGACCGACGAGGAAGTCCGCGAGCACACCAGCTTCCTGAAGGACCTCGCGCCCTCTCCCGGACGCAACCTGCGGATCGGCGCGGCCTATCGCTTCTGAGCCTTTTCCCGCGTCGGGCGGCGCCGTTTGCCGCCCGCGCGGGCTTGGGCTAGAAGGCCCGCCTTCCGTCCCTTTCCAGAAGCGTTTTCCGCCTCCATGACCGACACCAACATGCAGACCGGCCAGATGTCCGGCCAACTCGCCGGCACCGTCCTGTTCTATGGCAAGCCCGAACCCCTATCGGTCGAGAACCACGGCGGACTGGGCATCGAACCGGCCGAAAAGCCCTATGCCTTCGTGGCCAAGTCGCACATCGTTCCTGTGACGGTCACCGAGTTCGCGCCTTCGGCCCTGTCTTATCCGGTGATCTTCGTCGGTGATCAGCGTCAGCCCGTGGCCGTCATGGGTCTCCGCCCTGACCAGAACCTGTTCGTGGGCGACGATGGGCTCTTCAAGGCCGAGGCCTACATCCCCGCCTATGTGCGCCGTTACCCGTTCGTCTTCGCCAACGACGACACCCAGCAGCGCCTGATCCTGTGCATCGACCGCGATGCGCCTTTCGTGAAGGAGGGCGGCGCCCAGCCCCTGTTCATGGACGGGCAGCCCAGCGCCTTCACCCAGCAGGCCATGGAGTTCTGCAACAGCTTCGAGCAGGAGCGTCTGCGCACCGAATCCTTCGTCGGCCTCCTGAAGGAACTGGATCTGCTGGAAATCCGTGAAGCGACCTTCACCCCGCGCGACGCCTCCGGCCAGCCTGCGGGCGAGGCGCAGAAGATCGCTGAGTACTATGCGGTGTCCGAGGACAAGCTTCGCGCGCTGCCGGCCGAAAAGCTCGCCGAGCTGCGCGACAACGGGGCGCTTGGCCAGATCTACGCCCACTTGACCTCGCTGTTGGGCTGGGACCGGCTGATCGCCATGACCTTCGCCCGTGCCGCGACCATGCCGACGGCCGCGAACGCCTGATCGGGCCGGGAAGGTCACATTCCGGACTTTGGCGAACGGCGGCCCTTGGGCCGCCGTTTTGCCTTTCAATCTTCACCGCCGGACGAAAACCGCCCGGGTGAGGCATGAGAAGACGAGGCGTCCCCCCTCGTCCAGAAGATCGTGCTGGGCGATGACGATGCCCTTGTCGTCGCCGACCGGATCCTTGCCCATGACGGTCATCCGGCCGCGCAGCAGCTCGCCCGTCGGCGGATTGCGCATGAAGCGCAGGCCGTCGATCGCCAGCACCTTGGTCTGGGCCCACCCGCGCGCCTTCTCGCCGAACAGCCGGCTCCAGAGTGAATAGACCAGGGCGTCGGGCGCGCCGGCCTCGACGTCCCAGCCGGGCACGAACTTGTCGGCAAAGCCCGCCACCATGTCGGCGTCGGCCGCGCAGGCGCCCAGAGGAATGACCTCGCCGGTCGACAGATCCTCGTAGTGGACGTGAAGCGCTTCGGTCATCGGGCCCCGGGGTCTGTGGTCAGGGCTCTTCCGAGACCCGTACCAGCAGCTTGCCGTCGTGCGACCCCGTGAACAAGCGGTTCAGGCTGTCGACCGCGCCCTCCAGCCCGTCGTCGACATGCACCTTCCACTTGATGCGGCCGTCGGCCAGCATGGGGCCCATGCCCGCGACCATTTCCTTGGCCCGCGGCGCATAGTCCATGACGAGGAAGCCCTGAACACGCAGGCGGTGGGTGATCAGGCGGCTGAAATCCGGCGACGGCGGGCGGCGCGTGGCGTTGTAGGCCGAGATCAGCCCGCACACCGCCATCCGCCCGTGGATCTTGAGGCGGTTGAACACCGCCAGCATGATGTCGCCTCCGACGTTCTCGAAATTCATCTCGACGCCGTCCGGAGCCAGTCGGTCCAGCGCCTCGCCCACGTCCTCGTTCTTGTAGTCGATGGCGGCGTCGAACCCGAGTTCGTCGGTCAGCCAGCGACACTTGTCAGGGCCGCCGGCGATGCCGATGACGCGCGCACCGTGGGCCTTGGCCACTTGGCCGGCGATGGAGCCAACGGCCCCGGCGGCGGCGGAGATCACCACCGTCTCGCCCGCCTCGGGCTGCAGCACGTCGGTCACCCCGAACCAGGCGGTCATGCCTGTCATGCCCATGACCGACATGTTGGCCGTCAGCGGCAGGCCGGGCACCCGATGCACCCGCGACGCGGCTGAGGCGTCGATCACGGCGTGATCCGCCCAGCCGCCTGCCGCGGTGGTCACCAGATCGCCGGCGGCGAAGCGGTCCGACCGGCTCTCCTCGACCACGCCCAGCGTCAGGCCGCGCATGACGTCGCCCAGACCCACGGGCGGCAGATAGCCGGCGGTGTCGTTCATCCATGTGCGGTTGGTCGGATCCAGCGACAGATAGATGGTCCGGACGCGGACCTGCCCGCTTCCGACTTCGCCCAACGGCGCCTCGACCAGTTCCAGGTCGCCGTCCTGGATCAGACCCTGCGGTCGACGGCGAAGGACCCACTGGCGGCTGACAGTCGGCATGACGGCGCTCCTGCGTTGCTTTTCGCCACGGACCTTAGCCACCCCCGGCCACGAGGCAAGAAAAAGGGCGGGATCGTTTCCGATCCCGCCCGAGGTCGCATCATCGAGAATGAGGTGCGGAGGCGACAGACTGGATCTCTCCAGTCTCGTGTCGGGGGGGCGTCGCCGCCTCCGCAGAGTGAGAATGTCCGGCCCGAAACCCGGTTCCCGTCGTCGGAGAAATTATTTTCAGGCCGCCTCTTTCTGGCGTGCCGGGTGGAAGAACAGCGCCTGACTGATGGCCGCCTTCACCGTTTCCGGCTGGAACGGCTTGGTGATCAGGAAGGTCGGCTCCGGCCGCTCGCCGGTCAGCAGACGTTCGGGGAAGGCGGTGATGAAGATCACGGGCACGTCGAACCGCTTCAGGATGTCCTTCACCGCGTCGATGCCCGAGGAGCCGTCGGCCAGCTGGATGTCGGCCAGCACCAGACCCGGACGGTGACGGGCGACGGCGTCCACGGCCTCGTCGTGCGTGGTCGCCGTGCCGGTGACCCGATGGCCCAGTTCGCGCACCAGGCTTTCGATGTCGGCCGAGATGATGGCTTCGTCCTCGATGATCAGGACGTCGGTGGCCAGCTCGGCGTCGATGTCGGCCTGAGCCTCGGCGATCAGGCCCTCCACGGCGTGGGCGTCCGCGCCCAGAATCTGGGCAGCCTCGGACGGGGTGAAGCCCTCAAGCGCGGTCAGGAGGAACGCCTGGCGCGATTTCGGGGAGATGCGCATGAGACGGCGACTCGCGTCGGTTTCGTCCGTTTCCACGGGTTCCAACTGGGCGCCGGTCGTCGACCAGATGGCGTGGAACACATGATACAAGGCCACTCTGGGCGTCATGTCGGGCGACAGTTGCCGCTCGCCGGCGGCCAAGGCCTCAAGCGCCACGCGCACATAGTTGTCGCCCGTGGCCTGGTCTCCGGTGAGCGCCCTCGCATAGCGGCGGACGTAGGGCAGGTGCGGCGCAAGTCTGGCCAGAAGGCTCATGTTCTCGGATCCCCGACGATAGAGATCGCCCCGGACCGTGGTCGGGACGACGTTGCAACGCTTTCGAACGTGACAGATGCGCGCGGGTTCCCGCCGAAAGAAGCGCGAATCCCGGAAATGTGCATTTTCGGGAACCGGCGTCGCCCGGCGACGTTGCGGTGGTTCAGAATCGGGGCGGCGACATGCCGAAAGACATGAGTGAAGACAAGGACGCCCCGCGCGCGCGGGGGGGCAAGACGCGCAAGGAACCCAAGTTGGAAGAAGCCCGGCTGCGCCAGCAGGCTATCGGCGTGCGCCTGCGCCACATGTTTGAGGAAGTGGTGAACGAGCCGGTTCCGGACGACTTCCTGGAAATCCTGCGCCGGGCGGACAGCCGCGACGGCTCCGGGGGCGATCGCTCGTGAGGGGTTCGACGGCTCCCAAGCCTCCGTCCAGCGACGATGAAGGGTTCAAGGCCCAGCTCGTCACGCTGATCCCGCACCTGCGCGCCTTCGCCCGGACGCTGACGGGCGACGCTACCGCGGCCGACGATCTGGCGCAGGACGCCCTGATGAAGGCGTGGGACGCCCGTGCCAGCTATCAGATGGGCACCAACATGAAGGCGTGGACCTTCATGATCCTGCGCAACCAATTCTATTCCGAAAAGCGCCGCTCATGGCGTCAGTCCCAGCTGGATCAGGAAGCCGCTGAACGGACGCTGGTGGCCGTCGACGACCCTGAGGCTCCGGTCGCGCTGGACGAGCTTCGTCAAGCGCTTGACTCCCTGCCTGCCGAACAGCGCGAAGCCCTGATCCTCGTCGGCGCCGGCGGCTTCGCCTATGAAGAGGCCGCCGAAATCTGTCAGTGCGCCGTGGGAACGGTTAAGAGCCGCGTCAGCCGCGCGCGCCGGTCGCTCCTGAGCATTCTTGAAACCGGCGGCTACGCCCGCGACGGGCGCGCGGCCGGCGACGCGATGCGCTCCATCCTGGCCGACGCGGACCGTTTGAGCGGCCCGCTGCGGACCTGACCGCGTGAACGCGCGCGGTCGACTGTTCCGGGGCAGGCTGCGGCCCCGCTTTCAGGGCATCCGCTTCCGCCTGGGCGTGGCGCTGGGATTGGCGCTGTTGCCGTTCCTCGTGCTCAGCGCCGTACAGCTTCGGGCCGACTTCAGGCAGGAGGCCGAGGAGCGACGTCAGACGCTGCGCCTGGCGGCCGAACGCAGCGTCGCCGATCAGAAGGGACTCGTTCAGTCCACGGCCGCCATGCTTGAGGTGCTGGCCCTGGAGGGCGTCGGACCCGGCTGCCCCGCTCGGCTCGACGCCGTCGACGAGCGTCTGCCTGACTTCGACGGTCTCGCGCGGTTCGGGCCCGACGGCGCCCTGATGTGCGGGTCCGAGGGCGCGCCGGCTCGGGGGGGATGGCTAGACGACCTCCGTCAGGGTCGGCGCGTCGTGGCGGCCCCCGTGGGCGGCGGCCGATCCGGCCTGGTCGTCGCGCTGCGTCTTGAACGTCCATTGGGGGCCTTCGACGGGGCGACCGCGGTCGTCGTGCCGCTGGAGCAGGTCCTTCCGGGCCGGGACCTTCGGAATCTTCCGGAAGGCACACAGGCGGCTCTCGTGACGCCCGACGGCCGCGTTCTCGCTTCAACGGATCCGAAGACGTTCGAGGGCACGCCCGCGCGCACTCCACCTCCTGCGGACACGGGTCAGGCGCTGGTCGTCGAGCGTGAGGGGAAAGTGTTCGTCCGCGCCGCGCTGATCGACGACGAACTGCACGTCCTCTATGCGGCGCCCTCGCCCGGCCTGTGGTCGTGGGCCTTGCTGAACCCGATCGGCGCGTTCCTTCTTCCTCTCGGGGTCTGGCTCGCGGCCTTCGTCGCGGTGATGGCCCTGTCGGAGCGGTTCGTGATCCGCTGGCTGGACTATCTCCAGCGCGTCGCCGCCATCCACGCCCGGGGCCGGCTGTCGGTGCGGCCGATCCAGGCCGCCGCCGCGCCGACCGAGATCCGCTCCCTGGCCCGCACGCTGGACGATCTGGCCGACGGGGTCACCACCCGCGACAAGTCCCTGATGCAGGCGCTGGAGGAGAAGGACGCGCTGATGCGCGAGATCCATCACCGGGTGAAGAACAACCTCCAGATCATCTCGTCCCTGCTCAGCATGCAGCAGCGCACGGTGACCGATCCCGCCGCCAAGACCGCGCTGGGCGACACGCGCCAGCGCATCTCGGCCCTGGCCCTCATCTATCGCACCCTCTACCAGGCCGAGGACCTGGGACGGGCGGACATGCGCGACTTCCTGAGCGCCCTGGTCGGCCAGATGGTGGCGGACCAGGCGGGCAGGGGGCAGGTCATCGACAGCTCGGTCGAGGCCGATTCCCTGATCGTCGACCCCGACAAGCTGGCGCCTATGGCGTTGTGGCTGGTCGAGGCCGTCTCGAACGCCCAGAAGCACGCCTTCTCCGCCGGCGGCGGCCGCAGCCTGGCCGTCCGTTTCCGCGTCGACGGCGAGACCAGCGTGCTGGAGGTCGAGGACGACGGGCCGGGCCTGAACCCCGCCTCGGCCACCGGCGTGGGGCGCACCCTGATGGCCGCCTTCGCCAAACAGCTGCGCGGCGAGACCGAGGTGCTGGGCTCGCCGTCCGGCGGGGCGCTGGTCCGCATGACCTTCGTCACCCCAGGTGAGCGGGTGTCGGGAACCGGCGCCTGAAACCGGCGTTCCTTTCGCGACACCCCCTCCCAGGAGCCCCAAGATGCGCAAGCTGTTCGTCATTCTGAGCGCCGCCGCCGCCCTGACCACGGCCGCGTGCAACACCGTCGCCGGCGTGGGCCGCGACGCCTCCGCCGCCGGCGACGCCGTCACCGACGCTGCGGAAGACGCCGCCGACTGACCCAAGTGGCCACTTGGGCGGTCGTCGCCCACGTGAAGAAAAGGCCCCGCCGGCCCCAAACGGCGGGGCCTTTGCAATTCTCGCTTTTCCGCAGAACGCCGCGCTTCTAGCATCCGCGCCAAACGGGCCCGAGAAGAGGCTCTGTGAGGAACGTCCGGGGGCCGCATGACCGAACACGTCGCCGAATCGTCGACCGAGGATTCGCGCAAGATCCGCACAGTCGTAGCCGCGTCCGCCGCCGGCACGGCGTTCGAGTGGTACGACTTCTTCATCTTCGGCTCGCTGACGGCCGTCATCGCCCGCCATTTCTACGCCGACGTGGGCGAGGCGGCCTCCTACATCCTGGCGCTTCTGACCTTTGGCGTGGGCTTCGTCGTGCGGCCGCTGGGCGCGCTGGTATTCGGCTGGTTCGGCGACAAGACGGGCCGCAAGAAGACCTTCCTCGTCACCATCACCCTGATGGGCGTGGCGACGGTCGCGATCGGCCTCCTGCCGGACTACGACGCCATCGGCATCGCCGCGCCGATCCTGTTGATCTTCATGCGCATCCTGCAGGGCTTCGCCCTCGGCGGCGAGTACGGCGGAGCCGCCATCTACGTCGCCGAGCACGCCCCGCCGAAGAAGCGCGGCCTGCTGACCGGCTGGATCCAGACCACCGCCGCCCTCGGCCTGATCGGCGCCCTGTCGGTCATCCTGATCACCCGCGCGATCGTCGGCACGGAAGCCTTCGACGAGTGGGGCTGGCGCATCCCCTTCCTGCTGTCGGCTCTGCTGCTGGCGGTGTCGCTGTGGATCCGCATGCAGTTGAACGAAAGTCCGGCCTATGAGCGGATGAAGGCCGAGGCGGGCGAGAAGCGCGCCCCCTACGTCGAGAGCTTCCTGCGCTGGAAGAACGGCCGCTTCGTCCTGATCGCCCTGTTCGGCATCATGATCGCCCAGGGCGCCGTCTGGTACTGCGGATATTTCTACGCCCGCTTCTTCATGGAGCGCGTGCTGAAGGTCGAGGTGAACACGGTCGACCAGCTGATGCTGGCGGTCACGGCCCTGTCGGCCTTCCTCTATGTCTTCTTCGCCTGGCTGTCGGACCGGGTGGGGCGCAAGCCGGTCATGCTGTTCGGCATGATTCTGGCGCTGGTCGCCTATTTCCCCGGCTTCCAGGCCCTGACCCGCGCGGCCAATCCGGCGCTGGCCGAGGCCCAGGCGACGGCCCCCGTCACCGTCGTGGCCGACCCCGCCACCTGCGCGGTGCAGTTCGATCCCGTCGGCAAGACCGCCTTCGCCTCGTCCTGCGACATCCCCAAGAGCGTGCTCTCCAACGCGGGCATCAGCTACGCCAACGAAGCCGCGGCGCCGGGAACCGTGGCCGTCGTGCGGGTCGGCGACGCGGTCGTGCCCTCGGTCGAGGGCGGCGCGCTCGACCCCGCGGCGCTGAAGGCGGCCCGGACCGAAGTCGAGGGCCGGATCAAGGCGGCCCTCGTCTCGGCCGGCTACCCGGAACGGGCCGATCCGGCGCGGATCAACCTCCCGGCCGTGTTCGGCATCCTGATGATCTTCATCGTCGCGGCGACGGCGCTGTACGGGCCGCAGGCGGCGGCGCTGGTCGAACTGTTCCCGACGCGCGTCCGCTACACGGCGATGAGCCTGCCCTATCACGTCGGCACCGGCTGGGTCGGGGGCCTGCTTCCCGCCGCCAGCTTCGCCCTCGTGGCCTGGTCGGGAAACATCTACTTCGGCCTGTGGTACTCGGTGGCCTTCACGGCGCTGGCCGTGCTGGTCGCCCTGATCTGGCTGCCCGAGACCAAGGGTCGCGATCTGGACACCATCGGCCGGTGAGGCGTTATGGCGTCTCCAAAGCAGGAGACGCCCATGACCTCGCCCCGTGACGCCGGCCTGAAGCTGCTGCGGGAGCACGCCCTGATCGCCGGCAAGCCGGTGACGGGCCCAAATCGCATCGCCGTCGACGACCCGGCGACCGGCGACGTCATCGGCCACGTGCCCGACCTCGGCGCGGCGGAGACGGAACGGGCGATCGCCGCCGCCACCGACGCCTTCCCCGACTGGTCGCGGTCCGATCCCCACAAGCGCGCGAAGATCCTGCGCGACTGGGCCGCCCTGGCCGACGAGAACACCGACGGTCTGGCCGCCCTCATGGCGCTGGAGAACGGCAAGCCGTTCGAGGAGGCCAAGGGCGAGGTCGCCTACGCCAACGGCTTCCTGAAATGGTTCGCCGGCGAGGCCGAGCGTCTTCTGGGCGAGACCCAGGACAGCCCGCTGGGCCACCTGATCGTCACCTTCCGCCAGGCGGTGGGCCCTTGCGCCCTGATCACGCCGTGGAACTTCCCGGCCGCCATGCTGACGCGCAAGCTGGGCCCCGCCTTCGCCGCCGGCTGCACCGCCGTGGTCAAGCCGGCCAGCCAGACCCCCTTCACCGCCATCGCCCTGGCGGAGCTCGCCGATCAGGCCGGCCTGCCGAAGGGCGTGCTCAACGTCGTCACCGGCGACGCGGCGACCATCGGCGGCGCGCTGACCGCCTCGCCCCTGATCCGCAAGCTGTCCTTCACCGGCTCGACCCCCGTGGGCCGCAAGTTGGCGGAACAGTGCGCCCCGACGCTGAAGCGCGTGTCGATGGAGCTGGGCGGCGCCGCCCCCCTGATCGTCTTCGCCGACGCGGACCTCGAGCAGGCTGCCGAGCAGACGGTGAAGGGCAAGTTCCGCAACGCCGGCCAGACCTGCGTCTGCCCCAACCGCGTCTACGTCGACGCCTCGGTGGCGGAAGAGTATGCGCGCATCCTCGCCGACAAGGTCGCGGCCCTGAAGGTCGGCCCGGCCTTCGACGACGGCGTCAAGGTCGGCCCCCTGATCGAGGACAAGGCGCTGGACAAGGTCGAGGCTCACTTAGCCGCCCTCAAGAAGGACGGCGCCGAGGTGCTGACCGGCGGCGGGCGGCACGAACGGGGCGGTCGCTTCTTCCAGCCGACCGTGACCCTCGGCGGCGACGACGCCCTGTTCCGCGAGGAGGAGACGTTCGGCCCGCTGGTTCCCGTCTTCCCCTTCGAAACCGAGGACGAGGTTGTGGAAAAGGCGAACGACAGTCCCTTCGGCCTGGCCTCCTACCTCTTCACCCGCGATCTCGACCGCGCCCTGCGCATCGGCCGCCGCATCGAGGCCGGCATGTGCGGCGTCAACACCGGGCTGATCTCCACACCCGTCGCGCCTTTCGGCGGCGTGAAGCAGTCCGGTTACGGCCGCGAGGGCTCCGTCCACGGCATCGACGAATACGTGGATGTCAAGGCGGTGACGCTGGCGCTGCGCTAGACCGGCAGCGCTCCGCGCTTCACCACCGTGCGCATCGCCACGCTGGAGCTCACCCGAGTCACGCCCGGTATCCTCGTCAGCTCGCGCGCGTGGATGCGTTCCAGATCGTCCACGTCGCGGCAGACCATCCGCAGCAGATAGTCGGACGACCCCGTCATCAGGTGGCACTCCACCACCTCAGGCACCGTGGCGATGGCGGTTTCGAAGGCGGTCAGGGCGCTCTCGGCCTGGCTGGCCAGGGTCACCGTCACGAACACCGAGATGGGCAGACCGACGGCTCGCTCGTTGATGATGGCGGCGTAGCGGCTGATCACCCCTTCGCTTTCCAGCGCCCGCAGCCGGCGCAGACAGGCGCTTTCCGACAGGTTCACGGCGCGCGCCAGATCGGCGTTGGTCATGCGCCCGTCGGCCTGCAGCGCCCGGATCATGCGCCGGTCAGTCTCATCCAAGGTTATGGCGGAAACAGTCTTCAATGGCTGCCTCGTTCGCAGATCCTGCGACTTTACGTCGTTCAGTCAGCGAAATGAACAGGAACCTGCCGCTGGACCGTCGCTAGATTGCGCGCCGACGCGAGCCGCCCGCTAGAGGTCGGCCGCCCCATCCACACGAGGAAATCCCAGATGCGCGTCGGCGTCCCCAAGGAGATCAAGAAGAACGAGCACCGCATCGGCCTGACGCCGACCGCCGTGCGTGAATACGTGGCCCACGGTCACGACGTGACGGTCGAGGCCGGGGCCGGTCTGGGCGCGGGTTTCACCGACGCCGACTACAAGAAGGCGGGCGCCAAGCTGGCCAACAGCGCCGCCGAAATCTTCGCTGGCTCCGACATGATCGTGAAGGTCAAGGAGCCGCAGAAGGTCGAGTGGGAGATGCTGAAGAAGGACCAGATCCTCTTCACCTACCTGCACCTCGCGCCCGATCCGGAACAGACGAAGGGCCTGATGGCTTCGGGCTGCGCCGCCGTGGCCTATGAGACTGTGACCGACGCCAAGGGCGGCCTGCCGCTGCTGGCGCCGATGTCCGAGGTCGCCGGACGGATCGCCGTCTTCTCGGCCGCCGAGACCCTGCTCAAGCACAACGGCGGCATGGGCCTGCTGTTCTGCGGCGTGCCGGGCGTGGCCCCGGCGCGCGTGCTGGTGCTGGGCGGCGGCGTCGTCGGCCTGAACGCGGCGCGCATGGCGCTGGGCCTCGGCGCCGAGGTGGTGGTGCTGGAACGCTCCATTCCGCGCATGGCCTACATCGACGAGGTGACCCAGGGCCGCGTCATCACCCGCTATTCCTCGATCGGCGCGATCGAGGAGGAACTGGTCAAGGCCGACGTCATCATCGGCGCCGTGCTGGTGCCGGGCGCCGAGGCGCCCAAGCTGATCAAGCGCGAGCACCTGAAGCAGATGAAGCCCGGCAGCGTGCTGGTCGACGTCGCCATCGACCAGGGCGGGTGCTTCGAGACCTCCAAGCCGACGACGCACGAAGACCCGACCTACGTCGTCGACGGCGTGGTCCACTACTGCGTCGCCAACATGCCGGGCGCCGCCCCGCGCACCTCGTCTGAAGCCCTGAACAACGCCACCCTGCCGTTCGGCCTGGCGCTGGCCGACCACGGGCTGGAGGCGCTCACGATGAATCCGCACCTGGCCCGCGGTCTGAACGTCCTGAACGGCGAGCTGACCTACCCCGCCGTCGGCGAAGCCTTGGGCCTGAAGTGGAGCGACCCCTACGGCGTGTGGGGGTGATCGACGCGCCTCCCTCTCCTTGCGGAGGGGGAGGCTCCTCGCGCTCGTCGGACTTCTGCGGCATAAGCCGCGCTCAAGCAGCGAGCGACCGCGTCGCGAGCGGTAGCGCACAAGAAGTCCCATGAAGTTCCTCGACCAGGCCAAGATCTACATCCGCTCCGGCGACGGCGGCGGCGGCTCGGTGTCGTTCCGGCGCGAGAAGTTCATCCCGCACGGCGGGCCGGACGGCGGCGACGGGGGCAAGGGCGGCGACGTCTGGATCACGGCCGTCGACGGGCTGAACACCCTGATCGACTTCCGCTACCAGCAGCATTTCAAGGCCCAGACCGGCCACCACGGCCAGGGCCGCAACATGCACGGCGCCAAGGGCGAGGACGTCATCCTGCGCGTGCCCGTCGGCACCCAGGTTCTGGACGAGGACAAGGAGACGGTCCTGCTGGACATGGACCATGCCGGCAAGACCGAGATGCTGCTGCGCGGCGGCAACGGCGGCTGGGGCAACGCCCGCTTCAAAGGCCCGGTCAACCAGGCCCCGACCCACGCCAATCCGGGGCAGGACGGGCAGGAGCGCGCCATCTGGCTGCGCCTAAAACTGATCGCGGACGTCGGGCTGGCCGGTCTGCCCAACGCGGGCAAGTCCACCTTTCTGGCCGCCGTCTCGGCCGCGCGGCCCAAGATCGCGGACTATCCTTTCACCACACTGGCTCCCAACCTCGGCACCGTGGACCTCAGCCCTAACGAGCGCTTCGTCATCGCCGACATTCCTGGCCTGATCGAGGGCGCCAGCGAGGGCGCAGGGCTGGGCACGCGCTTCCTCGGCCACGTCGAGCGCTCCGGCTGCCTGATCCACCTGATCGACGCGACGCAGGACGACGTCGCCGGCGCCTGGCGCACCATTCGGCACGAGCTGGAGGCCTATGGTCAGGGACTTGGCGACAAGACCGAAATTCTTGCCCTCAACAAGATCGACGCTTTGACCGACGAGTCTCGCGCGGAGAAGGCAGCGGAACTGAAGGAGGCGGCCGGCGTCGAGCCTCTGCTGGTGTCCGGTGTGTCGGGCGAGGGCGTCGAAGAATTGCTGCGCGCAGCCTGGACCGTGGTCCGCCGCACCCGTGGGGAGATCGCCGTGCCCGAAGGCGAGGACGACTACGGCCCCGTCGAGGAAACGCCGGGCGGCTGGCAGCCCTGACCGTGACCTGTTAGGGCAGCTCTGAGCATAAGCCCGGACGCGCCCCTCCCTTGAGCTTCTTCCACGCCGGACCCGCGCCGCGCGCCTTCGGGCCCCGTCCCGGGGCGCTGCGCGACGGTCTGCGTCTGAGCCCCGGCATGCGGGTCGGCCTGTTCGGCGGCAGCTTCAATCCGGCGCATGACGGCCACGCCCATGTCGCGGAAACGGCCCTGAGCCGTCTGGAGCTCGATCGCGTCGTCTGGCTCGTGTCGCCGCAGAACCCCCTGAAGGACGCTCGTGAGACGGCGTCGCTGGTCGACCGGATGGCGTCCGCTCGGTCCCAGGCACGCGGACCGGCCATGATCGTGTCCGACGCCGAGACCCGCATGGGCACGCGATGGACCATCGACACCCTCCGTGCCCTGCAGGCCCGCCATCCTGGCGTTCGGTTCGTCTGGCTTATGGGATCGGACAATCTGGAGAGTTTCGACAGCTGGCGGGGCTGGACCGACATCATGCGCGCCGTGCCCATGGCCGTCGTGGCGCGTCCCGGCAGCCTTCTGGAAAGCCGCTCGGCGCCGGCTGCGCGCAGGTTCGCCTTCGCCCGCGTTTCGTCCCGCAAGGCGCGGCTCCTGCCGGAGATGGCAGCGCCAGCATGGACCTATATCCGCGCGCCCCTCAATCCGAAGTCATCGACCGCGATCCGGCGGCAGGCCGGCGTCTGATGCGTTCCCGTTGCCGCGCCGAGGTTGGGCGCCCATGTGCGCTGTGTCGCCCCTGGAGGATCATCGATGCCCATCGCCGCCCGAGCGTTCGCCGCCACTTCAGCTGACGGCCCGCTGGGTCGATATGACTTCGACCGTCGTGATCCCGGCCCGAACGACGTGGCCATCGAGATCAAATACGCCGGCGTCTGTCACTCCGACCTGCACGTGGTGAAGAACGATCTGGGGAACACGCGCTATCCGATCGTCCCCGGCCATGAGATCGCGGGCGTGGTGACGGCCGTGGGTTCCGGCGTCGGCAGGTTCAAGGTCGGCGATCGCGTCGGCGTGGGCTGCATGGTCGACAGCTGCCGGCAGTGCGGGCCCTGCCTCGAGGGCGAGGAACAGTACTGCGTCCCCGGCATGACACAAACGTACGGCTCCCCCGACCCCAAGGGGGCCGAGGTCGGGCAGAAGATCACCCAGGGCGGCTATTCGACGGCCATCGTGGTCGACCAGGATTTCGTCGTCCGCATTCCCGAAGCCTTGCCGCTGGACGCCGCCGCGCCGCTGCTGTGTGCCGGCATCACGACCTATTCGCCGCTCAAGACCTGGGGAGTCGGTCCAGGATCGAAGGTGGCTGTGGTCGGTCTCGGTGGCTTGGGTCACATGGCGGTGAAACAGGCCGCCGCCATGGGCGCCGAGGTCACGGTGATCTCGACCTCCGATCGCAAGAAGGCCGACGCCGAGCGCATGGGCGCGCGTCATTTCCTCATCAGCTCGGACAAGGCGGCCGTGGCCGCGGCGGCCGAGCGCTTCGACCTGATCATCAACACGGTCTCGGCCACGCACGAGATCGCCGGTCACCTGAACCTCCTGGCCAAGGACGGGACCATGGTCATGCTGGGCCTGACGACCGAAGGCTTGCCGGTTTACGCCCTGCCGCTCTTGTGGCGTCGGCGACGGGTGGCGGGCTCGCTCATCGGCGGCATCCGCGAGACTCAGGAGATGCTCGATTTCTGCGCCGCTCACGGCATCGCCTGCGATGTGGAGGTGATCGCGCCTCATCGGATCAACGAGGCCTACGAACGGATGGAAAAGTCGGACGTCCGTTATCGCTTCGTCCTGGACATGAGCCGCGTCGACGAGGCGGCATAACGCGACTTTTCCGGCAACGCCCGGCAAGCTAAAGCGTATTCCCGGGGGCAGGGGTCCGACACAGAGACCCCGCCGTTCAGGACAAGGAAGCGCACATGGCACGCGTCGCACTCGTGACGGGCGGAACCCGCGGCATCGGCAAGGCGATCGTCGAGCGGCTGAAGGCCGACGGCATGGAGGTCGCCGCCGGTTACTCCGGGAACGTCGAGGCCGCTGAGGCGACCGCCCGCGAGCTGGGCGTCATGGTGGTGAAGGGCAACGTGGGCTCGTTTGAGGACTGCGAGCGCGCCGTCAAAGAAGTCGAGGCGGCGCTGGGTCCCATCGACGTTCTGGTCAACAACGCCGGCATCACCCGCGACGGCTTCTTCCACAAGATGAGCCACGACCAATGGTCCGACGTCATCCGCGTCAACATGGACTCGGTCTTCAACATGACGCGTCAGGTGATCAACGGCATGCGCGATCGCGGCTGGGGCCGGATCGTCAACATCTCCTCGATCAACGGCCAGAAGGGCCAGATCGGCCAGGCCAACTATTCCGCCGCCAAGGCCGGCATGATCGGTTTCACCAAGGCCTTGGCGCTGGAGAACGCGCGCAAGGGCGTGACGGTGAACTGCATCGCCCCCGGCTACATCGACACCGAGATGGTGGGGGCCATGGACGAGAAGGTGCTGGCTTCGATCATCGCCCAGATCCCGGTCGGACGCCTGGGAAAGGGCGAGGAGATCGCCGACATGGTCTCCTGGCTGGCCGGTGAGCGTGCCGGATATGTCACAGGTTGCACGCTGTCGCTGAACGGCGGTCAGTATCTGGTGGGCTGAGCTCCGGCCTGCCCAAAATCCGCCGGGGTGAGCCGTTCAAGTCGCGTTCATGATCCTTGGGATGCGGACCGGAAAGGCGACGCTGCGCTTGCTGGCTGCGATGGCCGTCGCCGTCGTGAGCACCTCTGCAGTCGTCGACACGGCGCAGGCTCAGACCGGCGTCATCCTGCGCGGGGAAGCCCCCAGCCGAAGCCGGGACAGTCTGCCGGGCACCGGCCGTTACGTCTCAGAGACCGGACAGAGTTTCGTCCTCGATCGATCCGGCCCCCGTACGCTGATGAGGTTCGAGCGGTCCAACGAAGTTTGGGTTCTGCGGCCCCAGCCGGTGCCGCGCGGCGATGTGATCCTGCGGAACGACGCCGGCGATCAGGTGCTGCGGGTCACACCGGACGGCAACATGACCTTGTACACCGCTTCTGCGCCGCAAGGCGTTCCGGTGTCGGCCCAGGGGTCGGCCGCGCGACTGCTGCCGCCGACCCTGACGGCGGTGCAGCTCGCCAACTTCATCATCCACCAAAGCGGTCGAGCCTCCAGCGCTGTCGGCCGTCTGGTCATCATCGACGTCGAGATCGGAGAAGGTGGGGAGGCCGTGGCCGCCGACGCCGTGGCGACCGCGGTCGAGGCGGTGGTTCGCATGACCCGGTCGGCCGGTCTGCGACAGGACGCCGCCCGGGTTCGTCGCATCGTCGTGACGGATCAGGGGCGGCCGCGCGTCACCTTCGCTCGAGGCGTGCTGACGATCGGAATCGATCCGACGGCGGGGTATGCGGGGCGTCCGTCCTCCGCGCGGATCGCCCGGGTCGTGTCCGGCGTCGAGTAGGCTTCAGCCCCGATACACGTCTTTCGCCGCTCGACGGGCCGCGAACGTCGGAGCGTCCCCGGCCGTCAGAAACGGATTGAACCTGCGCTCGACCTCGACCGTCGTGGGCACCGTCGGCCGGCCGCGTGCCCGCCGCGCCAGCATTTCCTCCACGTGCGCCGCCAGCTCGGGTCGATCGTCGACCGAAAGGGCGAAGCGGCTGTTGCCTTCCAGATAGTCGTGGGCGGCCCAAAGCATCGTCGCGTCGTCCCAGGTCGCGACCCGAGACAGGCTGGTCCACATCTGCTCGGGCGTGCCCTCGAACAGCCGGCCGCAGCCCAGTGGAAAGATGACGTCGCCGACGAAGGCCATGCGCGCCGCCACGGCGTGGAACATGACGTGGCCCAGGGTATGGCCGGGCGCCTCGACCACCTCAAACGTCGTCGCTCCCAGCTCGACGCGGTCGGCGCCCGTCAACACGCGGTCCAGCGGGGCAACTCGTTCGACCTCCGCCGGGCCGAAGACCATGCAGCCGGTCGCCGCTCTCACCGCGGCATTCCCCTGGGTGTGGTCGGGATGCCAGTGGGTGTTCAGGATCAGGTCCAGGCGGCCCCAACCGCTGAGTTCAAGATCTGCCAGGATCGCCTGCGCATCGGGCGTGTCGATGCAGGCCACGCTGCCTGTCTCGGCGTCGCGGACCAGAAAGCCGTAGTTGTCCGTCAGGCAGGCGATGATGCGCACGTCGAGGGTCATGCGAGGCATCCTAGCGGGGACCGCGTGGGCAGCCTATCCTCGGTCCATGCGTCGTGGCGTCGAAGAGCTCAGGGCCTTCTATGGCGAGACGGCCGGTCAGGTCGTGAGGCGCCTGGTCGCGCGGCGCCTCGACGACGCCTGGGGCGAAGCGACCGGCTGCGACGTCCTGGGCCTCGGCTACGCCGTTCCGTGGCTGGACGCCCTTGTCGGCGCGCGCCGACAGATCGCGGCCATGCCTGCCGGGCAGGGAGCCGAGTCGTGGCCCCCGGTCGGACGGAACCGTACCGTCCTCGTCGACGAACGTGCCCTGCCGTTCGCCGCCGGCGCCTTCGACCGAGTGCTGCTGATCCACGCGCTGGAGGAAGCCGACGCTCCCGCCCAGGTTCTGGCCGAGGCGGTGCGCGTTCTTTCCCCGACGGGGCGCATCATTCTTGCGACCGCGGCGCGGGGCGGCCTTTGGGCCCGCGCCGAGTCGACGCCCTTCGGCCACGGTCGTCCCTTCACACGCCGCCAGCTTGAAGGTCTGGTGCGACAGGTGGGCCTGGAGCCCTCGGCCTGGTCGCAGACCCTCTATGTGCCGCCGTGGCGCCCCCTGCTGGGCATGGCGGACGGGTTCGAAGAGGTCGGGCGACGGCTGGCTCCGGGCTTCGCGGGCTTGATCCTCCTGGAGGCCACGCGTCAGGCCTATGCGCGTGTCCGTCCCCGCGGCGCGGTCGCGACCGTGGCCGTGGCTCCGGCCCTTCGGCCGGCTCCGGCCACGCGCGGCGGCGCACTGGCCTCCCGTCACGAAGCGGACTAGAGCGCGGATCATGAACCGCCTGATCCTGATGCGGCATGCCAAGGCCGAGCGCGAGGCGCCGTCGGGGCGCGACGTCGATCGTCCATTGAGTGCGCGAGGCGTCGCAGACGCGGGTCTGGTGGCCCGCGCCTTGGCGCAGCGGGGCGTCCGGCCGGACGTGGCGCTGGTGTCCGCCGCCGAGCGCACGCGGCAGACGTGGGATGCCGTTCACGAGGCCTTCGGCGACGTCGAAGTCCTGATCGAGCCCGGCCTCTACGACGCCTCCGCCCCAACCCTGCGCCGCGAGGTGGAGGCGCAGGAAGACCGGGCCGGATGCCTGATGGTGATCGCACACAACCCGGGCATCCATCAGCTGGCGGTGGAGCTGCTGATCGAAGGCGCCGCCTCGCCCATGGCCATCGAGCGGTTCGCCGCCGGTTTTCCGACCGGGTCGGCGGCGGTCTTCGCCCTTGACGCCAACGGGCGCGTCTCTCTGGAGCTGTTCCTCAAGCCCCGTGACGTCGGCGGTGGGGCTGACGCATGACCACGGCCTTCAAGATCGTCGACGCTGCAGAGTGGGCTTTGGCTCAGGGGTCCGGGGCCTACGCCGGTTCGGCCGTCGATCTGTCCGACGGCTACATCCACCTGTCGACGGCGCAGCAGTTGGAGGAGACGGCCCGCCGTCACTACGCCGGTCGCGGTTCCCTGCGTCTTCTGGAAGTCGATCTGAACCGGCTGGACTCGGTGAAGTGGGAAGCGTCGCGCGGCGGCGCCTTGTTCCCGCATCAGTATGGGCCGCTTCCTGTCGACGCCGTGCTGAGCGACCGACCGATGTCGGTTTCGGCCGGCGGCGTGATGACGGTCGGCGATCCATGCTGAGCGCGGTCGCGGCGCCCCTGCTTCGGCGGATGGATCCGGAGACGGCGCATCGGCTTGCGATCAGCGCCCTCGCCCTCATGCCGGCCCCGCGTCCCGCGGCCCCTGATCCGGTCTTGACGACGCGTCTGGCCGGCCTGACCCTGCCCAATCCCATCGGTCTGGCCGCTGGGCTGGACAAGAACGCCGAGGCTCTGGGCGGCCTTGCCGGGCTGGGCTTCGGTTTCGTCGAGGCTGGCTCCGTCACGCCGCGACCCCAGGAAGGCAATCCCCGACCGCGCCTGTTCCGGCTCACCGAAGACGCGGCCGTCATCAACCGCATGGGCTTCAACAATCTTGGCCTTGAGGCTTTCGCCGCTCGCCTCGATCGTCGGCCGCCCGGCGTTCTTGTCGGCGCCAATCTCGGAGCCAACAAGGATTCCGAGGATCGGGCCGCGGACTATGTGGCCGGCCTGCGTCGCCTCGCGGGCAGGGCCGACTGGTTCACCGTCAACGTCTCGTCGCCCAACACTCCGGGCCTGCGCGCACTGCAGGGACGCGACGCTCTGGACGACCTTCTGGGGCGCGTCGCCGAGGCGAGACCCGCCGATGGGGCCCCGGTCTTCCTGAAGATCGCGCCCGATCTGGAGCCGATGGAAATCATCGAGATCGTTCAGGCGGCGCGGGCCTGGAAGCTGGACGGCCTGATCGTTTCCAACACCACGGTCGCGCGGCCCGCCGACCTGCGTTCCCTCCATGCCGGCGAAACCGGCGGCCTGTCGGGCGCTCCCCTGAAGCCGCTGGCCCGTCGCGCCCTGTCGCTTGCCGCCGAAGCCTCCGAGCGCCAGTTGGCCCTGATCGCGGCGGGCGGAGTGGATTCCGGGGAGGAGGCGCTGATCCGGATCCGCATGGGCGCCGGCGCGGTGCAGCTTTACTCCGCGCTGGTCCACCACGGGCCCGGCCTTGTCCGCCGCATCGTCGCCGACCTCCGCGCCCGCCTGCTGGCGGAAGGATTCACCACGATTTCCGAGGCCGTGGGCACCGCGCGTTGACGCGGCGTTAGGGGCAGTCAGGCAGGATTTCCGGCCGGGAGCCCGCATCTCCCGTCTTCTGGAAGACCGCATGACGATCGTGAGCGACGCCAGCCCCTGGGCCACGGCCGTGCGTCAGCGCCGCAAGGCGCTGCTGCAGCGCCTCGGCATGGGCGCGGCCGCCGCCTTCGTCTTCAGTCCCATCCTGACGTGGAACTTCGCCGCCCTGTGGGTCGGCGGCTATTTCCTGGTGCAGCTGCTCGACCTCATGATCTTCGGGCCGGTCAATGCGGGCAAGGTCGACCGTATGGGCCCGCTGCGGATGGCCGTGGCCAACGCCATGCTGGTCTTGAACGCGCTTTATTTCGGCAGTCTGTCCGTCGCGCTCTGGTTCACCGGCGGCCCCATGGGCGGCATCTGCGCGGCCATGCTGCTGTCGTCCGGCGCCATCTATGCGGTGGTGAACGCCCCGAGGTCCAACGTCGTGCTCGCGCTGTCGATCACGCCGCAGTTCCTCTACCTGGCCGCCACCCCGTTCTTCATGTTGGCGTGGGGGGCGCCGCCGGCCTTCTGCACCGCCGTGGCGACCGGCATCGCCGTCTTCATGGTCTATTGCCTCTCGGTCTGGCGTCCGAGGCCGCGGCCCGGCTCGAGGCCGACCGCAAGCGGCGGGAGGCGGAGGACGCGATGAACGGCCGGTCGGCCTTCCTCGCCGCCGTCGGTCACGACCTGCGCACTCCGATCGGCGCGATCATGAGCGGCGCCATGGAGATCGAACGTACCGCCCGCGACGCGGCCTCACGCGGTCAGGCCAAGCTGATCGCCGACGCGGGCCTGATGATGAAGGCCCTGCTGGACGACCTCCTGGATCACGCCAAGCTGGACGCCGGCCGCATGACGGTGGACAGCGTCGACTTCGACCTGCGCGTCCTGACGGCCCAGACCCTGATGCTTTGGCAGCGGCCGGTGCGGGCGAAGGGTTTGCGCCTGCGGGTCGAGGGGGCCTCCACGCTTCCGCGCGGGGTCCGGGGCGACCCGATGCGGCTTCGTCAGGTGCTGAACAATCTGATCTCGAATGCGGTCAAGTTCACCAGGGAAGGCTCGGTGACCCTGCGCCTGTCGGCGTGGGACGACGAGCACGGCGCCCATGCCGTGGTCATGGAGATCGTCGACACCGGGCCGGGCATGACCGCAGAACAGGTCGCGCGCCTGTTCACGCCCTACGACCAGACCGCCGACGGCGTCGGCGCCCAGCATGGCGGCACGGGACTTGGTCTCGCGATCAGCCGGGAGCTCGTCGGGCTGATGGGCGGCCGTCTCACGGTCCGCAGCCGACCGGGCGAAGGCGCCGCCTTCGCCGTGGCTCTGACCTTCGCGCCGGCGGAAGGGGAGGCGCCGCGCACCGAAGCTCCCGACGAAACCGGACGACAGGTCGTCGCCCAGGCCCTGTCGGGCATCGCGCGCCCGGCGCCGGCTCCGGCCGTCCCCCCGCCCGTCGAGTCCGAGGCCGCCGCCGAGCCCGTCCCGGCGTCGGAACCGATCCCTGAGTCCTTGGCGGAGGAGGAGGCGGACGAAGGACGGCCGATGAAGGTTCTGGTCGTCGACGATCACGACATCAACCGCCGGGCCGTGCAGCTGATCCTGATGCCGCTCGGCTGCGAGGTGACGACGGCGGAGGACGGCATGGCCGCGCTGCGGGCCTGCGATCAGGGTCAGTTCGACCTGATCTTCATGGACGTCCGGATGCCGGAGCTGGACGGGCGGGAGACCACGCGCCGTCTGCGCGCCTCGGGCGGCGTCAACGCCGTCGTGCCGGTCATCGCGGTCACGGCCGACACCAGCCCGGAGGACATCCAGGCCTGCCTGGACGCCGGCATGACCTATTTCGTGCCCAAGCCGATCACGCCTCCGGCCCTGCTGGGCGCGGTGCAGCACGTGCTGTCGGCGCAGGATCAGGACGACCAGGCGGCGACGCCCGCGGAGGTCGCCGCCGCCTGATCCGGGATCAGAGCTGGGTCAGCAGGTGCTCGGCCGAGCTCACGCGGAATTCGCCGCCCTGTTCGACGTTCAGCTGTTCGACCACGCCGTCCCGGGCGATCAGGGAATATCGCTGGGACCGTTCGCCCATGCCGAACCCCTTGGCGTCCAGCGTGAGCCCTGCGGCGCGGGTGAAGTCGCCGTTGCCGTCGGCCAGCATCGCGATTTCCTCGTCACCGACGCCCTGGCTGTCGCCCCATGCCCGCATGACGAAGGCGTCGTTGACCGAGATGCAGGCGACGGCGTCGACGCCCTTGGCCTTCAGCTCTTCCAGCTTCTCCGTGAAGCCGGGCAGGTGCCGGGCCGAGCAGGTCGGGGTGAAGGCGCCGGGCACGGCGAACAGGGCCACGGTCCTGCCCTTGAAGAAGTCGTCGGTGCTCACCGGCTTGGGCCCTTCGGAGGTCGCCAGGCTGAGGGTGGCCGAGGGAATGCGGTCGCCGATCTGGATGGTCACTGGCAGGCTCCGATGGGATTGGGTGAGAGACGGCCCGCAGATAGGCCGTCCCGCCCCGTCCGCCAAGCGCCGACCCTTGCGCCGCGCCGGTTCCGTCCCGATGATGAGGAGATGGACGGCTCCTCCTCCCTCGCAGGCCGCCTGCTGGTCGCCATGCCCGGCATCGGCGACCCGCGGTTCGAACACGCGGTCATCCTGATCTGCTCGCACGACGACGAGCACGCCATGGGCGTGCGGCTGGACCATCCCGCGCCCGGGGTCGACGTGGCGACGGTGCTGGACCGATTGGACCTGCCGCCGGCCGAGAGCGCGCCGGATCGTCCCGTTCTCGTCGGCGGCCCGGTGGAGCGAGAACGCGGCTTCGTCGTCCACTCCGACGACTGGCTGTCGCAAGGCTCCAGCGTGCCGTTCGGCGAGGGCCTGGCCCTGACCGGCACGCGCGACGCCCTCGTCGCCATGGGAGATCCCGTGGCCGGCCCCCGCCGATCGCTTCTGGCGCTGGGCTACGCCGGCTGGGACGAAGGCCAGCTGGAGGCCGAACTGGCCGAAAACGTCTGGCTGATCGCCGACGCCGACGCCGACCTTGTCTTCGACCAAGACCACGCCTCGAAATGGTCCCGCGCCCTGCGGCAGGTCGGCGTATCGGAAGCCGGCGCCCTGTCGGGTCAGGCCGGGCGGGCCTGACCGGGCATCGGAGAGTCGTGTTGAGCTCCATCTACGCTTCGGGGCGCCGGGCAAGTGGAAGCGCCCTCCGTCGTTTTCACGCGGAGTTGGGGAGGGCGGGCGGAGCGCCGGGACTTCGCCCGGATGCTGTGTGTGTTGTTACCGTTTCGACGAAGGCAGAGCGCTCCGCGCGGCTCGTCTGATCAGGAGCTGTCCGAGGTGGCCGGAACCACCGCATAGGGCCGCTGCTTGGCGACT
>JAIEQC010000007.1 GCA_019748055.1 Caulobacteraceae bacterium | reverse complement strand
ACCGGCGGGGCGATGGCGGCGTCGGTGACGATGAAGGCCAGCATGGTCGCCATGTCGGGCGCGATCATGCCCGAGCCCTTGGCGATGCCGGCGATGCGCACCCTGACCCCGTCGATCCGGGCTTCGGCGTACGACCCCTTGGGGAAGGTGTCGGTCGTCATGATGCCGAGGCCCGCGCGGGCCCACTGTTCCCCCGCGGGCACGTCGGCGTCCAGCGCCGCCTCGACCTCGTGCAGGCGGGCGGCGATCTTGCGGTCGTCCAGCACCACGCCGATGACGCCGGTCGAGGCCAGCATGACGTCGCGCTGGCGGCAGCCGAACCGCTTGGCCACCTCCGACGCCGTGCGCCGGGCGGCGTCGGCGCCGGCCTTGCCGGTGAAGGCGTTGGCGCAGCCGGCGTTGACCACCAGCGCCCGCACGTCGGCCCCGCCGTCCGCGGCGTCCAGATGACGCTTGCACCAGTCGACCGGCGCCGAGCCGATCTTGTGCCGCGTGAACACCCCGGCGCAGGTGGTGCCGCGGGCGAAGCGGAAGACCGTCACGTCGTCGCGCTCGTGCTTGTAGAAGCCGGCCCGCGCGGTCGCGATCTCGACCCCGCCGACGGCGCCGATCTTCGGAAACGGCACGGCCAGGGGCGAGACCTGCAGCCCCGGCTTGCCGGGCGCGGCCGTCGCTGGCCCGGCCTTCTTGAGGGCCGAGGTCAGGGGATCCAGCGCCTTGCCGATGGCGTCCTCGATCTTGCGGCCCGTCGAGCGGCCGTCGCCCGCGCCGCTCAAGGCCGGGCCTTCGGCGCGGCGGTCGCGGCCGGGGCCTGACCGGAAGTCGGCGCCGAGGCCGGCGGCGGCGTGGGGTCAGGGACCGCCGCGGAGCGGGGGGCCGAGGCCGGCTCGGTCCCGCCCGCCTCGTCAGGGGCGCCCAGCAGGATCTCGACCTCCGCGCCGCCGCGCAGGTCCTCCAGCAGGCGACGAACACCCTCATAGGTCAGATAGCGGACGATCTGCGGCCGGGCCTGCTCCAGAGTCGGCGGAGTTTCGCGGCGGCGGTCCTCGATGCGGACCACCGCCCAGCCGCCCTCGACCTGGAACGGCCCGACGGTCGATCCCGCCGGCCGGTCGCGCAGGGCGTCGGCATAGGCCTTGGGCATGACGTCCAGCGTCGAATAGCCGAGATCGCCGCCGGAATAGCGCGTCGCCTCGTCGATCGACCGTTCCGCCGCCACGGCCTCGAAGGCGGCGCCGGCAGACAGGATGCCGACCACCTGGGCCGCCTCGGCCTGGGTGCGAGACACGATCTGGCGCACGCGGATCTCTTCCGACGTGCGGGCCAGGTTGAGCTGCTCGTTGTACAGGGTCTGCACCGCCTGGTCGGTTATCGTGCCGTTCACCACCGTCTCGACCAGCACGTCGCCGAGGATGCGGTCCCGGGTCGTGGCCAGGCGGCGCTGAACCGAAGGGCTGTTGTCCAGACCCCGACGCTCGGCCTCGCGCGCCAGAAGCTTCTGGTCGATGACCTCGTCCAGCACGCGGCGGAACAGGCCCGAAGTGACGTCCAGCGGCTCTCCCTCGCCGATCAGGCCCTGCGCCACCGCCTCGCGCTTGACGTCCGACGCCCAGATGGTCTCGCCGGCGACGCGGGCCACCGCTCGGTCGCCGGGCTCGGGCGGGCGGTCGTTCCCGCCCCCGCCGCCGCAGGCCGCCAGCGTCAGGAAGGCGAAGGCCGCCAGAAGCGCGAGGATCGGTGTCGGGCGCGAGGGCATGGGCGGCTCGATCGGCTGCGGGCGAAAGGGCCGCTGCGACGGGCCTTTGGACGGCCCCTGCAAAGCCCCTCGCGTTGACAGGGGTAAGGCCGGTGCTTAAGTCCCGCCTGCGTTCAAGTCGAGGGATTTTCGACGGTCCGCGCGCCCTCGCCGCGCCGCTGTTTCAGCCGGGTCCGGGTCGCGCGACGCCGAAGGGCCCGAGACCGGCGCGACCGCCCCGATCGGGGCTCGTCCATGGCTCTAGAGCCCCCGTCCCAGAGCCTTCGCCCGCTCGACCGCTTACCGGAATCCCCATGCTCGGCTTCGCCAAGAAACTGTTCGGCAGCACCAACGACCGCAGGGTCCGCGACTTCATGGGTCAGGTGACCCGGATCAACGCCCTGGAAGAGAAGTACGCCAAGGTTTCCGACGACGAACTGCGGATGATGACCGACGTCTTCCGCGACCGTCTGGCCAAGGGCGAGAAGTTGGACGCCCTGCTGAACGAAGCCTTCGCCGTGGTGCGCGAGGCCTCAAAGCGCGCGCTGGGACAACGTCAGTACGACGTCCAGCTGGCCGGCGGCATGATCCTGCACGAAGGCGGCATCGCCGAGATGCGGACCGGCGAGGGCAAGACCCTGGTCGCCGTGGCGCCGGTCTATCTGAACGCGCTCGAAGGCAAGGGCGTCCACGTCATCACCGTGAACGACTACCTTGCCCGCCGCGACGCCGAGTGGATGGGCCGTGTCTATCGCTTCCTGGGCATGGACGTGGGCGTCATCGTCAACGGCCTGAGCCAGGGCCAGCGCCAGGCCGCCTATGCCGCCGACATAACCTACGGCACGAACAACGAGTTCGGCTTCGACTATCTGCGCGACAACCTGGTCTACGACCGGCGCGAGATGGTGCAGCGCGGGCACAACTTCGCCATCGTCGACGAGGTCGACTCCATCCTGATCGACGAGGCGCGCACGCCGTTGATCATCTCGGGGCCGACCGAGGACCGGTCCGAGCTCTATGTGACGGTCGACGCCATCATAAAGGACCTGATCCAGGACAAGTCCACCTTCGACCTCGACGAGAAGCAACGGCAGGCCCTGCTGACGGAGGAAGGCTCGGAGAAGATCGAGCAGATCATGGAAGAGCGCGGCCTGTTCGCGCCCGACACCACCGGCCTGTACGACGCGGCCAACATCACCCTGGTGCACCACATCAACCAGGCCCTGCGCGCCAACACCCTGTATCAGCGCGACAAGGACTACATCATCCGCTCCGGCGAGATCATGCTGATCGACGAGTTCACCGGACGGATGATGGTCGGTCGGCGCCTGTCGGAAGGCCTGCACCAGGCCATCGAGGCCAAGGAAGGCGTCAAGATCCAGCCCGAGAACCAGACGCTGGCCTCGGTCACGATCCAGAACTATTTCCGTCTGTATTCAAAGCTTTCCGGCATGACCGGCACGGCCGCGACCGAGGCCCAGGAGTTCATGGACATCTACAAGATGGACGTGCTCGAGGTGCCGACGCACCGGCCGGTCAAGCGGATCGACCACGACGACGAGGTCTATCGCTCGGCCCGCGAGAAGAATGAGGCCATCGCCAAGCAGATCGCCGAGTGCTTCGTACGCGGCCAGCCGGTGCTGGTCGGCACCGTTTCGATCGAGAAGTCCGAGAGCCTGTCGGCCCTGCTTCAGACCTATGAATATGCCGTCGAGCTGAAGACGCTGAAGGACAAGCATCGCCAGCTGGAGATCGACGTCCGGTCCGACGATCCCAAGAAGCGCGCGGCGGCCCGCAAGGCCTATCAGGCGCTGAAGGACGACGACTTCGACGTCGAGGTCCGCAAGGGCAAGGGCATCCCGCACAACGTCCTGAACGCCCGCCAGCACGAGCAGGAAGCCTACATCGTCGCCGAGGCCGGCCTGCCCGGCGCGGTGACCATCGCCACCAACATGGCCGGCCGCGGCACCGACATCCAGCTGGGCGGCAACCTGGAAATGCGCATGCAGCGCTGGCGCCAGGACCAGCGCAATCTGGGCGTCGAGGTGACGCCGGAGATGGAGGCCGCGCGCGAAGCTGAAGTGAAGGCCGAGATCGCCGTCCAGAAGGAGCGGGCGCTGGCCGCAGGCGGCCTGTACGTGCTGGGCACCGAGCGGCACGAGAGCCGCCGCATCGACAACCAGCTGCGCGGCCGCACCGGCCGTCAAGGCGACCCGGGCACGTCGAAATTCTTCCTGTCCACCGAAGACGACCTGATGCGCATCTTCGCCGGAGAGCGGCTGGAAGCGATCATGAAGACCTTCGGCGTGCAGGAGGGCGAGGCCATCGCCCACCCGATGCTGAACAAGGCGGTGGAAACGTCGCAAAAGCGCGTCGAGCAGCGGAACTACGACATCCGCAAGAACCTGCTGAAGTACGACGACGTCGTGAACGACCAGCGCAAGGCGGTGTTCGAACAGCGCCAGGAATTCCTGGACGCCGAGAACCACTCCGAACTGGTGGCCGAGTTCCGTCACGACGTGATCGCCGACCTGGTCGAACAGCACATGCCGCCCAAGGCCTATGCCGAGCAGTGGGACATCGACGGGCTGAAGGAGAAGGTCCAGTCGACCCTGGGTCTGGACCTGCCGCTGCACGACTGGGCCGCCGAGGAGGGCGTGTCGAACGAGGAGGTCGAGGAGCGCCTGATCAAGGCCGCCGACGCTCGCGCCGCCGAGCGCGAGCAGGCGATCACGCCGGACCGCATGCGCGGTCTGGAGAAGCAGTTCCTGATGCAGATGATCGATCTGCAGTGGCGCGAGCATCTGGTGCATCTGGACCATCTGCGGGGGGTGATCGGCCTGCGCGGCTATGGCCAGCGCGATCCGCTGAACGAGTACAAGACCGAAGCCTTCAACCTGTTCGAGGGCCTGCTGACCCAGCTGCGGCACAATGTGACCCGCTGGCTGATGACGGTGGAGTTCCGCTTCGAGCCGCCGCCCCAGATGGAGATGCCCGAGTTCCAGGAGATCCACCTGAACCCGGAGACCGGCGAGAACGAGATGTCGAATCCGGCCGCCCAGCTGCCTGAAGGGGCGCTGCAGGGCGAGGACCGGGCGCGCCTGCCGGTCGAGTCACTGCCGCCGGGCTGGGAACGCACCGGCCGCAACGCCGACTGCCCCTGCGGATCGGGTCGCAAGTTCAAGCACTGCCACGGCGCGCTGGTCTGACGACCGGCGGACTGCACTTCCTTGGACGATCCGGCCTGGACACCATGGACAGTGTGCCGGCCCGACTGGAAAATCAGGACATGAGCCGCAAGGACCTGTTCTCCCGCGCCCTGTCCGCCGCGCCCGGCCGGCTGCACTTTGCCGCGCACAGTCATCATCTGTGGCCTGACGCGGGGTTTGCGGGACAGGTTCAGGCTTGGGAAGACGCAGCGCGTCATGCCGACCGCAAGTGGGACCACATTTTCGGCAGCGTGATCCCGGAGGCGCAGGCGCACGTGGCGCGGGAGCTGGGCCTGCCCGATCCGAACACGATCACCTTCTCGTCCAACACCCACGACTTCCTGCTGCGCCTCTTCTCCGGCGTGGAGAGGTCGCCCGTCCGCATCCTGTCGACCGACGGCGAGTTCCACTCATTCCGCAGACAGGCGCAGCGGTGGGAGGAGGCCGGGCAGGCGGTGGTCGAGCGGGTGCCGCTGGAGCCGTTCGCGACCTTCGCCGACCGGTTTCTGGAGGCCGCAAGGAACGGCGGCCACGACTGGATCGTGGTCAGCCACGTCTTCTTCCGCACGGGTCAGGCCTTCGAGGCGCTGAATCGGCTGGCCGAGCTGGCGCGGCCGGACGGGCCCTGGGTGCTGATCGACGGCTATCACGGCTTCATGGCGCGTCCGACCGATCTGTCGGCCTTCGCGGACCGGGTCTTCTACACCGCCGGGGTCTACAAATACGCCATGTCGGGCGAGGGCGGCTGCTTCCTGCACGCGCCCGACGGCTTTTGCGCGCGCCCGGTCGTCACCGGCTGGTTCGCGGAGTTCGGCGACCTGGCGGGTCCGCCGGGTGGCGTCGGCTACCGCACCGACGGCGGCCGTTTCTGGGGGGCCACCTTCGACGTCTCGGCCCTGTACCGCTTCAACGCGACGCGACGGACCCTGGACGCCGAGGGCCTGACCACCGCGCGCATTTCGGCCCATGCGGATACGTTGGCCGCCGCGTTCGAGACGGCGGTGCGAGAGGGCCGCGCCGGTCGGCTGGTCGAGGCGGAAATCCTGAACCGCGTCACGCCCGGCGGGGGCCCCCGCGCCCGGTTCCTGGCGCTGCGCCACGGCCATGCGGCGGACTGGCAGAAGGCGTTGATGGCGGCGAACGTGGTCACCGACGTGCGCGACGACGTGATCCGCTTCGGCTTCGGCCTGTATCAGGACCGGAACGACCTCGAAGGCCTGGTCGCGGCCTGCGCCGCTTTGTGACGCCTCAGTAGAAGGTCGTGTCGTCCTGCTTCGTCGGCTCCGGCGCCTTCCGGGGCTGAGGGGTCGCCCGCGGCGCAGGCGATCCCGGGGAGGCCGGCGTCGTCGGCGCGGTCGCCGACGGGCCGGCCGGCGCGTCGGCGGGCGGGACGGTCGGCAGCGTCGGATAGGGCAGCGGCGGGGGCGAGCCCGGCGGGACGCCGTCGACCGGCGCGGGCGGCAGTCCCGGTCCGGGCGGCGCGTCCGGATCGACCCGGTCCGGCGCGCCCAGATCGTCGCGGATGAAGGCCCAGGAGCGCGGGTCGGTGCAGGCGCAGGCCTTCAGGAAGCCGTCGCGGTCGCGCCAGATCACCAGCGGCCAGCGGGTCTGCAGCCCCGAGGCCGCCAGCAGGTCGGACAGTTCGCCCGAGAAGTCGCGGCCCGCCTCGACCACCGCCATGCGCGCCAGGTTGCCGTCTGCCCGGGGCAGACCGGCCGCGGTCCACGACGCCGTCGGCGTGGCGGTCCAGCGCTGGTACAGCGACCAGTCGCGCGTCAGCCACAGCTCGGCCACCGTCGACCGCTCGGCGGCCGTGGATTGCTCCAGTCCTTCACGGTCGGGGCGGGCGAAGACCACGACCCGCACCTCGACGCCCGCGGCGCGAAGCTTGGGGCCTTCCTGCTGCTCGTAGCGCTGCATGGCGGCGCTGTCGCGATAGCCGACGATCCACAGCGGCTGCCCGCCTCCGCCGCCGGACACCCAGCCCGACCCGTCCAACAGGGTCTGGATGGCGCCCTGGTGCCGCGTGATCGTCACCGGCTGGAACCGCGCGTGGAACTGCCAGTAAGCCCAGTAGCCGCCGCCGGCGATCAGCAGGCCCACCAGGGCCGCCAGGGCCGACCAGACGAAGAAGCGACGCATGGAGAGGTCCGGGTCCGTTTCAGTCGAGGGCGAGGCTTAACATCGAACGCCGGTCGGAAACATGACGCGGAGGACACGCCTCCGCGTCCCCGATCACCGCATCGTGGGGATGACGAAGGCGCTGTCGGCGTGTTCCAGCTCGCTGTCGGGCCAGCGGGCGGTGACGGTCTTGGTCTTGGTCCAGAAGCGGACGCCTTCCATGCCGTGCTGGTTGATGTCGCCGAAGGCCGAGCGCTTCCAGCCGCCGAAGGTGTGATAGGCGACCGGCACCGGGATCGGCACGTTGATGCCGACCATGCCGACGTTGACGCGGGCGGCGAAGTCGCGCGCGGCGCGGCCGTTCTGGGTGAAGATGGCCACGCCGTTGCCGTACTGGTGCTTCGACGGCAGGCTCAGCGCCTCCTCGAAGCTGTCGGCGCGGACGATCTGCAGCACGGGGCCGAAGATCTCTTCCTGATAGCTGCTCATGTCGGGCGTCACGCGGTCGAACAGCGACGGGCCGATGAAATAGCCCTTCTCGTGCCCCTGAAGCGCGAAGTCGCGGCCGTCGACGACCAGCTCGGCGCCTTCCTGCACGCCCTTCTCGATCCAGCCGGCGACGCGTTCGCGGTGCTGGGCGGTGACGACGGGGCCGTAGTGGGCGTCGGCGTCGGTCGAGACGCCGACCTTGAGCGTGCGCATCTCGGCGACCATGCGCTCGCGCAGCTCGTCGGCCGTCTTCTGGCCGACCGGCACCACGACCGGCAGGGCCATGCAGCGTTCGCCGGCCGAGCCGAAGGCGGCGCCGGCCAGATCCTTGACCACCTGGTCCATGTCGGCGTCGGGCAGGACGATCCCGTGGTTCTTGGCGCCGCCCATGGCCTGGACGCGCTTATGGTTGGCCGCGCCGGTCTGGTAGACGTAGTGGGCGATGTCGGACGAGCCGACGAAGCTGACGGCGTGCACCAGCGGGTGGGTCAGAATGCCGTCCACCGCCGCCTTGTCGCCGTGGATCACGTTCAGTACGCCGGCGGGGGCGCCCGCCTCCATCATCAGCTCGGCCAGACGCACCGGCACCGACGGATCGCGCTCCGAAGGCTTGAGCACGAAGGTGTTGCCGACCGCGATGGCCACGCCGAACATCCACATCGGGATCATGGCCGGGAAGTTGAACGGGGTGATGCCCGCAACCACGCCCAGCGGCTGACGCATCGAATAGACGTCGATGCCGGGCCCGGCGCCCCAGGTGTATTCGCCCTTGAGCGCATGGGGGATTCCGCAGGCGAACTCGATGACCTCAAGCCCGCGCTGGATGTCGCCCTTGGAGTCGGCGATCACCTTGCCGTGCTCGCTGGACAGCAGCTCGGCCAGCTCGTTCATGTTGGCCTCGACCAGGCGCTTGAACTCGAACATCACCCGCGCGCGGCGCTGCGGATTGGTCGAGGACCAGCCCTCGAAGGCGTTCTGGGCGGCCTGGACGGCGCGATCGACTTCCGACGTGGTCGCCAGCTGGACGCGGGCCTGAACCTCGCCGGTGTTCGGGTTCATCACGTCGCCGAAGCGGCCCGAGGCCCCCGTAAAGGCGGCGCCGTCGATGAAGTGCGTGATGTCGCGCATGGGCAGGCTTTTCCTCGGAAACACTGGGACGCGGGCGGTTTAGCGCCGCCCGCCCGACCGCGCCAGCCCGGCGCGTCGCACCGCCTCAGTGCGCGTGGGCGCGTCGGCCCCCGAGACCCGGGATCAGGCTCTTGATCAGGAAAAACACGGCGATCACCACCGAGAAGCCCAGGAACAGCGCCAGCGCCGTCATCCAGAAACCCAGCGTCATGATCGGCGGCAGGGCGAAGGCGGCGCCGTCCAGCACGGGCCGCAGGACCTGGACGATCAAATGCACCGCCGTGGCCCCGGCCGCGGTCGCCCACAGGGCGCGCCAGGCCGGCATCATCAGGGCAGAGACCAGGGCGATGATCAGGCCGACGACCTGGTTCACGCCGTCGAAGCCGGCCTGGGCGAGGGCCCACAGGCCCACCAGAAAACCGCCGACGGCGTCGATCAGGGACTCCATGACCGCTCTCCATCCTTAAGGCCAAGCTGGCCGTCGGTTGGGTTAACGCGGGTCGCCCAAAGAAGGTTCAGCGGCCGGTGGAGCCGAAGCCGCCGGCGCCGCGCGCGGTCTCGTCCAGAACGTCCACTTCGACGGGCGCCGCCTGAACGATGGCGGCCACCACCATCTGGGCGATGCGTTCGCCCCGCGCGATCACGAAGGGCTCGCGGCCGTGATTGATCAGGATCACGCCCACCTCGCCGCGATAGTCGGCGTCGATGGTGCCCGGGCTGTTCAGGCAGGTGATCCCGTGCTTCAGCGCCAGACCGGAGCGGGGCCGCACCTGCGCCTCGTATCCCGGCTCCAGCGCGATCTGCAGGCCGGTGGGGATCAGGGCGCGGTCGCCGGGCTGCAGCGTCACCGGGGCGTCGGCGGCGACGGCGGCCCGCAGGTCCATGCCGGCCGACTGCGCCGTCTCATAGGCGGGAAGGGCCAGGCCCTCGGCGTGCGGCAGGCGGCGGACGCGCAGGGTCGTCATTCGGACTCCGTGAGATGGTCGGCGATGCGGGCGGCCAGCGCGCGGGCGATCTCGGCCTTGGACCGGCGGTCCAGCGCCTCCATCGACCCGTCGGCGCGGATCAGGGTGACGGCGTTGGCCTCGGCCCCGAAGACGTCGGCCGAGACGTCGTTGGCCACGATCCAGTCGCACCCCTTTCTCGACAGCTTGGCCTTGGCCAGCACGATCAGGTCGCCGGTCTCGGCGGCGAAGCCCACGACCAGTTTCGGCCGCCGGGGGCCCTTGCGCGAGGTTTCGGCGAGGATGTCGGGGTTCTCGATCAGGCTCAGCTTGGGTGCGCCGCCCGGGGCCTTCTTGATCTTGCCGGTGGCGACGCCGTCCACGCGCCAGTCGGCCACGGCGGCGGACATGACCGCCACGTCGGCGGGCAGGGCCGCCTGCACCGCCGCGCGCATCTGCTCGGCCGTCTCGACCCAGACGCGGGTCACGCCGACGGGCGCCTCCAGCGCCACCGGACCCGAGACCAGGGTGACCTCTGCGCCCAGCTCGGCCAAAGCCTGGGCGACCGCGTACCCCTGCTTGCCGGAAGATCGATTGGTCAGGCCGCGCACCGGGTCGATCGGCTCGAACGTCGGCCCGGCTGTGACCACCGCGCGACGTCCACTCAGGGGGCGGCCGTCGGGGCCGTCCAGCAGGGCCAGCGCCGCCTCCAGGATCGCCTGCGGCTCGGCCATGCGCCCTGGCCCGAACTCGCCGCAGGCCATCTCGCCCTCGTCCGGGCCGACGAAGGCGACGTGGTGCAGGCCGTCGAAGCCCTTCAGCCGCGCGACGTTGGCCTGCACCGCCGGGTGGGTCCACATGCGCACGTTCATCGCCGGCGCCATCAGGACGCGCTTGTCGGTCGCCATCAGCGTGGTCGAGGCCAGGTCGTCCGCATGACCGTTCGCCGCCTTGGCGATCAGTCCCGCCGTCGCCGGGGCCACGACCACCAGATCGGCCCAGCGCGACAGCTCGATGTGGCCCATGGCCGTCTCGTCGGTCGGATCGAACAACGACCGGCGCACCGGTCTCCCGGTCAGGGCCGCCAACGACAGAGGCGTGACGAACGCCTCGCCCGCCTTCGTCAGGATCGCCTGGGTCTCGACGCCGGCTTTCGCGAACAGGCGCACCAGCTCCAGAGACTTGTAGGCCGCGATGCCGCCGCCGACGATCAGCAGCACGCGACGGGGCCGGGCGTGGGAGGAGGTCATGATCCCTCCATAGCCGCCGACGGAGCCCCGCGAAATGGAACATTGCAAGAACAGATTCTGTGTGGCACGAGTCCGACCGCGGGTATTTCAACGGAGGGTTGGATGAGACGGATTCTTTTGGCGGCATGCGCCGTCGCGACGTTCGGGTCGCTGACGGGCTGCGACGACGGGGCTTCGGCCGTCGAGACGCGCGACAGGACACAGGCCATCGCCGGCGAGGTCGTTCAGACTGCGACGGCGACGGCGGAAGCCGGGGCGACCGAAACGGTGGCCAAGGTCGAGGCGGCGCCGCTCACGGCGAACCGGCGCGAGACGGTCGACGCCAAGGTGCAGCGGCTCTACGAGCGGAACGGCGCGGACTTCGGGGCGCGGTCGGCCGAGGACTATCTGGCCAAGGTGAGCGCCTTCACACGCACGCCTCCGGCGGACGTCGAGCGGGCGGAACGGCCGAACGGCGACGTGCTTCTGTATCAGGCGTCCAGCAACACCTTCGCCGTGGTCGACCGGAACGGCTCGGCGCGAACCATGTTCAAGCCCCGGGAAGGCGCCGCCTACTGGGCCGAGCAGAAGGCGAACGCGCCGAATTTCGGACGACGCCGCGCCGACTGAGGCCCTCAGTCGTCCTTGGCGGCGTGCAGCGCCCGGATCAGGTCCAGCGCCAGCTTCTGTTTCTGCGGCGACAGCTGGGGCGCCAGCCGGGCGATCTCGACCGACTGGCGGGTGGCGGGGAAGTCGTGGTCGAAGCCGGCCGCGTCCTCCGCCATCCCCGGCTGGGCGTCGCCCAGGCCCTGGAAGAAATAGGAGATCTCGGTCTGGAAGAACCGCGCGATCTCGAACAGCTTGGAGGCCGAGATGCGGTTGGTGCCCTTCTCGTACTTCTGGATCTGCTGAAAGGTCACGCCGACGGCGCGCCCCAGATCGCTCTGGTTATAGCCCAGGGCGATGCGCTTTTCGCACACGCGCCTTCCCACATGACGATCCACCGGATGCGGACCGTCCTCGATCACCTTGCCTCGCGCCATAGATACCTCCACGGCATTCGCCGCCCCATATCGTTGAAATGCGCCCGTCGCGCGGGCGTGTCACGGGAAAAAATTGAGCCTTCTGTACGGGAACGGACTGAATTCCCGGTCAGCGGGAAACATCTTCACGCCGACGTCGCGCCGCGACCGTGGCGAGCATGCAGATCAGGATTCCGGCCAGCCACGGCAGGTCGCCGACCCGCGCATAGGGCGTGGCCGTCAGCGCCTGCGGCAAAGCCGCGTCGATCACTCCACTCTCGCCCGGATCGAGGCGTTTGTCGCCGACGATGCGGCCCCACGGATCGATGACCGCCGACGTGCCCGTGGGCGTCGCGCGCACGACCGGCAGTCCCGTCTCGATGGCGCGGTAAGACGCCAGATTCAGATGCTGCAGCGGGCCGGACGTTCGGCCGAACCAGGCGTCGTTCGAGACGTTGGCGATCCAGGCCGCGTCCGTGCTCCGCCCCACGAAACCCGGGAACAAGCTCTCGTAGCAGATCAGCGGCTGGACGGCGGGCAGGCCGGCCAGCTCGAGCGGACGCGGGCGCGGACCGGCGGTGAAGTCGGCCGGCACATGGACCAGACTGCGCACGCCCAGCCGGCTCATCAGAGCGCCCGCGGGCAGGAACTCGCCGAACGGCACCAGCCTGTACTTGTCGTAGACGGCCTCGATCCGCATGCCCTCGCGACCGGGCAGGCGCCGCAGGGCGATCAGACTGTTGAAATAGCGGCCGCCGGTCTCCGCGTCGGGGTCGGGCTCGCCGCGGCTTAGACCCGCCAGCAGGGTCTGGCCCGGCTGAAGGGCGGCGGCGATGGCGCCGGCTTCCCATGCCCCTTCAGCCAGCACGGCGTTGGCGGTGTTGGGCAGGGCGCCCTCGGGCCAGATCACCACGTCCGGGACGCGCGGGCCCGGGCGCGCGGTCAGGGCGACGTAGCGCTGGACGATGTCGCGATAGGCTTCGGGCGACCACTTGGATTCCTGATCGACGTCGGCCTGGACCACCCGCACGATGGTCCCGGTCGAACGCACCTCCGCCCCCGACAGGCGGATCGCGCCGCCGACGAACAGGGCGACCAGCGTCGCGGCGCCCGCCACGGCCGCCCCGATCCGGCCCTTTCGCGTCCCGCCGCCGACGACCAGGGGCGCAAAGGCGCAGACGGCCAGCACCGTCACGAGCCCCAGTCCATAGACGCCGACGACGGCGGCGAACTGGGACGGAGCCGAGCCCGCTTCCCACCCCGCGCCGGCCGGATTCCAGGGGAAGCCGGTCAGCACGTGACCGCGCAACCACTCCATCCCGCAGAAAAGTGCGCCGAACGTCAGGACACGGACCACTCCAACCGGCGCCAGCCGTCGATGCAGCGCGGTCGCCGCGCCCCAGAACAGGCCCAGCCCCGCCGGCAGAAGACTGGCGGCGAAGGGCGCCATCCACGCCTGCGCGGGATTGACCAGAAACGCCTCGGCCACCCACCAGCAGCCGACGCCGAAATAGGCGAAACCGGCCAGCCACCCCATCCAGAAGCCGCCGCGCACGGTCCGCGACCGCTCGGCCAGCACCATCAGAAGCGGATAGCCGATCAGGCCGGGCAGCACGCCGAACGGCGGATGCACCACGGCCGTCAGGACGCCGGCCGCCAGCGCCAGAAGGATGCGCAGCGCCCAGCCCCAGCGACGGGGCGCGGGTCTGTCGGTCGGGGCGGCGGCGTCGGTCACGTGTGGCTCGTCTCGGCACGATAGGGGTCGGGAATCCCCAGCCCTGCAAGGATCGTGCGCTCCTCGGCCTCCATGGCCTCGGCCTCGGCGTCGTCCATGTGATCGCGGCCCAGCAGGTGCAGGACGCCGTGCACGATCAGGTGGCCCAGATGATCGCCGATCGGCTTGCCCTGCGACTCCGCCTCGGCCCGGCAGGTCTCCCACGCCAGCGACAGGTCGCCCAGATGCGGTCGCGCGCTGTCCGGCGCGGGGAAGCTGAGGACGTTGGTCGAACCCTCGCGCCCCCGGAAGCGCGCGTTCAGCTCGGCTTGCGCCGCATCGTCGGTCAGCAGCACGGTCAGGGCCCCCACTTCGGATCCGAGAGCCGCCGTCGCCGCCCGGACGACCAGCGCTTCGACGTCGCCGACGTCGCGCCAGTCCCCGGCCTCGACCTCGACGTCGATGCGGCCGTCGCTCACTGGGCGTCCTCGCCCCGGCCCCGCGCGGCGTCGGCGTCGTAGGCGCGCACGATGCGCTCGACCATGGCGTGGCGCACCACGTCCTGGGCCTGGAACCTCTGAACCCCGATGCCCTGCACGCCCTCCAGGATGCGCAGGGCGTGGGCCAGGCCGGAATCCCGCGTGTTCACCAGATCGATCTGGCTGGGGTCGCCGGTCACCACCATGCGCGCGCCCTCCCCCAGACGGGTCAGGACCATCTTCATCTGCAGCCGGGTCAGATTCTGGGCCTCGTCGGCGATGACGAAGGCGTGGCTGAGCGTCCGGCCGCGCATGAAGGCGATGGGCGCGGCCTCGATCTCGCCCTTGTCGCGACGACGGCGCACGTCGTCGGCGCCCAGGATGTCGTTCAGCGCCTCCCAGATCGGCGCCAGATAGGGATCGACCTTCTCGTTCAGGTCGCCGGGCAGGAAACCCAGCTTCTCGCCCGCCTCGACCGCCGGGCGCGTGACCACCAGCCGGTCCACCTCGCCCCGGCGCAGCAGCGAGGCGCCGTAGGCGGCGGCGAGGAAGGTCTTGCCCGTGCCGGCCGGCCCGACGCCGAAAGTCACCTCGCAGCGGCCCAGCATCGACATGTATTCGGCCTGGGCCGCCGTCTTGGGCGCGATCGCCCCGCGCCGCCCGACGGGCAGAGACACGGCCGCGGCCGCGGCGACGTCCGACTTGCGGCCGCCCTCGGGCCGGGGCGCGCTGACGGCGGCGCCCAGGGCGGTGCGCACGTCCGCCTCGGTGATCTCCGCCCCCGTCTCTGCGCGGTCGGCCAGGGTCTGGATGACGCGCTTCGCCTGCGCCCGATCGCGCGGCGAGCCGTTGACCGTCACGCCGCCCCCGGGCGCTTCGACCAGCACCTTGAAGGCGGTCTCGATCAACGCGAGGTGCCGGCTGCCCGGGCCCACGACGGCGCGCAGGGCGTCGTCGCCCAGCGCGAGGAATTCGGTGTCTCGGGCCAAGGTCAGGCGGCTCCCATCGCGCGGAGCGGCTCGGCCCCGGGCGACGAAACGTGGCCCTCGGCGATCAGTTCGCCGGTCAGGCTGTTCTGCTGTCCCTTCAGGATGCGCACGGGCACGACCCGGCCGATCAGGTGGTCCGCGTCCTCGACGTGCACCGACTGCAGATAGGGCGACCGGCCGATGGCCTGTCTGCCATGACGGCCTTTCCGCTCGAACAGGACGGGCAGCACCCTGCCTGCCTGCGACGTATTGAACGCCACCTGCTGCTCGGTCAGCAGCGCCTGGAGCGCATGCAGGCGCGCACGGGAAACCTCGTCGGGCACCTGGGCCGCCATGGTCGCGGCGGGCGTGCCGGGGCGTGGCGAGTACATGAAGGAGAAGGCGCTGGCGTAGCCGACGCGCCGGACCAGATCCATCGTGTCGTCGAAGTCCCGGTCGGTCTCGCCGGGGAAGCCGACGATGAAGTCGCCCGACAGCGCCAGATCCGGCCGCGCCTCGCGGATGCGGTCGATCAGGTCGAAATACTTCTGACGCCCGTGCTTGCGGTTCATCAGGCGCAGGATGCGGTCCGATCCCGACTGCACGGGCAGGTGCAGATACGGCATCAGCTGCGGCAGGTCGCGGTGCGCGGCGATCAGGTCGTCGGTGAAGTCGTTGGGATGGCTGGTGGTGTAGCGAATGCGGTCCAGCCCGGGGATCTCCGCCAGTTCGAACGCCAGCCGGGCCAGCGAAGACGGCTCTCCGTCCTCGCCCACGCCGTCGTAGGCGTTGACGTTCTGGCCCAGCAGGGTGACCTCGCGCACACCGCGCGCCGCCAGTTCCCGCGCCTCGGCCACCACCGCCGCGACCGGCCGCGACCACTCGGCGCCGCGCGTATAGGGCACCACGCAGAAGGTGCAGAACTTGTCGCAGCCCTCCTGCACCGTCAGGAAGGCGGTCACGCCATCGACGCCGCGGGCCTTCGGCAGGGCGTCGAACTTGTCGTCTGGCGCGAAGTCGGCGCCGATGCGCTCGCCGCGCGCCCGCGCCGTGCGGGTCAGCAGCTCCGGCAGCTGGTGATAGGCCTGAGGTCCGACGACCAGATCGACCGCCGGCTGGCGCCGCATGATCTCCTCGCCCTCGGCCTGGGCGACGCAGCCGGCCACGGCGATGGTCATCGAATTCCCCGAATTCCTCGCCTTCTCGTCTTTCAATTCTCTCAGGCGTCCGAGTTCCGAATAGACCTTCTCAGCCGCCTTCTCGCGGATGTGACAGGTGTTCAGGATGACGAAGTCGGCGTCCTCGACCGTCTCGGTCGGCGCATAGCCCAGCGGGCGCAGGACGTCGGCCATGCGCTCGCTGTCATAGACGTTCATCTGGCAGCCGTAGGTCTTGATGAACAGGCGCTTCGGCGCCGGCTCGACCGGGGGCGGAACGAGGGTCTCGGTCATGTGGGGCTTATGATCGCCCCGCGTGGCGACGGCAAGGCGAGGGGTCAGGCGTCGGCCCGACGCGCCTGTCTGGTGTAGATCAGGCCTTCGCGCGCCTCCGGCGAGGCGCCGGGGATCGGCTTGCCGTAAAGTTCCAGCTTGTGCCCGACCAGTTCGAAGCCCAGGCGTTTGGCGATCTCGGTCTTCAGCCGCTCGATCTCGGCGTCGAAGAACTCGATGACCTCACCCGTCCTGGTGTCGATCAGGTGATCGTGGTGATCGTCGCCGGCCTCTTCATAGCGGCTGCGGCCGTCGCCGAAGTCGTGCTTCTCGACCACGCCCGCCTCTTCGAACAGGCGGACGGTGCGATAGACGGTGGCGATCGAGATGTGCGGATCGATGGCCGAGGCGCGGCGGTAAAGTTCCTCGACGTCCGGGTGATCCTCGGCGTTCGACAGCACGCGCGCGATCACGCGCCGCTGGTCGGTCATGCGCATGCCGCGCTCGGCGCAGAGTTTCTCGATCCGGTCCATGGCGCGCGAGAATAGGGCCCGCCGTGCGGCTAGGGAAGCGGGGCGGGCAAGTTGAGAACGAGAAGCAGCGCGTCCACCGGGTCTCCGTCCGCGCGGGCGTAGTAGCGCGGCCGGCGGCCCGCCGGCTCGAAGCCCAGGCCCGCGTAGAGTGCGCGCGCCGCAGCGTTGTCTTCCGCCACCTCGAGGAAGATCCGACGGGCCCCCCGATCGGCGGCGCGACGGACGGCGGCCAGCGCCAACCTCCGGGCCAGGCCGCGTCGACGGGCGTCGCGTCGGATGGCGAGGGTCAGCACCTCCGCCTCGTCGCCGGCGACCTGCAGCAGGGCGAAACCGTCGGCCTCGGCCTCCAGAACGGCGCCGGGGCGGTCGACCAGGCCCTCGAGCGCGACGGCGTCCCAGGACCCGTCGAAGGCCTCGGCATGGATCGCGGCCAGGGCCTCGAAGTCCGGCTTCATGCGCGGGCCGGGCGAGGTTGGCCCGGCAGACGGGTCGGGGGCGTCGCGTCCGGCGCGCGCAGATACTGCGGCCGTGGGGCCGAAACGGGGCCCTGCCCCACCGCCGCGGCGGTCAGCCGTACGAGAGCCTCCGCCGACGGTCCGTCCAGCGGAACGGGCGTCCATCCTGCAGCCGCCTCGGCCGCGAGCGCGGCGCCGGTCCCGACCAGGCGGCCCGGCTCGAGGCCCATGGCAAGCCGAGCCGCAACGGCCGTCAGCGGGCATGCCGCCGCGTCGTCCAGCGCCCGCCCCTCGGGGTCGAACAGGCGCCCATAGACCTGGCCACGGCGGGCGTCGACCACGGCCGCGACAGGGCGGCCGTCCGGAGCGACCGAGCCCGCCAGGGCGTCCAGCGTCGACAGACCGACGACCGGGCGATCAAGAGCCGCGCCCAGTCCCTGTGCGAAGGCCAGGCCGACGCGCAGGCCGGTGAAGGAGCCGGGGCCGACGGTGACGCCGATGGCGTCGAGATCGCCGAAATCCAGGCCCGCCTCGGCCATGACGATCCGGGCCAGGGGGGCGAGCGCCTCCTGGTGACCGCGCGCCATGGGTTCAGAACGGACGAACGTCCGCTCACCGTCCCCGGCCGCCGCGGTGCACAGACCCAATGCCGTGTCGACGACCAGAAGCCTCATGTCCGGGCCTCGAGCGCCGTGGGACTGGAGAAATGCTTCACAGGTCTCCGAACATGGAAATGATCCCGTTTCATGCGTCGCGCCTCGCCACGACGGCGGCGACTTGAGAGACGGCTGCGCGGTCAAGCCGGACCGAAGCGTCCAGACCGCCCGCACCGCCACGCAGATGAAGCCGGTCGGCGTCGGCGCCGTCGAACAGCCAGACCGACACGGACCCGTCGGTCGCCGTAACGACGCACCCCTGACCCCGCCGGGGAAAGCGGCCCGGATCATAGTCGATCACCGTTCCCGCACCGGCCCAGGGGTCGAGACCGTCGTCGGTCAGCACGACTTGAGGCAGTGACGGCGCAGCGGGGGGCGTCCAGGCCGGCTCAGACCTTACGGACCCGGAGCCGAGGCCCTCGCTGGCGGCCACAAGGCTGAGCGCTTGAGGCTCGGCGCCCAGCGCCGCCGTCAACCGACGCTGGACGTCGGGACGAAACAGGCCGGGGCGCTTGCCGGCTTCATAAAGGCCCCACCCTTGCCCGGTCATGCCCGCCCGGGCTCCGGCCTCAGCCTGGTTCAGCCCGGCCTCGCGGCGCAGGCGCGCAAGGGCCTCGCCCAGCCGCCGCGCCTCCTCGGTCGCTCTGTCGTCTCCGCGAAATCCCGACATGAACGGATCATGCCGCGCGTCGCGACGCAACGGAAGCGTTTCGTCAGAGGGCGGCTTCGACGGACGTCACCTCGGGCACATAGTGGCGCATCATCTGCTCGACGCCGGCCTTCAGCGTGGCGGTCGAGGACGGGCAGCCGGCGCAGGCGCCGCGCATGCGCAGGGTCAACACACCCGTTTCACGGTCGAAAGCGTCGAACAGGATGTCGCCCCCGTCCTGGGCGACCGCCGGGCGCACCCGCGAGTCCAGCAAGGCCTTGATTTCAGTCACGATCTCGTCGTCGGCGTCGGACGCCGCATGCCCGGACCCCGTCTCGCCGTCGCGCATCAGCGGCGCCCCTGAAACGAAATGGTCCATCAATGTGGTCAGGATGTGCGGTCGCAGCTGGATCCAGTCAGGGCCGTCGGGCGCACGCGTCACGGCCACATGGTCGGGGCCGAAGAAGACGCCGCTCACGCCATGCAGGCCGAACAGGGCATGGGCGAGGGGCGAGGCCGCGGCCGACGTTGCGTCGTCGAAGGCGATGCCGGCGCCTTCGGCCACGACCCGGCCGGGCAGGAACTTGAGGGCGTCGGGATTCGGGGTCGGTTCGGTCTGGATGAACATGGGATCGAGATGCGCCCTCCCCGGCCAGCGTGCAAGTCAGGCCAGGTCTTCGACGTCCTTGTCGCTCAGTTCGCCCGGGACGATGGTCACGGGCAGTTTGCGGCCGCCCAGACCCTTGATCGCGGCCGTCACCAGCGGACCCGGGCCGCGTCCGCCCACACTGGAGGCCAGCACGAGGATCTTGATCTCCGGATCCTGCTCCACCGCGCGACGGAGGGCCTCGACCGGCTCACCCTCCTCGATCAGGAACTGCGGCGCCGCGCCGGAGCGCTCCTGCGCCTCCTGCCCAAGTCGGTTCAGCAGGCGCTCGGCCTCCTCGCGAAGCTCGCGCTGGATGTCGTCACGCACGCCGCTCCAATGGGCGTCGGACCCGCTCGGGATCACCCGCAGCAGGGCCACGCGCCCGCCGGTCGAGCGGGCCCGCCGTGAGGCATACCGCAGCGCCGCGTCGAACTCCGGGCTTTCGTCGGCGACGACCAGGAACTTGCGCGGCATGGCCCCCTCCCCGCCTCAGCCCGCCGTTGCGGCGATCTCGCGGATCGTCGCATTGGCGATGGTCAGCTTGGCGAAGGTCCAGCCGGCGCCCGAGGCCTCGATCTCGTCGACCGAGGCGCGCACGCCCTCGACGATCGACAGGCGGGGCCCGATCCAGGCGTCCACGGCCTTCTCGGCGGTCAGTTCGTCCTTTCCGCACGAGGCGTCGCAGGACTTGGCCACCGCCCGGGTCAGCATCAGCTGCTCGGCCTTGAGGTCCTGGACCAGGCGGCGCACCGCCATGCGATCGAAGCGATCCTGGGACGGGACGCCGCCGGCGGCTGCGCGCAGACGGTCGAAGTCGAAGGCGGCGCCCACCTGATGATACAGGCGCGCCATCGACGGCGCGTCCCAGTCCGCCTCTTGCGCCAGATCGCCGACGTCCGCGGTCGCCACCGTCGGCCGCAGCATAGCCACCGAGCGGGCCAGATCGTCAGGCGCGCCCACGGCCCGGAACGCGTCGATGCGGGCCTGAAGCCTGTCCTGCTCGAAGCGCGACAAAACCTCGCCACCGTGCGGGCGAAGGGCGTCGGCGACGGGCTGGTAGGCGTCGATGAGCCCCTGGACCGAGCTTCCGGCCAGCGCCGCGCGACGCGTCAGCCAGAAGGTCTGGCGGCGCATGACCAGGGCTATCTCGCGATAGAGCGCCGTCTGCGCCTCGGCCGGGATCTTCAGGTCCAGCGCCGACACCTCGGCCCAGGCCTCGTCCAGGCGGAAGATGCGGCGGGCGGCGGCGAAGGCCAGGACCATCGGGCCGGCGCCCGTCTCGGCGCTCTGGCGCAGACGCAGCGGGAAGGTGGCGCCGCAGGCGTTGACGATGTCGTTGGCCAGGACGGTCGAGATGATCTCTCGCCGCAGCCGGTGGCCCTTCATCTCCGCCTCGAACCCATGCAGGGCGGCGGGGAAGTAGCCCACCAGCGTCTCGAAGAAGAAGGGGTCGTCCGGCGCCTCGGAGGCGACGATCTCATCGAACAGCTCGATCTTGGAATAGGCGGTCAGCACCGCCAGTTCCGGCCGTGTCAGGGCCGAGCCGGTGGCCCGCATCTCCGCAAGCTTCAGGTCGTCGGGGAGGCCCTCGACCTTGCGGTCGAGCCGGCCCTTGGCCCCCAACGCCTGCATGAAGGCCTGCTGGGCGTCCAGGGCGTCCGTACCCTCGGCCTGTTGCAGCGTCAGGGCCAGGGTCTGGTCGTAGTTGTGCTTCAGGACCTTCAGCCCGACCTCGTCGGTCATGGAGGCCAGAAGGGCGTCGCGGTCGTCGGGCTTCAATGCGCCCGACATGATGGCCGACCCGGTCAGGATCTTGATGTTCACCTCGTGGTCCGACGTGTCCACGCCGGCTGAGTTGTCGATGGCGTCGGTGTTGATCCGGCCGCCGCCGGCTCCGCGTCCCGAAAGGGCGAAATGGATGCGGCCCGCCTGGGTCAGACCCAGGTTGGCGCCTTCGCCCACGACCTTGACCCGCAGCTCGTTGCCGTCGATGCGCAAGGCGTCGTTCGCCTTGTCGCCGGCCTGGGCGTCGGTTTCATGCGGGGCCTTAACATAGGTGCCGATGCCGCCGAGGTAGAGCAGCTCGACCGGCGCCTTCAGGATCGCCTTCATCAGCGAGGGCGGGTCCATGGCCTCGTCCTCGACGCCCAGCAGGGCGCGGACCTCGGGCGAGAGCGGGATCGACTTGTCGCCGCGCGAGAAGACGCCGCCGCCCGTCGAGATCTTCGACCTGTCGTAGTCCTGCCAGGACGAGCGCGGCAGCTGGAACATGCGGTTCCGCTCGGCCCAGCTCTCCGCCGGGTCGGGATCGGGATCCAGGAAGATGTCCCTGTGATCGAAGGCGGCGACCAGTTTCGTCGCCCTGGACAGCAGCATTCCGTTGCCGAAGACGTCGCCCGACATGTCGCCGACGCCGACGGCCGTGAAGGGCTCGGTCTGGATGTCCTTGCCCATCTCGCGGAAGTGGCGCTTGACCGCCTCCCACGCGCCGCGGGCGGTGATGCCCATGGCCTTGTGGTCATAGCCGACCGAGCCGCCGGAGGCGAAAGCGTCGCCCAGCCAGAAGCCGTATTGCGCCGACACGCCGTTGGCGATGTCGGAGAAGGTCGCCGTGCCCTTGTCGGCGGCGACGACCAGATAGGGATCGTCGTCTTCCCAGGCGACCACGTGCGCCGGCCGCACCACCGACCCGTCGGCGGCGATGTTGTCGGTCACGTCCAGCAGGCCGGACAGGAAGGTCTTGTAGGCGCGGATCGCCTCGGCCTGCTGCGCGTCACGGTCGGCGCCGGCACGAACCATGGCGGTCAGGTTCTTGGGATAGAAGCCTCCCTTGGACCCGACCGGCACGATGACGGCGTTCTTGACCTGCTGCGCCTTGACCAGGCCCAAAACCTCGGTGCGGAAGTCATCGCGCCGGTCCGACCAGCGCAGCCCGCCGCGCGCCACCGGGCCGAACCTCAGGTGCACGCCCTCGACGTGCGGGGCCCACACGAAGATTTCGCGGTGGGGCTTGGGCAGGGGAAGGTCGTCCAGCTCGCGCGAGGCGATCTTGATGGAGATGTGCGGCTTCGACCCTCCATCCGGCGCCGTCTGGAAGAAGTTGGTCCGCTTGATCGCCCCGATCAGGCCCGTCATGCGTCGCAGGGCCCGATCGTGATCCAGGCTCTTCACGGCTTGAAGCAGCTCACCCATACGGGCGGTGAGGCGATCCACCTGCGGGCTGCGGGACTCCCCGGTCCCGCGCTCGGGGTCGAATTTGGCGAGGAACAGGTCCAGCAGGGTCCGCGCCGCGTCAGGATAGAGGATCAGCGCCTCTTCCTGCACGGCCTGGCTGGGATCGAGGCCGCTCTGCTGGCGGTAGCGTGCCAGAACGCGGATCAGGGCCGCCTCGCGCCACGTCACGCCCAGTTCCAGAACAAGACGATTGAATCCGTCGCTTTCGGTCAGGCCGTTCCACACGGCCTGGACGGCCGCTTCGAACGGACCGGCCACAGCGTCGAAGCTCAGCGCCTCGCCGCGCGGATCCTCCAGAAGGAACTCGTGGACGTGGACCGGCTCGTCGCCCAGAGGTTTCACGGCGTAGCCCCACTCCTCCAGCGTCTTGAGCCCCATGTCCGCCAGGATCGGCAGGACGTCGGACAGCGGCACGGCGCCCCCGCGACGATACAGCTTGAAGCGGAACTGAAGGGCGGTGTCGCCCGGATTCCGGAAGGCGCGCACGCCCACGGGCTCACCGGCCCCGACGACGCCGTCCTCGTTCAGCCGGTCGAAGGCATGCAGGTCGCGCACCGCCTCCGTCGCGTCGTAACGGTCGCGATAGCCGGCCCCGAAGGCGTCTGCCCAGCGTTCGCTGAGCGGACCCACTCCGACGTCGTCGACGGAAGCCGCGCGAAGGGCGGCCTCGAACCTGTCCTTCCAGCCCCGTCCCGCCTCGGCGATGCGGGCCTCGAGATCGGCCGCGTCCGGCGTCGGATGATCGCCCGGCGTCACGCCGATGATGTAGTGGATCCGGACCAGCGGATTGTCCGACAGCTCCGGGTACCAGGCCGACAGGCGCCCGCCCCAGGCTTCGGCCAGGATGCGGCCGATGCGTTCGCGCACCGAGGCATGGAACCTGTCTCGAGGGATGAAGACCAGCACCGACACGAAACGGTCGAACGGGTCCTTGCGCGTGAAGCTGCGGATGCGGGGACGATCCTGCAGGTGCAGGATGCCGAGCGCGATCTCCAGCAGCTCGTCCTCGCGGATCTGGAACAGCTCGTCGCGCGGATAGGTCTCGAGGATGTTCTTCAACCGCTTGTGGCTGTGGCTGCCCTCGACCTTGGCGGCGCGGTTCAGGGCGTTCATGACCTTGCGCCGGATCAGCGGCACCTCGGAAGTCTGCCGGTCGTAGGCTTCGGCGGTGAACAGGCCGACGAAACGGGTTTCGCCGGACGGGCGGCCCTGGGCGTCGAAACGCTTGACCCCGACGTAGTCCATGTAGGCGCGCCGGTGGACGCGCGAGCGGGCGTTGGCCTTGGCCACGGTGACCGGATCGGACAGGTCGATCTGGCGCTTCATGGCCCCGGTCAGCACCGCCGGTTCGTTCGTCCGGCGCAGCACGGTCCGCTCGGGGTCGCGCAGCACGCCCAGCCCCTCGCGGGACTGCGACAGGGGCGCCTCGGCCTGATAGGCGCCGGCGGCGTCGCGCGGATAGTCGTAGTCGCGCGCTCCCAGGAAGACGAAGTGGTCGGCGTTCAGCCACTCCAGAAAGGCGATGGATTCCGCCGCCAGTTCCGGATCGACGCCTTTCGGCGCGGCGCGCAGATGATCGATGGCGCGGCTCATGGCGGCGTTCATGGCGCCATGGTCGCCCACGGCCAGTCCCACGTCCTCGAGCGTCGCGGTGAGACCCTGCCTCAGGGCCTCACGCCGCTCGTTCGGAAGCGGATCGACCACGACGACGATGAGCGATTCCCGCGTCGCGCCCTCGATCCGCGCACCCGCCGCGTCGCGCGCCGCCGGGACCACCGGGTGAAACATCGCGCGCACGGAAACCCCGGCGTCGGCCAGTTCACCCATCACGCTGTCGACCAGGAAGGGGCCGTCGTCCTGGATGATGTGGATCAGGTCGAAGCCGCCGGGGCGTCCGTCGGCCCCCGGCATCGGACCGATCTCCACGCGCGGGGCTTCGCCCTGCCGGCGCTCGGCCGTCGCGGTCCACACCCCGGCCAGCACCGCGCCCAGGTCAGCCAGCGCGATTTCCGGCGTCTCGTCCGCCGACCAGTCGTCCAAGGCCTGACGAAGGAACTCCCGCTCCATCGGCCCGACCGCGCCGCCCCCGGCTTGGGTGAAGTCGCCCGCCAGCGCCTCCATCCGATGGGCGGACGTCGGGGCGGCTTCGGCTTGGGCGGCCATGGGGGTTCTCTTGTCGGACGCGGTCCTCCCGACCGCACTTGCGCCGATGGTTAGTGCGGGCGTCGCCAAAGGGGAAGGCCGGAAAAGACAAGACGCCGGCTTCCCTTCGGAAGCCGGCGTCGCGTCTGCACCCGGGAGACGGGTCAGTAACGGACGTTGAAGCCCAGGCGGAAGGCGTGGAACTTGAAGTCCTCGTTCGACCGGGTGATGTCCGTGCCCGCGGTGTTCGGAGCGAGGATGAACGGATTGGTGGGTCCCGCCGTGCCCGGTCCGGCGCGCACGACGTAATCGCCCGCTTCCAGATCCGTGTACAGATACTCGCCGACCAGGGTCAGGTTCGGCGCCAGGCTCCACTCCATGCCGCCGCCGAACTGGGTGCCCTCGGCCCGCTCCTCGTCCACCCGCTCGACGAACGAGTTGGCGCCGTTGGTGGTGAAGAACTTGTTGTCGATCTGGCCGTAGGCGACGCCCCCGGTGGCGTAGACCAGGGCCGGGCCGAAGGCGTAGCCGACGCGACCGCGGAACGCCGCCATCTGCTCCAGATTACGGGTGAAGGCATAGTTGGCCGGGGTGGTGCTGAAGCCGGTCACGCTGTCCTCGGCGTCCACGGCGGAGACGTCGGCCACCGCGCCGACGACCCAGCTGCCGAACTGCATGTCGTAACCGACGCGGGCGCCGCCTTCGACGCCGCCGTCGTCACGGTCGCAGCTGGTGGGCTGGGCGTTGCTGCCCTGGCCGGAGCAGTAGCCGGGGCTGAAGGCGTCGCCGCCGGCGCTCAGAACGACCGTGTCGTCGAAGTCGCCGTCGAAGTCGCGGTCGAACACGAGCGTCTCGTTCTTGTCCTCGTCGGAATCCAGGAAGCCGCCGTGGATGCCGACATAGAAGCCGTTCCAGTCCGGCGTGGCCTGGGCCAGGGCGGGGGTGGCGCCGGCGACGGCCAGAAGCGCGGCCGCGGCGACGGTGTGACGGATGTTCATCGAAAACCTCAAATACTGGACGCGTCGCCGCGTCGGGGGTGGGGAGCCCTCCCAGGGCCGATGAACGTCGTGTCCGGCTTGCCGTTCCGGCCACCGGCACGCTGAAGGCCGGCCGATGGCTTTGCTGTGTTCGGGAAGCAACAACCCAGAATGGCGAAAGGCCGCCGAAGCGAACTTCGACGGCCTTTGCCGGGACGGCGCCGGGAGGGGGAGGGGAGGCGCCGGCCTGTCGATCGCCGCGGCTGGAGGGGAGGGGGTCCGCGGCGGTGATGCGGAGATGGGAACTCCGTGCGGGGGTTCAACCCTTTTCGGCGGCCCTGGAGCCACGGCCGGGGCGTGGCGGGTTGTCGCGGGCCGCGACGGCCTTCTGCTCCTCGTCGGCATAGGGCTCGCCGTCGCCGGACAGGAGGATGGCCATCCAGCGGCTGCCCCGGAACTCCGCCAGGATCGCCATGGCCATGACCGCCAGCGGCGTGGACAGGAACATGCCGACCACGCCCCAGATCTTGCCCCAGAACGCCAGCGACAGGAGAACGACCACCGGGTCGATGTTCTGATTGTCCCCCTGCATGCGCGGCTGGATCATGTTGCCGGAGATGAAGAGTATCGCCTGCAGCCCGCCCAGCAGGATCAGCGCGGGCCAGTAGCTTTCGAACTGCACCAGGGCGAACAGGGGCGGGGCGAGACCCGCGATCGCCCCGCCCAGAACCGGGATGAAGCCGACCACGAAGATGACGAAGGTCCAAAACTCCGCGTTCTGAAGTCCGACCGCCCGCATCAACACCCAGGCGGCGGCGCAGATCATCAGGCCGGTCACGGTCTGGACCCAGAGATAGCCCTCCACCCCGCCGCGGACGCGCTCGAACACCTCCATGGCCTCGTTGCGGGCCTTACGTTCCGGGAACATGCCGACCAGCTTGCGCCGGAAGCCCCACTGCGACGCCAGCAGGAAGGCCAGATAGATCAGGACGAAGACCGAGCCGGTCAGCACGCCCTGGGCCTGGACCGCCGCCTGGCCGATGTAGGACCGCAGGTCCAGCTGGGACAGCAGCTCCGTCACCGTCGGCGGCTCGGTCTGGCCGAACAGGGCCCAGGCGTCGGTGAGGATCTGGTCCAGCCGCGGGCCGATGCGCTGCGACACGCCCGACGCCTCGCCGAAGAAGCCCAGCGCCCCGTTCAGAATGAAGGCCACCGAGGCGAAGAAGCCCAGGATGACGAGGATCAGCGCCGTCGATCCCGCCCAGCGCGGGGACAGGCGGGCGTGGCGCTCCAGCCAGCGCTGCATCCCGCCGATCATGATCAGCAGGAAGATCGCCATGGCCAGCGGCGTCAGGATGTCCCTAAGCCAGTAAACCGCCCAGCAGCCGGCCACGGCGGCGATCACCACCAGGGCGTTTCTCGACACGGTCGAAGAGGAGATCACGGTCGGCGGCTTCATGGGCATATGGTCAAGGTCCGGCCCGGCGGCGTCAACGGGCCTTGATCCCCGCTCCGCCCCGGTGAAGCATGAGCGCCGCCGACCCGCCCCGGTTCCGCAAAGGACGCCCCCATGACCGAAGCCCCCGCCCTGTTCCTGGGCCAGTCCGACCAGCCGGAGACCCTGTTGCTCAACCGGGCCAACCGGCATGGCGTGGTCGCCGGCGCGACGGGCACCGGCAAGACCGTGACGCTGCAGATCATGGCGCAGGGGTTTTCCGACGCCGGGGTGCCGGTTTTCTGCGCCGACGTGAAGGGCGACCTGTCGGGCATCTGCATGCCGGGCAGCCCGAACGAAAAGCTGGTCGCCCGCGCCGAGGGGATGGGTCTGACCCTGACGCCAAGGGCCGCGCCGACGGTGTTTTGGGACCTGTACGGTCAGAAGGGGCATCCGATCCGCACCACGATCAGCGAGATCGGGCCGGTGCTGCTGGCGCGCATGCTGAACCTAAACGAGGTGCAGGAGGGCGTGCTGTCGGTGGTCTTCCACGTCGCCGACAAGGAGGGACTGCTGCTGCTCGATCTCGACGACCTGCGGTCCATGCTGGCCTACGTCGGCGAGAACGCCGAGCGGATCGGGCGCGAGGTCGGCAACGTCGCCCCGACCTCCATCGCCGCCATCCAGCGGTCGATCCTGCAGCTGGAGCAGCAGGGCGGGGCCGCCTTCTTCGGCGAGCCGGCGCTGCGGCTGGAGGACATGCTGCGGACGTCTCTGGACGGGCGGGGCCAGGTCAACGTGCTGGACGCGACCCGGCTGATGAACTCGCCGCGTCTCTACGCCGCCTTCCTCTTGTGGCTGCTGTCGGAGCTGTTCGAGCAGCTGCCGGAGGTCGGCGATCCGGAGAAGCCGCGCCTGGTCTTCTTCTTCGACGAGGCGCATCTGCTGTTCACCGACGCGCCCGACGCCCTGCGCGAAAAGGTCGAGCAGGTGGTGCGGCTGATCCGGTCCAAGGGCGTCGGCGTCTATTTCGTCACCCAGAACCCGGCCGACATCCCCGACAGCGTGCTGGCCCAGCTGGGCAACCGCATCCAGCACGCGCTGCGGGCCTATACGCCGTCGGAGCAGAAGGGGCTGAAGGCCGCGTCGCAGAGCTTCCGCCCCAACCCCGCCTTCGACACGGCAGAGGCCATCCAGGGGCTGGGTGTCGGTGAGGCGCTGGTCTCGACCCTGGACGAAAAGGGCGCCCCCCGCGTCGTGGGCCGCACCAAGATCCGTCCGCCGGACAGCCGTCTGGGCCCCGCCACCGACGCCGAGCGCGCCCAGGTCATGGCCTCAAGCCCCGTGCGCGGGATGTACGACACCCCCGTCGACCGCGAGTCCGCCGAGGAAGTGCTGGCCGCCCGCCGCGGCGAGGCCGATCAGGCCGCCGCCGACGCGAAACTGGCCGAGGCCCGGGCGAAAGCCGACGCGGCCGCCGCCAAGGAGGCCGAGAAGGCCGCCGTCGCCCGCGAGAAGGAACAGGCCCGACTGGACCGCGAGGCCGAACGCGCGCGAGCGCCGGCCCGTCGCTCCAACCGCCAGACGCCCGTCGAGGCGCTCACCAAGTCGGTGCTGCGCACGGCGGGAAGCACTCTGACGCGGGAACTGTTGCGGGGGGTTCTGGGCGGGCTGAAGCGGCGGTGATCAGTCGCTGATCTCGCCCCGGTCCAGCCTGCGCAGCAAACTCGCCACACTCCCGTCATCCTCGGGTCAAGCCCGAGGATGACGGAGTTCGGTGATCTACCGCCCCACGATTCGCCACATCCTGAGCGGATGCCGCACCGTCCCGGCCTCGTCGCCCGCCGCGTCGCCGCGGCCCATGTAGAAGTCGGCGCGGACGGGCCCCCGGATGGCGGAGCCGGTGTCGAGCGCCATGACCAGGCCGGAGTAGCCGGAGCGGGCGCCGGTCAGGTTGCCGGCGTCGGCCTCGATCCACACCGGCGTGCCGTAGGTCCAGTGTGACGGGTCCACGGCGATCGAGCGGCGCGCGGTCAGGGGCACGCCGGCGGCGCCCGCCGGGTGGCCGCCGTCGTCAGGGTCCAGGCGGAACCAGATGTAGCGGGGGTTCAGGGCCATGACCTCGGCCGCGCGGTCGCCCCGGTTGGCGGCCAGCCAGCCGCGGATCGCCTCGCCCGAGGTGCCGTCGCGGGGGAGCAGGCCGCGCTCGGCCATGGGCGTCGCGATGCCGACGAAGCGCTGGCCGTTGTCGGCGGCGTAGGCGGCGCGGGCGCGCGTGCCGTCCTCGAACGTCAGATAGCCGGAGCCCTGGATCTGCATGAAGAACAGGTCTTCGGCGCGCATGAAGGCCAAGGCCTGGGGCGCCGGCAGGGCCTCGATCTCGGCCCGGGTCGGACCGACGTCGCCGCGTCGCCAGCCCGGCGGGGGCGGCAGGACGGGGGCCGAGAACTCCGCGTCCGGATAGCGGCGGGCTGGATACTCCGGCGCGAAATAGGCGGTCAGTCGGCCCGGCGACCCGTCCGGCGTGCGCGCCTCGACGGCGGCGAAGTTGGCCTCGAACCAGTTCCGGGCGCGGATCGAGGAAGGGTGGCGCGCCGCCTCGGCGCGCGCGGCCTCGCACATGGGATCGGCGGCGGGGCGGCAACCGGCGGCATAGGCCTGGAGCGCGGCGGCGTGATCCTCCCGCGCCCAGCCCGGCAGGGCGGACAGGGGCACGGCCCCGGCGGGAAGGGGGCGCGGACCGGGGCCGGGCTCCACGACCGGCGGGGTCGGGTAAGTCGGAGCCGGCCCTTCGACCGGCGGCGCCGTCGGCGACGGGGCCGGCGCGGTGGCGCAGGCGGCGACGATCAGGCCCAGAAGCGGAAGAAGCCGGCGGATCACGCCGTGGCGGGCTCGACCCGCGCCAGCACCCAGTTCGGATCCTGGGCGCCTAGGGGCCGCTGGAAGGTCCAGACCTCGGCCGTGCGGCGTTCCGAAACCACCTCGTCCTGGCCGGGCGTCGAGGCGGTCTTACGCAGTTCGGCCAGGAAGCGGACCTTGGCCACGGCACGGTCGTTCTCAACGGTCGCAAGCTCAAGATCGGCGCGCGGCGGATGCACGAACTCCACGCGCTCCGTCTCTCCCCGCGCTTCGCGCGCGGCGATGCCGGCCTCGAACGACGTCATGACGGTCGGGGCCAGAAGCGGCTTCAGAGCTTCGCGGTCGCCCGAGGCATAGGCCTGGACGATCGTCTCGTGCGCGGTGCGGGCCCCCTCAAGGAACCGGTGAGGATCGAAGCCCGGATCGCGGGCCTTCAGCCCCTGGATGGCGGACAGGGTGTGGCTGTCCACCGGCGGCGCGTTCGGCACGGCGGTCGGACCCTGGGCCGGGAGCGGTTGGGCGCGCGGGTCGTCCTCGGGCTGGCGGCCGACCTTCTTGCCCAGAACGTTGTAGAGCTGGAACAGGACGAAGGCGGCGATCACCGCGAAGAGCACGATCTGGAACTGGACGGGCACGGGGCATCCCTGAAGGCGGGGGAGGAAAGCAGGATTAGGCGGTCATATGGGGTGGGGCAAGCGGAACGCCCAACGCCCGGCCCGCGCCCGCCGTTGCGACCCGACGCCGCGCATGATAGTCGCCGCGCCTTCCCGGCGGCCGCCATTCCGCCGCCACGTTTCGGATACCCGCGACCCATGACCGACGCCACGACCCCGACCCCGACGAACGGCGACCAGCCCCAGCAGGGCCAGCCCGCCGCCCCGGGCTTCCGCATTCTGGCGCAGTACGTCCGGGACATGTCGTTCGAGAACCCCAAGGCGCCGGAAAGCCTGCGCGCCGAGGGCAAGCCGACCATCGACATGGGCGTGGAGATGAACGCCATGGGCCGCAAGGACGGCCTGTTCGAGGTGGACCTGAAGCTGTCGGTCAAGGCCGCGGTCGAGGCCGGACCGATCTTCGCGGTCGAGCTGGTCTACGGCGGGCTGTTCCAGCTGATGGGCGTGGCCGAGCAGGACATCGAACCGATGCTGATGATCGAATGCCCGCGCTACCTCTATCCCTTCGCGCGCGAGATCATCGCCCGCGCGACCTCGGACGGCGGCCTGGTCCCGCCGTTCCTGATGGACCCGATCGACTTCTCGGCCATCTACGCCCAGCGCCGCGCGGAGATGCAGCGGACGCCGGCGACCGCTTGAGGGCTCAGGCCGCGTCCAGCGCGTCCCAGAGCGACGTCGACTTGATCTCGCCTTCCAGAAAGGCGCGGTGCGCCGCGGCTTCGGCGTCGGTCAGGCGCGGCGTCAGGGGGCGCGGGCGCGCACCATGGGTCGCGCCGCCGGCGTGGGTCTTGGCGGCGACCGCCGCGGCCATGGACAGGTCCAGTTTGCGCGCCTTGCCGCCCTTAAGCTCCAGATAAACCTCGGCCAGCAGACGGGCGTCGATCAGGGCGCCGTGCAGCGTCCGCTCGGTCAGCGAGATCTTGAAGCGCCGGCACAGGGCGTCCAGCGAGTTGGGCATGCCCGGAAACCGCTGCTGGGCCAGTTGCAGGGTGTCGATCCAGCGCTCGACCGGGATCAGGTCGCGTCCGCAGTTGGCGCATTCCCACTCCACGAAGGCCCGGTCGAAATTGGCGTTGTGGGCGATGATCGGGGCGTCGCCGACGAACTCCAGGAAGTCGCCGACGATCTGGTGGAATTTCGGGGCGTTCTTCACCTTGTCGTCGGTGATCCCGTGCACGGCGATCGCCCCGGCGGGGATCAGCCGCTCGGGATTGACGTAGCGGTGGAAGGTCCGGCCGGTCGGCAGCAGGTCCTCGATCTCGATGCAGCCGATCTCGATCAGGCGGTCGCCGGTCTTCGGGTCGAAGCCGGTGGTTTCGGTGTCGAGCACGATCTCGCGGGCCATGGCCCTTACTGACCCGCTTCGCGACCGGACGGAAGGCCGCGCCGGGGCGGCGTCCACGACCGATCGAAAACCGTCCCCACGATTGCGGTCACCTGGTCACGCGCGGTGTCGATCCCGCGCGACGTGTCGATCACGAAGTCGGCGCGTGCGCGCTTCTCCGCGTCGGGCAGTTGGCGGGCGATGATGGCGTCGAAGCGTTCCTGCGTCATGCCGGGCCGGGCCAGCACGCGCTCGGCCTGCACCTCCGGCGGCGCGGTGACGACGACCACGGCGTCCACGGCCCGGTCACCGCCGGTCTCGAACAGCAGGGGTATGTCCAGCACCGCCAGCTTCACCCCTGCCGAGCGCGCCGCCTCCAGCTCCGCCAGCCGGCCCTGCGCCACCAGGGGATGAACGATCGTCTCCAGACGGCGAAAGGCGTCGCGGTCGTCCCCCAGAACACGCGCCAGCCGGTTCCGGTCCACCGCCCCGTCGATCACCACGCCCGGAAAGGCCTCGCCCACAGGCCCGACGGCCGACCCACCGCGCTCATAGAGGGCGTGCACCGCGTCGTCGGCGTTCCACGTCACGGCTCCCGCCTCCGCAAACAACCTTGTCGTCGTCGACTTGCCCATGCCGATCGATCCGGTGAGGCCCAGGATGATCATGACCCCTCCAGCACAGACAGGCACCCGGCGCGGACATCCACGTCCGGCGCCGCTCGACCGAAGATCGCCGCGAACGACGGTCGCGCCTGACCGATCAGCATCGCCAGCCCGTCGACGATCGTCAGGCCCCGATCGCGCGCCGCGCCCAGGATCGGCGTGATGAGGGGACGGTAGGTCATGTCCATGACGGTCGCGGACGCCTTCAGCCGCCGCACGTCGAGCTCCGGGGCGACCGGAAGGGCGTTGATCACCAGGTCAGCCGCGCCCAGATCGTCTGGGGTCTGAGGAACGACGCCCAGGTCGTCGACCAGCTCGCGTAGCCGTTCCGCCCCGCGGTTGAGGACGCCGACGGCCGCTCCCTCGTTCAGGAGCGCAACCGCCGCCGCGCGTGCGGCCCCGCCCGCGCCGAGTATCGTGGCGCGGCATCCCGCCAGGTTCAGGCCGGGCGCCTGTTCCGACAGAGCCCCAAGCAAGCCCTCGCCGTCCGTCGAGTCGGCCAGAACGCGTCCGTCGCGGAAGACCAGCAGGTTGGCGGAGCCCGCGCGCCGTGCCGTGTCCGTCGCCTCATCCGCGGCCGCCAGCGCCCTGAGCTTCCACGGCGCGGTGACGTTCAGTCCACGGAACATTCCATCGCGGCCCTTCTCCACGATCGCGTCGAACGCGCCCTCGTCCGGGGCGGCGAAGGCGTCATAGGTCGCGTCCAGCCCCGCCGCGTCGATCCAGGCGCCGTGGATCAGCGGGCTGAGGGAATGGCCGATCGGCCAGCCGACGACGCCGCTCCGGATCATGCCGGCAGGGCTCCTTCAGCCCGCAGCGCCTCCAGCAGCGGCCACAGCGGCATGCCCATGATCGTCGCCTGCGCCCCCTCGACCCGGGCGAACAGCTGGGCCCCGCGCCCCTCGATGCGATAGCAGCCGACCGAAGCCAGCAGGCCGTCGCCCTCAGCCGCCAGATAGGTGTCCAGGAAGGCGTCGGAAAAGTCGCGCATGGTCATCTGCGCCGCCTCGCGATCGGACCAGATGACCCGCCCACCCTTCGCCAGCGCCACGCCGGACCACAGGACATGCTCCCGGCCCCGCATGGCCTGCAACCGCGCCCGGGCCTCGTCCATCGACGTGGCCTTGGAAACCAGACTGCCGTCGAAGGACAGGATCTGGTCGGAGCCGATCACCCAGTCGTCCGGTCGGCGACGAGACACGTCCAGCGCCTTCGCCTCGGCCAGCGTCACGCTGAGACCCGCTGGGTCGCGGCGCGCCTCGGGAGTCTTCAGCGCCGCCTCGTCGACGCCGGCGGGATCGACCGCGACTTCCACGCCGGCCTGGTCCAGGATGGCCCGACGCGCCGCGCTGGCGGAGGCGAGGACGATCATCGGCCGGCCTCGGCACGGGCCCGCCGTTCCTGCAGAAGGTTCACGACCGCGGCGGCCGTCTCCTCGACCGAGCGGCGGGTCACGTCGATCACCGGCCAGCCGCGTCGCTCGAAGGCCCGCCGCGCCCTGATCGTCTCGTCGCGCACCGCGTCCTGATCGACGTAGGACGAGGCCCGATCGGCGTTCAGCCCTTCCAGCCGATTGCGCCGGATCTGCACCAGGCGGTCGGGCGACACGGTCAGGCCCACGACCAAAGGATTCCGGAGCGCGGTCAGGCGCTCGCCGTCCTCCTGACCAGGCACCAGCGGCACGTTGGCCGCCCGGATGCCCCGGTGGGCCAGATAGATGCAGGTCGGCGTCTTCGAGGTCCGGCTGACGCCCGTCAGCACCACGTCGGCCTGTTCCAGCTGTTCCGTCGTGCCCTGGCCGTCGTCGTGGGCCATGGCGAAGTCCAGCGCCGCGATGCGGTTGAAATAGTCGTGGTCCAAGGCGTGCTGGGCGCCCACGCGCGTCGACAGGGCCGCGCCCAGATAGCGAGAGAGTGCCCCGACCAGAGGATCCAGCGCGGCGATCTGGGGCATGTCCAGACGCCGGCAGCCCTCTTCCAGCAGGGCCCGGAGTTCGGGATCGACGAGGGTATGCAGCACCACGCCCGGCGCGGCCTCTATTTCCTCCAGCACCCGTTCCATCTGCCGGGGCGAGCGGACCAGGGCATAGATGTGCTCGATCGGAATGATGCCGTCGAAACGCGCCACGACGGCCTTGGCCATGGCGTTCAGCGTCTCCCCGGTCGAATCCGACACCAGATGGACGTGGAAATAGGTGGCCAGCCGGCCCGGCCGCGTCGGCGTCATGCGTCGGGTCTCGTTCGGGACATGTGCGCGAATCCTGGGGAGAAGGCCGGGGAAGATCGAGGCGCCGTCTGCGGGGTTCCGGTCATGGATTTCCATACCCCGTCGTCCGACGCCGGGCGAGCGGGGATGAACGGGGACGGCCGGGACCTTTGGCCGGGCGATCTTCCACCTGGGGAGGCGCAGGCCAAAGACCGTGGGGAAAATCTTGACGACCGGTTAACGACCCACAGCCCCGCAGGACGCATCGAGCGCCGCAAGGGCACGACGTTAAGCCTTCGTTAACGCTTTCCGCCGCGACGGCGCCCGTATCGATCCCCAGCGGGTGAGGTGGTTTCAGGCGCCGTGGACAACCCCGTTTCGACACGGGACGAGGCTGAAGTTCTCCCCGTCGTCCCCCGTTCCTTCTTCTTCTTCCGGATTCTTCGATTCAAGAAAGGGAAGGGGGAAGGGAAGCGTGGCTTGAGCGGGGACGCCCGACGCCCTAAGCCGGATGCATGACCACGCCTCGTCTCCTCCGCACACTGGCCGGCGAAAACACGGGCCGGCCTCCCGTCTGGTTCATGCGCCAGGCAGGGCGGTATCTGCCCGAGTATCGGGAACTTCGGGCCACGACGCCGGGCTTCATCGAGTTCTGCCTGGACCCGGAGAAGGCGGCGGAGGCGACGCTGCAGCCCATGCGTCGGTTCGGTTTCGACGCGGCGATCGTGTTCGCCGACATCCTTCTGATCCCCCGGGCGCTCGGCCAGGACGTCTGGTTCGAGCACGGCGAAGGCCCGCGGCTCGGCGCCATGCCGTCGGTCGAGAGCATGCGTGAGAAGGCCGAGGGGGCGGGCCGGGCCTTGTCCGAGGTCGGCGAGACCCTGAAGATCGTGCGCCGTGAGCTGGAGCCCGAGCGCGCCCTGATCGGCTTCGCCGGGGCGCCCTGGACGGTCGCCACCTACATGCTGGACGGCGAGGCGCGGCTGATCGGCAAGGGAGAGCGGGCCCAGGCGCGGGAGTACGCCTATCGCGACCCGGACGGGGTCAATGCCCTATTGGGCGTGCTGGTCGAGGCGACGGCGCATTATCTGAAGATGCAGGCCGACGCCGGAGCGCAGGTCCTGAAGATCTTCGAGAGCTGGGCGGAGGGCCTGCCCGACGATCTGTTCGAAGACCTGGTGATGAACCCGCACCAGATGCTGGTGGCCCGCCTGCGCGAACTGGGCGTGACGGTCCCGCTGATCGGCTTTCCGCGCGGATCGGCCGCTCTGGTCGAAGACTATGCGGCGCGGTGTGCCGTTCAGGGCGTGGCGCTGGACACGGCATGTCCGCTGGCCGTCGGCCGGCGCGTGCAGAAGATGCGTCCTATCCAGGGCGCTCTGGATCCGCTGCTGCTGCGGGCCGGGGGTGCGGCTCTGGACCGCAGGGTGGATCAGCTGATGGAGGCCTGGGGCCAGGGGCCGTGGATCTTCAACCTGGGCCACGGCATCCTACCTGACGTGCCGATCGCGCATGTCGAGCGCGTTCTGAAGAGGATCGGCGCGCAGTGACGCAAACGGGTATGTCGGGGGGACGCCGCATCGCGGTCGTCCTGTTCAATCTGGGCGGTCCCGACGGCCCCGCGGACGTGAAGCCGTTTCTTTTCAATCTGTTCAACGATCCGGCGATCATCGGCCTGCCCGGAATAGTCCGCACGCCGCTGGCGCGCCTGATCTCCTCGCGCCGCGAGGCCGAGGCCCAGGCCAACTATGACGTCATGGGCGGTGGCTCGCCCCTGCTGCCGGGGACGCGAGCCCAGGCGATGGCGCTGGAGGCCAGGCTGGCCGAGGTGCTTCCCGGCGACGACTGTCGCGCCTTCGTCTGCATGCGCTACTGGAACCCCATGACGGAGCAGGTGGCGGCCGAGGTCGCGGCCTTCGCGCCGGACGAGATCGTGCTGCTGCCGCTCTATCCCCAGTTCTCGACCACGACGTCGGACTCGTCGCTGAAGCTGTGGAACCGCATCTATGCCGGACCGGGCCGCAGCCGCACCGTCTGCTGCTGGCCGCGCGCCGAGGGCTGGATCTCAGCCCAGGCCGAGGCGATCCGGTCGAAGTTGGTGGAGGCCGGCGAAAAGCCGGTCCGCGTCCTGATGTCGGCGCACGGGATTCCCGAGACCCTGGTGACCAAGAAGGGCGATCCCTATCAGGAGCAGGTCGAGGCCACCTGCGCCGCCGTGGCCGAGCGTCTGGACCTGGGCCCGCGCAGCGATCGCTGGGACATCTGCTACCAGAGCCGCGTCGGGCCGCTGAAGTGGCTGGGGCCGGCCACGCCAGAGGCGATCGCCAAAGCCGGCGAGGACGGGCTGGGCGTGGTGTTGGCGCCCGTCGCCTTCGTTTCCGAGCACATCGAGACCCTGGTGGAGCTGGACGTCGAATACGCGGAACTGGCCCATGAGGTCGGGGTGTCGCCCTATCTGAGGGCGCCGGCGGTCGGAACCGCCCCGGACTTCATAGCCGCGCTGGCCGAGGCGGTGGTGACGTCACTGCCCCGAACCGGCACGGCGCCGCATGGACCGGGATGTCAGGGCCGCTGGAAGGCCTGCCCCTGCCAGAATGCGCGGAGAGCCGCATGAACGCCTATGATCTGGCGCGCGGGCTGCACATCCTGGCGGTGATCGCCTGGATGGCGGGCCTTCTGTTCCTGCCCCGCCTTTACGCTTACGACGCCGAGCAGGCGGAGAAGGCCGAACCGCTGAAGTCGGACATGCGCGACCTGCTGCGGGCGTGGCAGGGGCGGCTTCTCAAGATCATCCTGAACCCCGCGATGATTGCGGCTTGGGCGGCCGGTTTGTGGCTGATCCACCTCGACGTCCAGACGCGCGGGGCCGCCTTCCTTCTGGAGCCGTGGATTCTGGCCAAGCTGGCCGGAGTCGTGGCGCTCAGCGGCTGGCACGGCTTCCTGGTCGCGGAGCGCCGGCGGATTCTGGCGGGCACGTCCCGGCGGACCAGCAAGTTCTGGCGCATGACCAATGAGGTGCCCTTCGTCCTGGCGGTGGTCATGGTCCTGTCCGTCACGACCGAGTGGACTTTCGGTTGACCTGAGCCCGCCAGCGTGGTTTCGCTGGCGATGAACCGATCCTGGCCCGGCCGGACGGTCCCTCTCTCCAAACGGTGCCGCCTCCCTTCGAGAGGCGGAGTCCATCGTTCCCCCTGCGGCCGCGAGGCCGGACATTTCCCAAGCCTGCGACCCTCGCCTCCGCGAGCGGCCGGGCGTGCCTGCCTGAAGAAGTTCCCATGACCGACGTCCGCGACACCGATCCCACCGCCTCCGAAGCCGAAGACCTCGACGTCGTCCGGGACGACGAGGTGTCTGCGGCCGACCTGCCCATGGTCGACCAGGAGGCCGACGAGGACGAGGACGAGGACGACGACGGCGAGCCGATCGTCCCCAACGGCCGCATCACCCTGGCCGAACTGAACGCCAAGTCGCCTGAGGATCTGGTCGCCTTCGCCGAGCAGCTGGAGATCGAGAACGCCTCTAACCTGCGCAAGCAGGACCTGCTGTTCGCCATCCTCAAGGCCCTGGCCGACGAGGAGGTGGAGATCATCGCCGACGGCGTGCTGGAAATCCTGCCGGACGGGTTCGGCTTCCTGCGCAGCCCCGACGCCAACTACCTGCCCGGACCGGACGACATCTACGTCTCGCCGTCGCAGATCCGCCGCTTCGGCCTGCGGTCGGGCGACACGGTGCACGGCGCGGTGCGCGGCCCGCGTGAGGGCGAGCGCTACTTCGCCTTGCTGAAGTGCGACACGATCAATCTGGAAGATCCCGAGACGGTCAAGACCAAGGTCCTGTTCGACAACCTGACCCCGCTATATCCTGAAGAGCGGCTGCACATGGAGATCCAGGACCCGACGCTGAAGGACCGCTCGGGCCGGGTCATCGACATCGTGGCGCCGCTGGGCAAGGGTCAGCGCTGCCTGATCGTGGCCCCGCCGCGCGTCGGCAAGACGGTGATGCTCCAGAACATCGCCAAGTCGATCGAGGCCAACCATCCCGAGGTCTTCCTGATCGTCCTGCTGATCGACGAACGGCCGGAAGAAGTCACCGACATGCAGCGCACGGTGAAGGGCGAGGTCGTGGCCTCGACCTTCGACGAGCCGGCCACCCGGCACGTCGCCGTCGCCGAGATGGTGATCGAAAAGGCCAAGCGCCTGGTCGAGCACAAGAAGGACGTCGTGATCCTGCTGGACTCCATCACCCGCCTGGGCCGTGCCTACAACGCCACCGTGCCGTCGTCGGGCAAGGTGCTGACCGGCGGCGTGGACGCCAACGCCCTGCAACGGCCCAAGCGCTTCTTCGGCGCGGCGCGCAACGTGGAGCAGGGCGGCTCGCTGACCATCATCGCCACGGCCCTGATCGACACCGGCAGCCGCATGGACGAAGTGATCTTCGAAGAGTTCAAGGGCACGGGTAACTCGGAAATCGTGCTGGACCGCAAGGTCGCCGACAAGCGCATCTTCCCGGCCATCGACGTGCTGAAGTCGGGGACCCGCAAGGAAGACCTGATCACGCCGAAGGACCAGCTTGCCAAGACCTACGTCCTGCGCCGCATCCTGAACCCCATGGGCCCGCAGGACGCGATCGAGTTCCTGCTCGACAAGCTGCGTCAGTCGAAGAACAACGCGGACTTCTTCCAGTCGATGAACACCTGATCAAATCCGCCAAGGATTCGGTCGAACGACAGGTCAATCCCGCCAAACTCGCCAAGCCTGTTTCACGTGAAACACGGAGACGCCTGATGAAGGTCAACGTCGAGATCGACTGCACTCCGGCCGAGGCCCGGGCCTTTCTCGGACTGCCCGACGTCACGCCGTTGAACGACGCCATGGTGGCGGAGATGCAGAAGCGGATGCAGGACAACGTCGCGGCCATGCAGCCGGAAGAGCTGATGAAGACCTGGACCAGCTTCGGCCTTCAGGCCCAGGACCAGTTCCGCCGGCTGATGGAAGCGGCCACGAAGGCCTGAAGTGAACGCCACGATCTTCGCTCTCGCCACGCCGCCCGGACGAGGCGCGGTGGCGGTCGTGCGGCTGAGCGGCCCGGAATCGGGCCGTGCCGTTCTGGCCTTGGCCGGCGTCCTGCCGGCGGCTCGAGTCGCGACCTTGCGGACCCTGCGGCACGGCGGGGCGCGGCTCGACCAGGCGCTGATCCTCTGGTTTCCGGCCCCGGCGTCCTACACGGGAGAGGACGTCGCGGAACTGCATCTTCATGGAGGCAGGGCGGTGGTCGAGGGCGTGCTGGGCGCCCTCTCGGACCTGGGCCTGCGACCGGCCGAGCCGGGCGAGTTCACGCGTCGGGCGTTCGAGAACGGACGCATGGACCTGGCGCAGGCCGAGGCGGTGGCGGACCTGATCGACGCCGAGAGCGCGGCCCAAGCGCGGCAGGCGCTGGGTCAGCTCGACGGCGCGCTTAGGGCAGTCTACGCCGGCTTTCGGGCGGACCTGTTGCGGGCCCTGGCCTTGGTCGAGGCCGAGATCGATTTTCCGGACGAGGACGTGCCCGACGGTCTGGCGCGGACGGCTGGTCCGATTCTGGATCGTCTGGCCGGCGACTTGCGCCGTGCGCTGGCGGACGCCGGGCGCGGGGAGCGGGTGCGCGAGGGCTATCGCATCGTCCTGATCGGGGAGACGAACGCGGGCAAGAGTTCACTGTTCAATGCCCTGGTCGCGCGCGAGGCGGCGATCGTCACGGCGATTCCGGGCACTACCCGCGACGTGCTGGACGCCCAGCTGGTGCTCGACGGCTATGCGGTCACCCTGTCCGACACGGCGGGCCTGCGGGAATCGGACGATCCGATCGAGGCGGAGGGCGTCCGGCGCGCTCGCGCGCGTGCCGCGGCGGCCGACCTTCGGCTTTGGGTGCGCGCGCCGGGCGACCCGGAAGGCGACGCAGCGGAGTTCGTCCGTCCAGACGATTTGGTCGTCTGGACCAAGGCGGATCTCGGCGCCGAAGGAGAGGGCCTGCGGGTTTCGACGATTACGGGGGAGGGCATGGACGCCCTTCATGCCGCGCTGAGCGAGCGGCTGCGGGGGGATCTTTCAGGGGCCGACTTCCCGGCGGTGACGCGCGCGCGCCATCGCCTGCGATTGACGGAAGCTCTGGATGCGGTCGAGTCCGGGCGTCGTGCCCTCTTCCTGGCCCCGGAGATGGCGGGTGAAGACCTGCGTCGCGCTGCGACTGCCTTGGCCCAGGTGACGGGCGAGATCGGCGTGGAGGACGTCTTGGGCGAGGTCTTCGCGAGCTTTTGCATCGGCAAGTGACGTTTCACGTGAAACGTCGGCCGCGGTGGATTCGAGAGGCCAGATCGACTATGTCCCGCGTCCCATGATCAGCTTCGACGTCATCGTCATCGGCGGCGGACACGCCGGCTGCGAGGCCGCCGCGGCCGCGGCGCGCGCGGGCGCCCGCACGCTTCTGCTGACGCAGAAGCTCGAGACCGTCGGCGAGATGAGCTGCAATCCGGCGATCGGCGGCCTGGGCAAGGGACACCTCGTCCGGGAGATCGACGCCATGGACGGCCTGATGGGCCGGATGGCGGACGTGTCCGGCATCCAGTTCCGCATGCTCAACCGGTCGAAGGGCGCCGCCGTTCGGGGCCCGCGCAGCCAGATCGACCGGCGCCTTTACCGGGAGTCCATGCAGGCCGAGCTGGCCATGATGCCGAACCTGACCCTGATGGCCGGGACGGCCGAGCGGCTGATGTTGGACGGCGAGCGTGTCGTCGGCGTCGCGACCGGAGCCGGAGACGATATCCGCGCGAGCGCCGTCGTCCTGACGACGGGCACCTTTCTGAACGGCGTCATCCACAAGGGCGACGAGCGGATCCCCGCAGGGCGTCACGGAGAGGCGCCCTCAACAGGGCTGGCCGCCGACCTGCAGGCTGCGAGGCTTGCGCTCGGACGTCTGAAGACGGGCACGCCGGCGCGGCTGGACGGCCGCACCATCGCCTGGGACCGGCTGGAGATGCAGGCGGCGGACGATGACCCCGTGCCGTTCAGCTTCCTGACGGACCGGATAGCCGTGCCGCAGATCGCCTGCGGCATCACCGCGACGACCGAGGAGACGCACCGCATCATCGCCGAGAATCTCGGCGAGAGCGCGGTCTATGGCGGACGGCTGTCCGGCCGAGGTCCGCGGTACTGCCCGTCAATCGAGGACAAGATCGTCCGTTTCGCCGACAAGGCCTCCCACCAGATCTTCCTCGAACCGGAAGGCCTGGACGATCCGACCGTCTATCCGAACGGCATCTCGACCTCGGTGTCCGACGCCACCCAGATGGCCTTCCTGCGCACCATTCCCGGGCTCGAGGCGGTGGAGGTTTTCCGCTTCGGCTACGCCATCGAGTACGACTACGTCGATCCCCGCGAGCTGACCCCGGCGCTCGAGGTCAAGGCGCGGCCCGGACTGTTCCTCGCCGGCCAGATCAACGGGACGACCGGCTATGAAGAGGCCGGCGCTCAAGGATTGATGGCGGGCCTGAACGCGGCGCGGAAGGCGTGCGGTCAGGAACCGGTCGTCATCGGTCGCGACCAGGGCTACGTCGGTGTGATGATCGACGATCTGGTCACCCGCGGTGTGACCGAGCCCTACCGCATGTTCACCAGCCGGGCGGAGTGGCGGCTGAACCTGCGCAGCGACAACGCCGATCAACGATTGACCCCGATCGCGGAGGCGGCCGGCATCGTGGGGGCCGAGCGCAGGCACCGCTTCGCCGACAAGCAAGCACGCATGGCGCAGGCTATGGCGGCTGCGCGGGAAACGACCTTCACGCCGAAGGAGGCGGGCGCCTTGGGAATCGCCGTGAACGCAGACGGCCGCCGACGCTCCGTCCGCGACCTGCTTGCCCACCCGGGCGTCACTCTGGACCAGTTCCGTTCGGTGCTTCCGCAGATCGCCGACTGGTCCGCCGAGGTGCGCGAGCAGGTGGAGGTGGACGCCGCCTACGCCGGATATCTCGATCGCCAGGCGGCCGACGCCGCGGCGCTGAAGCGCGATGAGGACCTGCGTCTGCCCGGCGACCTGGATTATGGCGCGGTCGGCGGGCTGTCGAACGAAGTTCGCGAAAAGCTGGAGCGCGTGCGCCCGATCAGCCTGGGTCAGGCGGGCCGCATCGAGGGCATGACGCCCGGCGCCCTGACGGCCCTGCTGGCCCACGTGCGGCGCGTCGCGGCGTGACGCTGGACGCCGCCGGGTTCCGGGCCGCGACCGGAGCGAGCGAGGCCGAGGTCGCGGATCTCCAGACCTATCTCTCGCTCCTGACCGAGGCGAACGCCGTGATGAATCTGGTCGGGCCGGACAGCCTGCCGGACTTCTGGAACCGTCACGGCCTCGACTCGGCTCAACTGCTGGATCACGCGCCGGACGCGCGCACCTGGGCCGACCTCGGCGCGGGCGCCGGCCTGCCCGGTGTGGTTCTGGCCGTCTTCATGAAGGCGCGCGGGGGGCATGTGCACCTGATCGACAGCCTGCAGAAGCGGTGCCGGTTCCTGCAGTCGGTCGTCGATGCGCTGGAACTGCCGGCGACCGTCGTCTGGGCGCGCGCGGAGTCGCAGGCCGTGAAGGTGGACGTCGTCACCGCCCGCGCGGTGGCGCCCCTGGCGAAGTTGCTCGGCTATGCACAGGCTTATCACCAGAAGGGGGCGACGGGCCTGTACCTCAAGGGCGAGAAGGCCGAAGCCGAGGTGGCGGAGGCCCGCAAGGTCTGGCAATTCCAGAGCGAACTTTTTCCGTCGCGCAGCGATGCGCGAGGGCGTGTGGTGTCCGTCCGGAGTCTTCGCCGTGTCCGCTAAGAGCCGCGTCCTCGCCGTGTCGAACCAGAAGGGCGGGGTGGGCAAGACCACGACCGCCATCAACCTGGGCACCGCGCTCGCGGCGATCGGCCAGCGGGTGCTGATCGTCGATATGGACCCGCAGGGCAATGCGTCGACGGGGCTGGGTGTTCCACGTGAAACACGGAGGGTGACCATCTACGACGTCATCGTAGATGGCCGCCCGATCGCCGACGCCGCCGTCGAGACTGCCGTGCCCGGCCTCCACATCATTCCGGCCGACGCCGACATGTCCGGTGTGGAGATCGAACTCAGTCAGGCCGATCGCCGGTCCTACAGACTGCGTGACGCCCTGGCGGCGCAGGATGCAGATCGTCCCTATGACTACGTCATGATCGACTGTCCCCCGTCGCTGAACCTTCTGACACTGAACGCCATGGCCGCGGCCGACGCCGTGCTGGTGCCGCTGCAGTGCGAATTCTTCGCGCTGGAAGGCCTGACGCAGTTGATGAAAACCGTCGACATGGTCCGCCAGAGCCTCAACCCGAAGCTGGAAATCCAGGGCTTGGTGCTGACGATGTACGATCGCCGCAACGCCCTTTCCGGCCAGGTCGAGGCGGACGTGCGGGCCCATTTCGGCGAAAAGGTGTATGACGCGGTCATACCGCGAAACGTCCGCGTTTCGGAGGCGCCCTCGTTCGGCAAGCCGGCGCTGATCTATGATCTGAAATGTGCGGGCAGCCAGGCCTATCTGCGGCTGGCGCGGGAAGTGGTGGCGCGCGAGCGCGGCCGGCTGCAGGCGGCCTGACGCCGGTGGAGGGGATGATGAGCGAACGTCAGCGCGGCCTGGGCAGAGGTCTCTCGGCTCTTCTGGGCGAACAGGTGGCCGAGAGCGCCCCGGTGGACGGCGGTCCGGCGCCAGCCGGCGTGCGCAGCGTGCCGATCGAGGCGCTGAAGCCCAACCCCGATCAGCCGCGCAAGATCTTCGCCAAGGAGGATCTGGACGAACTGGCCGGTTCGATCCGCGATCGTGGTGTGCTGCAGCCGATTCTCGTTCGGCCGCACCCGGATGAGCCGGGCGCCTGGCAGATCGTCGCCGGTGAGCGTCGCTGGCGCGCGGCCCAGCAGGCGCGCCTGACCGAGGTCCCGATCGTCGAGCGCGTGCTGGACGACGTGGCGGTGCTGGAAGTCGCCATCATCGAGAACGTCCAGCGGGCCGACCTCAATCCTCTCGAAGAGGCCGAGGCCTATCGCGTCCTGATGGACCGCTTCGGGCGGACGCAGGATGCGGTGGCGGGCGTTGTCGGCAAGAGCCGCAGCCATGTGGCCAATACGCTTCGCCTGCTTCAGTTGCCGGAAAAGGTGCTGACCTATGTCCGCGAGGGCAAGCTGTCGGCGGGTCATGCTCGCGCCCTCATCAATACGCCGGATCCCGTCGCGCTGGCCGACCGCGCCTTCATGGAAGGCCTGAACGTCCGCCAGACGGAGGCCTTGGCCCGTCGCGCGATGGAGGGGGAGAGGCCGTCGCCGGCAAAGCCGCGTTCCACGCCGGCCGGCGCCGCCGTCGATCCCGACATCGCCGCCCTTGAGCAGGATCTGGCCGACGCCCTGGGCCTGAAGGTGCGCCTGTCCGCCGGCCCCGGAGAGAAGGGCGAGCTGACGCTTCAGTGGCGCAGCCTCGACCAGCTGGACGACCTGTGTCGACGCCTCATGAAGGTCTGAGCGCGGACGCGGCCGCGGCGGAGATCGTCGATCTCTATTCCCGGCATGCCGACGCCTGGGCGGAGGCGCGGGGCCGCGAGCTCCGGGCGGAGGAAGCGGTTCAACTGGATCGTTTCATGGATGCGATTCCGCCCGGTGGCGCGGTTCTCGATCTGGGGTGCGGCTCCGGAAGGCCGATCGCGGCGACCCTGATCGAGCGCGGGTTCCCCGTGACGGGCGTGGACGCTTCGTCCGGCCTGATCGATCGATGCCGTCGCGAATTTCCTGATCACGACTGGATCGTGGCCGACATGTGGGGGCTCGACCTCGGGCGCCGGTTCGACGGCGTTCTCGCGTGGTGTTCAAGTTTTCATCTGACGGCTGAGGCGCAGGCCGCCTTGGCCGAGGTCTACGCGCGCCACGTGAAGCCGGGCGGCGTCCTGATGTTCGTCGGCGGACCGAGGCGCGGCGTCGCCATGGGCGAGTGGATGGGGCGGCCGCTGCATCACGCCAGCCTCGATCCTGCAGAGTACCGCGACGGTCTGGAACGCGCCGGCTTCGTGGACATCGAGGAGCGGATACTGAAGCCGGACGCCGACGAGGGCGCGCGGGTCTGGACGGCGCGGCGAAAGGCGTCAGACTGAGCCTATGACCGAAAAGCCCACCAACCCGACGACCGAGGCGATGAAGAAGGCCCTGGCCACCAAGCGCGCCGGGGCGTCGTTGCCGAAGTCCGGCGGCTTCAAGCCCGCGCAGCACGCCGAGAAATCGGTCGAGCGCCAGAACGCGGCGCTCAACAAGCCGGCGTTCCGGCGGGCGTCGAAGCGGGGCTAAAGACCCAGACGCCGGGCGCGGGCGCTGATCTCGAGGATCAGACGCTCGGCGATCAACTGGTCCGGCGAGCCGGTGGAGCGACAGGCCAGCTCGGCGGCGTTCAGCGAATCCATGACGGCGTCCAGGGCATCGGGCGTCCACGACTTCACCTGCCGCAGCACTTCGGTCTCCTGCTTCCAGAAGACGCCGGCGGACTTGGCGGCCTCTTTCGCTACTGCGCCTGCGCCCATCAGCGTCTGTATGCGGATCAGGATCTGCAGCTGACGCCCGACGGCACGCAGGGCGGCGACGGCGCCTTCCCCCTCCAGAAAGGCGCGCCGCAAGCCGGACTGGGCGGGCGCGGCCTTGCCGCCGAACGCTTGCTGGGCCGCGTCCTGCAGGCTGGCGTCGGGCTCCACGCCCAGATGCTGCTCCAGCTCGGCGACGTCAATCGTTCGTCCGCTGCCCGGGCCGATGAACAGGGCCAGCCGCTCGATCTCCTGACGCATCAGGCCGCGTTCGCGGGGCAGGCGGGCGACGAAGCGGTCCAGGGCGTCGCCGGTCAGGCCGACCTTGTCGGCGGACAGGGCTTCGCGGGTCATGCGGGCGACGTCGCCGACCTCGTCCTCGTAGCAGGCGATGGCCGCCGCGGCGGGGCTCGCCTCCGCCGCCTTGCGCAGGGCGGAGTCGCGGCCCAAGGCCCCGGCCTCCACGACCAAGAGGGCGTCGGGGTTGAACCCGCCCTCCGCATGGGCCTTCAGCGCGGCGGCCAGCGCCTTGTCCGTCGCGGCCTTCTCGGCCGACAGGCGCACCCGCACCAGACGGCGCCCGCCCATCAGCGACATGGCGGTGAGCGCGTCCTCCAGCCGTCCGTCCCCGGCGTCGACGTCGCCGTCGGCGAGCAGGCTGACGTTGAACGGGTCGTTGAGGTCGGGGGTGACGGTCCTGCACAGGGTTTCGGACCGTTCGGCCACGCCGGAGCGGTCGCGGCCATGGATGACGACGGCACGTACGGCGGGGTCGGGAGACTTCAGGAAGCGCTCGACCTCGGGGCGCTTGCTCAGGATCACGGGGTCAGCGCCCGGCGATCGCGGCCAGAACGTCCAGCCGCACCTCGCGCGCCAGCTCGGCGGCGGCCCGGACCTCCGCGTCCTCCTGCGCGGCGATGGCCGCCACGGGCTGGTCTGCGGAGGCGTAGGTGACGACGGCGGTCTCCACCCCGCTTGAGGCCGGGCCCCCTGTCGCAGGCGTCAGGGTCCAGCTCATCCGTACGGTCAGTTCATAGCGGGCGGCGGTGTCGTCGATGCGTCGGCCCACGGGACGCCGATCCTGCTCGACGGCCGTCTCCAGCCTCCAAGCGGGGGCGGCGCCGATCCGCGCGCCGAAGGCGTCCTCCAGGGCTTCGCGCAGGCGATAGCCGAAGCGGTCGTCGGGCGTCGTCACCGCCACGCCGGACAGGGCCAGGCCCGCGCCGTCGCCGTACATCGGCGTGAAGCCGCAGGCGGACAGGCTCAGGCCCGCGGCGGCGATCAGTGCCAGCCGGCGGATCACGCGACCACCAGATTGACGATGCGGTCCCTGACCACCACGACCTTCCTCACCGTCTGACCCTCCAGCCGTGCCAGCACCTCAGGATCGGCCAGAACGATAGCCTCGACCTCGGCCGGCTCCAGCCCGCGCGCGACGCGGATCTCGCCGCGGCGCTTGCCGTTGACCTGAATCGGAAGGGTCACCTCGTCGTCGGCCGCCAGAGCCGGGTCGAAGACCGGCCAAGGCGCGTCGAGGATCATCCCGGTTTCGCCCAGCCGCGTCCAGCACTCCTCGGCCAGATGCGGCACGAAAGGAGAGATCAGTCGCGCGAAGGCCGACAGCGCCTCGCTCCGCGCTCCCCCGCCCGCCGCTTCATGGGTCTTGAGAACCGCGAGGAAGCCATAAAGTTTCGCGATCGCCGAATTGAAACGAAAATGTTCCACTCCTTCGGTGACGGCCTTGATCGTCTTGTGCGTCTCGCGACGCAGGGCGGCGTCGGCCTCCGCCGAGCCGGAGCCGACGTCCCGGTCGAACTCGGCCCAGACGCGCTGGACGAAGCGGCTCGCGCCCTCTACCCCGCCGGTCGTCCACTGCACGTCCCGCTCCGGCGGACTGTCCGACAGCACGAACAGGCGGCCGGCGTCGACGCCGTGCAGGTCCACGATCTCCTGCGGGGCGACGACGTTCTTCTTGGACTTCGACATCTTCTCGACGTCGCCGATGATCAGCGCCTCTCCTGTCGACAGCCGCCGCGCGGACCGCTTGCCGGCCTCGTTCGTCAGCTCCACGTCCAAGGGCTCGACCCAGGCGCCGTCGGCGGTGCGATAGGTCTCGTGCACCACCATGCCCTGGGTGAACAGGCCGGCGAACGGCTCCTTGACGCTCATCAGGCCCGCGTCCGACAGGGCGCGGCTGATGAAGCGGGCATAGAGCAGGTGCAGGACGGCGTGCTCGACCCCGCCGATGTACTGATCCACCGGCAGCCAGCGGTTGGCCGCATCCGCGTTGATCGGCTCCGCCGCGTGCGGATCGGCGAAACGGGCGAAGTACCAGCTGGAGTCCACGAAGGTGTCCAGCGTGTCGGTCTCGCGCGCCGCCGCCGCGCCGCAGGACGGGCAGGCCACGTGCTTCCACGTCGGATGGCGGGCCAGAGGATTGCCCGGCACGTCGAAGGTCACGTCCTCAGGCAGAACGACGGGCAGCTGGTCCGCCGGAACCGGCACGACGCCGCACGCCTCGCAGTGGATGACCGGTATCGGACAGCCCCAGTAGCGCTGACGGCTGACGCCCCAGTCGCGCAGGCGATAGACCGTCGCGCCCATGCCTTGGCCCAAGGCCTCGATCCGGGCGATGGCCGCGGCCTTGGCCGGCTCGACCTCCATCTCGTCCAGAAACTCGGAGTGGAACAGGCGGCCAGGCCCGACATAAGCCTCGTCGGCGACGGTGAAGTCGTCGCCCGCGCCGTCCGGGCGCACCACCGGGATCACCGGCAGGTCGTACTTGCGGGCGAAATCCAGGTCGCGCTGGTCGTGCGCCGGACAGCCGAAGATGGCGCCGGTGCCGTAGTCGGACAGGATGAAGTTGGCGATCCAGACCGAGACCTCGCGTCCGTCGAAGGGATGCGTGACCTTCAGGCCGGTGTTCCAGCCTATCTTCTCGGCCTGCTCGATGTCGGCGGTCGAGGCGCCGCCCTTGCGGCATTCGGCGACGAAGGCGGCGACGGCGGGGTCCGCCGCGGCCAGCTTCTGCGAGATCGGGTGATCGGGGGCCAGACCCAGAAAGCTGGCGCCGAACAGGGTGTCGGGCCGGGTGGTGTAGACGGTGATTCCGTCCTCGAAGCCCTCGGGGGCCTGACCGGCGAAGCGCCAGGTCATCTCCAGACCCTTCGACCTGCCGATCCAGTTCTCCTGCATCAGCCGGACCTTGTCGGGCCAGCGGCCCTCAAGCTCCTTGAGCCCCTCGATCAGATCGTCGGCATAGTCGGTGATGCGCAGGAACCACTGGTTCAGCTTGCGCTTCTCGACCACCGCGCCGGAGCGCCAGCCGCGGCCGTCGATCACCTGCTCGTTGGCCAGCACGGTGTTGTCGACCGGATCCCAGTTGACCGTGCCCTCGCGCCGGTAGACCAGACCGCGCCGGAACAGCTCCAGGAACCAGGCCTGCTGCTTGCCGTAGTATTCCGGCTCGCAGGTCGCGAACTCGCGGCTCCAGTCCAGCGACAGCCCCAGCAGCTTCAGCTGTTCGCGCATGGCGGCGATGTTGGACCGGGTCCAGGCGCCGGGGTGGACGTTGCGCTCCATGGCCGCGTTCTCGGCCGGCATGCCGAAGGCGTCCCAGCCCATGGGATGCAGCACGTCGAATCCCTGCATCCGCTTCAGCCGCGCGACCACGTCGCCCATGACGTAGTTGCGGGCGTGGCCCATGTGGATGTTCCCGGAGGGGTAGGGGAACATCTCCAGCACATAATATTTCGGCCGGCCGGTCGGCGCGTCGGGCGCGCGGAAGGCGTCGGCGGCCGCCCATCGCGCCTGCTGGCGGGGTTCGGCGGTCTTGGGATCGTAGCGGGCCACGGGCGGCGGTTCCTGGAGGCGAGGGGCCCCTCAGGCTCGGCCTCGGGGCCCGGGATCAGTCGGGGAGGGCTGGACGCCCGTCAAGCCGGGCGCGCGAGGATCAGGCCGCGTCGGCCAGGTTGAACTGACGCGCCTTGGTCAGGATGGCGTTCTCCAGATCCGTCTCGGTCTGGGGATCGACGGCGGCGGCCACCCACTCGCCGCTGGCGTCGCGCACCTGCTTGACCAGCGACACGTTCAACGCGTCGGCCCGCAGTCGGGTGTCCAGGATGAAGACCGTGGCCTTGAAACGCTCGTTCGGCGTCGCCGGGTCGCTGTACCAGTCGTAATTGATCACGCCGCCCCATGGGTCGGCGCTGGTCAGCGGCATGAAGCTGAGGGTGTCCAGGGTCGCGCGCCAGAGATAGGCGTTCACGCCGATGCCGACCTGGGCGCCGGACGCGACGGGCGACGTGCCGCCGCCGCCGCCCAGAACGTCGCCGACCGTCGGGCCGAAGGGACGCTCGGTCGAGCAGGCCGCAAGCGCCAGCCCCGCCGTGGCCGTCATGAGAGCCGCCGCGCCGACTTTCGCCGTCCTGAACCGCATCGATGCCACTCCGTCTGGTTTCCGTCAGCGCCCGGAGGGCTCTGCGGGCGCCCCCTCAAGGCGCGGTCGCGCTCTATAGCACGGCGAAAAGGGGCGATGACAAGGCGAAGTCGAGGCCGAACGGCGATCCGGCGACCGCAGCGCGACTTTCCCGCGTCAGGGGAGGGGCGGCGTCCCGAGTTCCCGTGACGCGGGCGACACAAGCGCGGCAGGAACGACGTCAGGGGCCTTGCGTTCGATTGACCGCCTGAACCTGCGGCGCCTAAGTGTCGGGCTGGGTTTTCAGAAAGACGACCATGGACGCGCGCGTGCGGAAAATCGGAGGTCTGGGGGTCGCTTCGGCGGCGCTCGTCTCCGCTTGCCTGCTGGCGTCGCCGGCGGACGTTCAGGCCCAGAGCCGCCCCGTCGTCAGCGCCGGAGAGGCGGCCCGCGCGGCTCAGGTCGCTCCGACCCGACGCGCCCTGCGGTTGGACCGTTCCGGCCGCTGGAGCGTGGACTTCTCGCTCGACCCCTCGACCAGCCGCCCCGATCGGGTCGGCGATGTCGGCGCCGGAGCCTATTATCGGGTCAACCCGCGCCTCAGCGTCGGCGCCTCGGCAGGCCTCGTCGAAGGACCGGTGGATCCGGGCCGCCCGGCTCAGTCCGACCGCAACGCCGCCCCCCGCGTCCGGCTGGAATCGACCTTCCGCTTCTAATCAGCGACAGCCTGGGCGACGGCGTCGATCGCGGCGATCCCGCATGCGCCGGATCCGATGAGCGCCCGCGCCCGGTCCGCCGTGACGCCGCCCAGGGCATAGGCCGGCGCCTTCGCGGTCGACACGGCGTCGCTGAACGCCTTGACGCCCAATGCGGGTCGCGACGCTGAGGCCCCTCCGGCCGGGAACACCGGAGAGGCCAAGAGGGCGTCGACCCCTTCCGCGCCCACACCCGGCGGATGCAGCGCCGCAGTGATCAACCAGTCCGGGCGAAAACGCCGAAGCTCCGTCGCCCGCTTCGCCTCGCGTTCCGGCAGATGGACGCCGTCGGCCGCGACGGCCTCGGCCAGTTCGGCGTCGGCCGCGATCAGGAGCCTGACGCCCGCCGTCCGCGTGGCTTCCCTCAGTCGTCGGGCCTCCTCAGGCGCTTCCGGCCGGCCGAAACCGCGATGGATCACCGCCGCCCCGGCGCGCAGGCGGGCTGCGATCCGCCACGGCTCGGGCGTGCGGTCCGGATCGGTCAGGAAGATCAGCGGCGGCAGGCGACCGGCGCGGGGGTCGACCGCCGCCGCCGCGCGGTTTAGGTCCAGCGCGATCCGCCACAGGTCGTCACAGGAAGTCCGCCCGTCCATGGCCGCCTCTTCGCCCATGCCGCCGTCCGCGTCCATCGCCGCACGCATCGAGCAGGCCCGGGCGCGCATCGCCGCCGCGGAGCGGGACGCAGGACGCGCGCTGGGCTCGGTGATCCTGACGGTCGTGACCAAGACTCAGCCGCCGGAAGCCGTCGACGCGGCGATCGCGGCCGGGTCGACGGTCTTCGGCGAGAATCGCGTGCAGGAGGCGCAAGGGCGCTGGGGCGGCCGACCTCGACCGGCCGAACTGCGCCTGATCGGTCGGCTGCAGTCGAACAAGGCCGGAGCGGCCTGCGCCCTGTTCGACGTGATCGAGACGCTGGATCGCGACAGCCTGCTGACCGCGCTGGCGTCCGAAGCCCAGCGCCGTGGGGCCTGTCCGCGCCTGCTGGTGCAGATCAACACGGGCGAGGAGCCGCAGAAGGCGGGCGTGGCGCCGCGCGACGCCGACGCCCTGATCGCCCGGGCCCGCGCCGCCGACCTGCCGGTCGAGGGGCTGATGTGCATCCCTCCGGCCAAGGAGGCTCCGGGGCCGCATTTCGCGCTTCTGGCCCGCATCGCGGCGCGCAACGACCTGAACGTCCTGTCGATGGGCATGAGCGACGACTTCGAGACGGCGGTCCGGTTCGGGGCCACGCACGTGCGGCTGGGGTCCGCGCTGTTCGGTCCCCGCGACCCGGCGCGGTGAAGCCGAACGGGTTTTCGGGCGTTCGGGGTTGGCGTTCCCGCCCAGCGTCGCCATTCTGAGACCATGCCCAGCGCCAAGACCATCCTGATCATCGACGACGACGACGACCTGCGGGAGGCCCTGGCCGAGCAGTTGGCCCTGCATGAGGAGTTCGCGCCGATCCAGGCCACGACGGCGGGCGAGGGGGTCAAGCTGGGCCGCGAATCCCGCGCCGACCTGATCCTGCTGGACGTCGATCTGCCGGACATGGACGGACGCGAGGCCTGCCGCCTGCTGAGGAAGGACGGGGTGTCGACGCCGATCATCATGCTGACGGGCCAGACGTCGGACAGCGACACCATCCTGGGGCTGGACGCCGGAGCCAACGACTACATCACCAAGCCCTTCCACTTCGCCGTGCTGCTGGCGCGCATCCGCGCCCACCTGCGCAGCCATGAGCAGTCGGAGGACGCGGTCTTCCGCGTCGGGCCCTACGACTTCCGCCCCGCGTCCAAGATACTGATGGGCGACAAGGGCAAGAAGGTCCGCCTGACTGAGAAGGAGACCAACATCCTGAAGTACCTCTATCGCGCCGGCGCCAAGGCCGTGTCGCGCGAGGAGCTGCTGACGGAGGTCTGGGGCTACAACGCCGGGGTCACCACCCACACGCTGGAAACCCACATCTATCGCCTGCGCCAGAAGATCGAGCCCGAGCCGGGCCAGGCCCGCCTGCTGCTGACGGATCAGGGCGGGTACCGGCTGCAGCCGTAAGGCTTTCTCTAGGCCAAGCTCTGTTGCGCCGAGAGGACGATCTGCCCACCGACGCTGATGCTAACGACGTCACGGGTACGGAGGAAGTCGGAATGTAGCCGTGGGTCTGGCGGGGACACATTCGTCGAAATGTGAAGCCCGATTTCGTGGAAGTCCTGCCCCCAGCAAATGTTTCTGACATCCAGAACGCGACCATCCGCCAACAGGACTTCATACTGGCCGTCCACGCGGAGGACCCGGATGACGGCCTCATCAAACTCGGAGGCGCTCACCCCGGCCGCCACTGACTGAGCACGGTGCCGTCGGGAGTTTCGAAGGCGACGCGGTCGACGCTGACCGCGGCGACGCAGGTCGGGCGGGCGTCGGGGCCGGGGGCGCGGCAGCGGAAGGCGCGGCCGTCCGGAAAGCTCATGATCCGACCCTCGATCCGCAGTCGCCAGCCCTGCGCCGGGACCGGCGGCGCCGCGCCGTCGGTGGCGCGCACGACGTGGCGATAGGCCCGCCCTTCGCGGCGGGTCAGGCGCGAGGCGCCCTCGGCATGCACGGCGGCCAGGCCCACGCTGGGCGGTTCGGCGAAGGCAGCGCCGATCTGCAGCGGGTCGGTCCGCACGGTGGGGCAGCGGTCTTCCAGCAGCCAGGTGCGGTCGATCCAGAATCCCTCCACGGCTTCCCAGTCCGCGCCGGAGGCGGTGATCAGCGACGAGTCGGTCCAGTCGGCCGGGGTCAGCGACAGGGCCACGCCCTCGCCCGCCTCTCCCTGTCGAACGGCGCGGGCCAGTCCGTCGATGCCGCCGTCGGTCGCCCGGGGTCCGCCGCAGCCGAAGGGGAGGTTGACCGAGAAGCTGCGGCCGACCAGCGGGTCGCCCTCACCGACCGTGGTCCCGACCGCATAGGCGCCGGCCGCCGCGGCCGCGCCTGCGATCAGGTCGGCGCGGGTCAGCGGCATGGCGGGGTTGGTCGACGGCGGCGTCTCGACCACGGGCCCCGGGGCCGGCACGGCGTCCACGGCCTCGTCCCGCCCGCAGGCGTGCAGTCCCAGCGCCAAGAGGATGGCGCAACCCGTCTTCACCTTCGCGTCAACCATGCAACGAAGCCTAGCAGCCGTGCGCTGTGAACGCGACCTTGGCCGTACCTCGGGTTGACCTGGGGCGGCCGACAGCGTCCGAGGGGGCATGAACTTCGATCAGATCGCCGCACTGACCGTGCTGGTCGCCGTCGTCGGCGTCCTGATCCACGGTCGCGTCCGCGCCGACGTCGTGGCCCTGACCGGGGCCGCGGCGCTGCTTTTGCTGGGCGTGGTGCGTCCCACCGAGGTGCAGTCCGCCTTCGCCAGTCCGGCGGTCATCGCCCTGGCCGGGCTGTTCGTCATCGCCTACGCCATCGAGCTGTCGGGCCTGCTGGGCCTGATGATCCGCAAGGCGACCGATCTGGCGCAGAGGTTCGGCTCTCTGGGCATCTGGGCCGTGCTGGCCATGTGCGGCGGCCTGGGCGGTTTCCTGAACAATACGCCGGTGGTGGTGCTGGCCGCGCCGGTGGTGCGCGACGTGGCCAAGTCGCTGAAGCTGTCGCCCAAGCGGTTCCTCATGCCGCTCAGCCACATCTCGGTGCTGGGCGGGCTGCTGACGCTGATCGGCACCTCGACCAATCTTCTGGTCAACGACATGGCGCGCAATGCGGGCCAGCCGGTCTTCACCCTCTTCGAGATCACCCCCGTGGGCCTGTGCATCGCCTTGGCGGGGGCCGTGTGGCTGTATTTCGCGGGCGCGCGCCAGCTGGCGAAGTCGGTGACGGTGGACGAACGCGAGGCGGCCTTTCTGGCCGCGGTCGAGGACGCCCGGCGCGAGGAGGAGGCGGAGCGCCTGCGCAGGCGACGCCTGCGCCTGCCGTTCGGCCTGCCGTTCCTGGGCGAGGCGCGGACCAACCGCGACGGATCCGGCGACGCCCATCTGGGCGACGTGGCGCTGTTCGGCGCGGCGGACCGGCCGTTTCACCTGCGGCGTGCGCTGATCTCGGCCGGGGTGTTCGTGCTGGTGGTCGCGGCCGCCGGGCTGGGGCTGGCGCCGATCGCCGCCGCCGCCTTCGCGGGCGCGGTGGCCCTGATCCTGACCCGGGTCATCACGGCGGAGGAGGCCTATGCCGGTCTGCGCCCGGAGATCCTGCTGCTGATCGCCGGCATGGTGGTGATCGGCATCTCGATCGAGGTCACCGGTCTGGCCGCCACAGGGGCGGCCGCCTTGATCGACGTGATCCGGCCGCTGGGGCCGCTGGGGGCGTTGATCGTGCTCTACGGCGTCACCCTGTTCGCGACCGAGCTGCTGTCCAACGCCACGGTGGCGGTGCTGATCACGCCGGTGGCGGTGGCGCTGGCCGAAAGCCTCGGCGTGGATCCGCGCCCGTTTCTGGTCGGCGTCATGATGGCGGCGTCCGCGGCCTTCGCCACGCCGTTCGGCTATCAGACCAACGTCCTGGTCTTCCAGATGGGCGGCTACAGCTACATGGACTTCGTGCGGGTGGGCCTGCCGCTGAACCTGATCACCTGGGTCGTGGCGATGATCGCCATTCCGGTCTTCTTCCCGTTCTAGACGTCCAGATCGACGGCCACCGGCGCGTGGTCGCTGGGGCGGTCCCAGGCGCGGACGGGTTCGTGGATCACCGCCGAACCCGGCACGACGGCGGGCGTCAGGCCCGGGCTGGTCCAGACGTGGTCGAGGCGCAGGCCGCGGTTCGTCTTGCGGAAGTCGACGGCGCGATAGCTCCACCAGCTGGCCAGCTTGGTCGGCTCGGGCGTCTGGTCGCGTACGACGTCGGCGAAGCCGCCGGCGTCCTGAAGCCGGCGCAGGGTCTCGACCTCGACCGGCGTGTGGCTGACGATCTTCGACATATGGCGGTGGTTCCAGACGTCGTTCTCGCCGGGCGCGATGTTGAAGTCTCCGGCCATGACCATGGGCGCCTGCCGATCCCGTCGCGCCACGTCGGCGGTCAGCCGCTCGTAGAAGTCCAGCTTGTGGTCGAACTTGGGGTTCAGCGCCCGGTCGGCGACGTCGCCGCCGGCGGGGATGTAGAAGTTCTGGAACTCGACGCCGGCGATGCGGCCCGCGACGCAGCGGCCGTGACCCTCGCGACAGGCCTCGATCCGGCTGGCGTCCTCGATCGGCAGGCGGCTGGCGATGGCCACCCCGTGCCAGCCCTTCTGCCCCGCCAGCCTCAGGTGCGGCAGACCCATCTCCTCGAAGGCGGCGCGGGGGAATTGGTCCTCCGTGCACTTGATCTCCTGCAGCATCAGGACGTCGGGCCGCGCCTCGGCGACGAAGCGGGCGACCTGGTCGATGCGCAGGCGGACGGAGTTGATGTTCCAGGTGACGACGCGAAGCATGGCCGGGCACTAGCAGGCCGCCCGGCCCTGCGCGAGCGGCCCGCCCTCAAGCAACGAGCCGCAGCGCGGCGAGCGGTAGGGCCACAAGCAAGAAAAACGCCCGGCCAGGGGAACGGCCGGGCGTTTCAGTTCGTCTCTCTCTTCGCCGCCGGGGAGGGGGATGATTCCACGACAGTCATCAGGACCGAAGCCCTGTGACTTGGATGCCACATACGCCCGAAAACGTCAAGTTCCCGATGGGATCACGAAGTGCGTGATCTCGACGGCACGATTCCCCGCTCGCGCGAACGTCAGCGGCGGCCCGGGCGACGGGTCGGGTCGCGCAGCTGGAACAGGCTGGCCGCCAGTCCGGAGGCCGGGCGCAGTTCGGTCAGCTGGGTGCGCGTGCGCGAGCCCTGGGCGTCGACCACCGTCCACTCCTGGAGGCGCATCGGCGACCCGGCGAAGGCCAGGATGGCGTAGCCCTCGTTCGGACGCCGCGCGTCGCGCACCGTGACGGCGAAGGCGCCCGACGAGCGGATCGTCACGTCGTCGACGCGGACGCCCTGGTCGAAGCTGACGTTGCGCGACAGGAAGGTCGACAGCGGCGTCTGGCCCAGCGGCACCTGCTGGAAGGTGTTCAGGCGCGGGTCGTAGCGCATGACGTTGGACCCGTCCGACACGACCAGCAGGCCGGCCGGGTTGGTGTACTCGAACCGCATCTTGCCCGGACGCTGCAGCCAGAAGCGGCCGGTGCGGCGCTGGCCGCCCGCGCCGGTCTCGGTGAAGTTGCCCTGCGCCGAGGTCAGGCCGCGCAGATAGGTCTGGGCCCGGCCCAGCGCCTCGCGGTCGGCGGCCGACAGCCCGGTCTGCGCCCAGGCGGGGGCCGCGGCCAAAGACGCAAGTAATGGCGCGGCGAGGGTTCCGAGCGCGAAGGCGCGACGGGAAACGGTCATGGTCTTCTCCCTTTTGGGATGATTGGTTCAGACTTCATGCCGCCCGAGCCTGGCGCGCGAAGGGCGCAAGCCTGACCATATTCCGGCGGTGGAATGAAGGGCCGTTCAGGAACGCCGACCGGCCGGGGCGGTTCACCGCCCCGTCGGCACGAGCCTCACACCACCGGCGGTGGGCCCGCCAGAACCTCACGCTTGCCGGCGTGGTTGGCGGCGGTGATGACGCCTTCCTTCTCCATCCGCTCGATCAGGGTGGCGGCGCGGTTGTAGCCGATCTGCAGCCGCCGCTGGACGTAGCTGGTGGAGACCTTGCGATCCCGCGTGACCACAGCCACGGCCTGGTCGTAAAGGTCGTCGCCCGAGGAGGCGTTGCCGCCCGCCGCGCCGCCGCCGAAGGGGTCGTCGTCGCCGTCGCCGTCCGGGTCGTCGGTGATCAGGTCCAGATACTCCGGCTCGGCCTGGGCGCGCAGGTGCTTGCACACCGCCTCGACCTCCTGATCCGTCACGAACGGTCCGTGCAGGCGGGTGATGCGGCCGCCGCCGGCCATGTAGAGCATGTCGCCCTGGCCCAGCAGCTGCTCGCCGCCCTGCTCGCCCAGGATGGTGCGGCTGTCGATCTTGGACGTGACCTGGAAGCTGATCCGGGTCGGGAAGTTGGCCTTGATGGTGCCGGTGATGACGTCGACCGAGGGCCGTTGCGTCGCCATGATCAGGTGGATGCCGGCGGCTCGGGCCATCTGGGCCAGGCGCTGGACGGCGCCCTCCACGTCCTTGCCGGCGACCAGCATCAGATCGGCCATCTCGTCCATGACCACGACCAGATAGGGCATGGGCTCGGGACGGATCTTCTCGCTTTCGTAGACCGGACGGCCCTGCTCGTCGAAGCCGGTCTGGACCGTGCGCTCGAAATGCTCGCCCGACGCCTGGGCCGCGCGGGCGCGCTCGTTGTAGCTGGCGACGTTGCGCACTCCCAGCTTGGACATGCGGCGATACCGGTCCTCCATCTCGCGCACCGTCCACTTCAGGGCCACGACGGCCTTCTTCGGATCGGTGACGACAGGGGCCAGCAGGTGCGGGATGCCGTCATAGACCGACAGCTCCAGCATCTTGGGGTCGATCATGATGAAGCGGCAGTCGGCGGGCGAGTGCCGGTACAGGATCGACAGGATCATGGCGTTGACGCCTACCGACTTGCCCGAACCGGTCGTGCCCGCGATCAGCAGGTGCGGCATGCGCGCCAGATCGGCGACATAGGGTTCGCCCCCGATCGTCTCGCCCAGCGCCAACGGCAGCAGGTGCGCCGGCTTGTCGAACTCGGTCGAGGCCAGCAGGTCCCGCAGATAGACCGTCTCGCGCCGCGCGTTGGGCAGCTCGATGCCGATGGCGTTGCGGCCCTGGACCACGCTGATGCGGCAGGCGCGGGCCGACATGCTGCGGGCGATGTCGTCCGACAGGGCCACGACGCGGCCGTGCTTCACGCCGGGCGCGGGAGCCAGTTCGTACAGGGTGACCACCGGGCCGGGGCGGATCTGGTCGATTGTGCCCTTGACCCCGAACTCGGCCAGCACCTCCTCCAGCATGCGGGCGTTCTGCTTCAACGCCTCCTCATCGACGGCGGCGGCGCGCTTGGCGGGCTTGGCCAGCATGCCGAGCGGCGGCAGGTCGAAGGCGCCTTCCGGACGCACGAAGTCGAAGCTGCCTTGGTCGTCGTCGACGCGTTTGGACGTCTTCGCGGCCTTGGGCGCGGCGACGCGCGGCTCGGGCACGACGGCGGGGGCGGGAGCCGGGCGCGCGGCGGAAGGCTCGGTCCAGGGCGGGCCGTCGTCCTCGTCCACCTCCCGGGCGGCGGCGACGCGGGCGGCGACCTCCGGCTCGGGACGCGGACGGGGGCGGCGG
>JAIEQC010000022.1 GCA_019748055.1 Caulobacteraceae bacterium | reverse complement strand
GGCTCGGCCCGCGGGGCGGGCTCGGGCTCGCGGCGGCGACCGGAAGCGTCGCCCGAAACCACGCCCATCAGACGTACGGCCTCGGTCAGCATTTCGTAGTTGCGGCGGACTCGCTCCTGGAAGGCGGCTTCCAGCGCCTCGGTGTCCTCTGCAGCCTTGCGGGAGGCCTCGGACAAGGCCTTCAGCCCATCCTCGACGACCGCGCGCACGGACTCGGCGCGGACGCGGGCGGCCTCCGGCAGTTCGGCGGCCTTGCCGTCGAGCTCGTTCAGGGCGCCCTCGACTTGATCCAGCATGACGCCCAAGCGGTCGGCCAAGGCTTCCAGACGCTGCTGTGCGCGTTGGCCCGCCTCGTCCACCAGCCCGGCGCTTTCGGCCACCAGGCGGCGTGCGCCCTCTATGCGGGCGTCGGCGGCCTCATCGGCCTGCTGGGCGGCGGCGAACAAGGCTTCGCCGAGCCGGTCGGCCCGATGCTGGGCTTCCGCGGCCGACTGCTGCGCCGTTGCGCGGGCGGCCTCGGCCGTGGCCTGCAACGCCTCCAGCGCGCGATGCGTCTCTTCGATCTGCACGTCGCGAGCCTCAGCGGCGAGGGCCTCGAAACGGTCCAGCGCGACCTTGGTGGCGGCGTCGAAGCCGTCGGCCTCGCGCTGGGACATGTCGATCAGGGCGCGGAACTGATCGGTAGCGGCCTCGATCAGGTCGCGAACCGTCTCCACGGCGCCCGCTGACGTCTCGACCAGTTCACCGCCGGCGGCTCGGGCGGCCGACAGCTGTTCCACCAGCTGGGCGCGCTGGCTCTCGACCTGGGCGGAGAAATCCTCCTGATCCGTGCGCAGGGCGTAGGCGGCGGTGACCAGGGCCGCGCGCTGCTGGCCCAGCCCTTCCTCCACCGACTGGATCTGTTCGGCGACGCCGGAACCGGCGTTCTCCAACCGAAGCGTCTGGCGCGCCAGATCGTCGGCGGCGGCGCGGGCGGCGTCCTGCGCCTCTCCGGCGGCGGCGGCCAGATCGGCGGCGCGCGCGGCAAGTGCGGCCTCCGCTTCACGCAGCTGGGCCTGGGCCAAGTCGGAGGCATCCATGACCATGCGGGACTGACGCTCGACCGCCTCGACGACGACCAGGGCCTGGCCGTCCAGCTTCTGATTCAACTGCTCCATGGCCAGCCGCTCCTGCGACAGGGCCTCTGACAGGCGGCGGGCGGTTGCGGCTGCAGTCTCTGCGGCCTGGTTGAGGCGCTGCGTCTCATCCGACAGGGCCTCACGCAGAAGGGTCATGTCGCGGCGAGCGCGCTCGGCCGCGAGCGCGGCATGATCCACGTCCTGACGCAACAAGGTAAGGGCCCCGCCCGCTTCCTGAGCGGCAAGCGCCGTGGGGGCCAGCAGGGCCTCCGAAAGGTCCCGGGCTCGCCGCGTCTCGGCGGCCAAACGGGTGGAGTCGGCCATGGCGCGCGCCAGAAGGAGCGCGAGACCCGCCGGAGCCAAGGCGATCAGGGCATAGGCGGCCAGCCGCAACGGCTCCAATTCGACCGAGCCGAAGCCCGTCTCATAAGCCACCAGCGCGGCTACGCCCGCGGCCCACAGCGCGGAAGCAACAGCGGCGATCCAGTAGGGCGCGGGGCTGGGCTTGGCCGACGTGGACGCGGCCAGCGCCACGGAAGTCCTCGCGACGGCTTCCGGCGGTGAAGACTGCTCCAGCGGAGCCGGCGGCGAGCCGGTGGGGACGGCCATCTCGGGGCTCGAAACGCGGTCCCCGACGGCCAGTTCGGCTTCGCGCCGGGCGGCTTCCTCGGCCAGACGCCGACGGCGGCGTTCCGACATCGGGCGTTCCGGAGCGCTCGGCAGAGGATCCAGATCGGTCGTAGATTCAGCTTCGGGGGCACCCGCCCCGACGTCCGGAGCCGCGTCCGTCACCGCCGTCTCCGCTTCGGGGGCGGTCAGATTGAGCGGCGGCCGTTGGCGGTTCTTCATCGGGTGCGGACTTCGGGTCTGGGACGCGGACGGGCGACCCTAAACATTCGCCCGCTCGCCGCAAAGGCGAACGGAGACGAAACCGCGATTCAGCAGTCGCGCGACGGCGCGGAGATGAGCACGGTCCGCGAAGGCTTGGGCGCGCAGTCGTCCTTGACGCGGCGAACCTCGGGCTCGTCGGCGCGACGGTCGCGCATTTCCATGCCGAACTGCGACAGGGCGGCCATGGCCAGGGCGGCCACGATTCCGGCGATGAATTCGATCAGCGCATGCATTTCGCCGACCTTCCCTCCTGTCTGCGAGCGCCGTTATGCGCCATTTCGCGTCGACCGACAACGGCGGCCCGCATGAACAAAGCGTCACGATTGACGATCGGCGCTCCATCGTGTGACGCAGGACACGGCACGAAATCCCTCGCGAGCCGTTAGGCGCTGCCATGACCCCTGACCCCGCGCCCGGCGACGACGCCCCCCTGCTCTCCCGGCCCGGCCTGTGCTGGCGCACGGAACGCGCGCCCCGCGCGGCGACGCTGATCGACGGGCAGGCGTGGTTCGACGCGCTGGCCTCGTCCCTTTCCAAGGCGAAGAGGTCGGTGGTGATCCTGGGCTGGCAGTTCGATCCACGTACCCGGCTGGACCCCGACAGCCGGCATGGCGACCGTCATGCGGAGATCGGGCATCAGCTGCGGATGATGGTGAAGTCCCGGCCGGACCTCGACGTGCGCTTGCTGATCTGGAACTCGCCGATCCTGATCGCGGCGTCGCAGGGCTTCTTTCCCCATCGCGCCCAGCGCTGGTTCCGCAAGCGGTTCGTGGAGTTCCGGCTGGACAGCCCGGGGCCGATCGGCGCCTGCCATCACCAGAAGATGGTGGTGATCGACGACGCCGTCGCCTTCTGCGGCAGCGGCGACCTGGGACCGGACCGGTGGGACACGCTGGACCACCGCGACGCCGATCCCCGGCGCGTGCAGCCGAACGGCACCCTGGCCCCCGCGCGGCACGAGACGATGTGCGTGGTGGACGGCCCGGCCGCGCGGGCGCTGGGCGATCTGGCGCGCGAGCGCTGGTTCCGCGCGACCTGGGAGCGGACCCTGGCCGACCCCGAGGGCGTCTCCGATCCCTGGCCCGACGGCGTGGAGCCGGAGTTCACCGACGTGCCGGTCGGCATCTCGCGCACCGAGCCCGCCCATGGCGGACGCGGCGCCGCGCGGGAGGTGGAGGCCCTGCACCTGGCGGCGATCCGGTCCGCCCGGCGGCGCATCTATTTCGAGAACCAGTACTTCACGTCCCCCGCCATCGCGGCGGCGCTGGCCGAGCGCCTGAAGGAGCCGGACGGGCCTGAGATCGTGGTGGTGTCCACCGGGTCCAGCCCCAGCTGGTTCGACGGCATCACCATGGACACGGCGCGGTCGGAGGTCCTGTACCGGCTGGAGCAGGCGGACGCGCACGACCGCTTCTATGCCTTCAGCCCCAACACGCGGCGCGGCGAGCGGATCATCGTGCACGCCAAGGTGACCGTGATCGACGACACTCTGCTGCGCATCGGCTCGGCCAATCTGAACAACCGGTCCATGGGGTTCGACACCGAGTGCGACCTGACGCTGGAGCCGGACACCGCCGAGGGTCGCGCGGCGGTGGAGGGGTTCCGGCACCGCTCGATCGGGCACTTCCTGGGCGTGGACGGGGCGGCCTTCGCGGCGGCGGAGGCGCTGTTCGGGTCGATGGGCAAGGCGATCGAGAAGCTGAACGAGGGCCGGATGTCGCCCCTGGGCGCCGAGCCGCCGAACGCCATGGAGCGGCTGATCGCCGAGTGGCAGCTGGGCGACCCCGTCTCCACCGCCGACGCCTGGCGGCCATGGAAGCGGCGCAACGTCTCGCAGCGGCCCTATGAGGAACGGCGGCGCACCCTGTCGCGCCGGTGAGCCTCGCGGGCTATGGGGAGCGGATGACCCTGCGCCCGCTGTTCGTGACCCAGATCTATGAGGCCAGCCTGGCGACCGCGCCCGGCTTCGTCGACTTCAACGCGGAGCTCGCAGCGGCTTGTCGGATGCTTGCGGCGGAGGACGGCGCGGGGCGGGCGTGGTGCCGGGCCAACGGCTATCGCGGCTACACCTCCTATGGTTCGCTCACCGACCTGCCGCAGCGGCTGCCCGAGTTCGCAGAGCTGAAGCGGCGTCTGGACAGGCATGCGCAACTGTATGCCCAAGCTCTGAATTTCGATCTGGCGCGTCGGCCGCGGCTGGACAATCTGTGGGTCAACGTCCTGAAGCCCGGCGGCGGGCACAGCGGCCACATCCACCCGCACGCCTTCCTCAGCGGCACGGTCTATGTCGAGGTGCCCGACGGCGCCTCCGCCCTGAAGCTTGAGGATCCGCGCCTGCCGATGATGATGGCCCGCCCCGGCGTACGGCCCGACGCGCCGGAGGCGGAACGCCCCTTCGTCTATCTGGCCCCGCGTCCGGGCACGGTTCTGATGTGGGAAAGCTGGCTGCGCCACGAGGTGCCGCCCAATGCGGCCAAGGCCGAGCGTATCTCAATCAGCTTCAATTACGCCTGAGCCCGGACGCCGCAGCGCGGCGTCCGGAGCTGAAGTCACCCCTCGTAGGCGTCGCGGACCATGCGGTCGAGGGTGCGGACGCCCCAGCCGACGGCGCCGTCCGGCACGGTCGGGTTTTTGGAGTCCTTGACCCAGGCCGTCGGGGCGATGTCGATGTGCGCCCAGGGCACGCCGTTGGTGAAGCGTTGCAGGAACAGGGCGGCGGTGATGGAGCCGCCGGCGCGGCCGTTGCCCATGTTCTTCACATCGGCGATCGGGCTGTCGATGTGACGCTCGTAGATCGCCGGGATCGGCATGCGCCAGACGTTCTCGCCGACCTTGGGCGCGGCCTTGCCGATGTTCTCGGCCAGTTCGTCGGAGTTGGTGAAGACGCCAGCGTACTCCAGGCCCAGCGAGACGATCATGGCCCCGGTCAGGGTGGCAAGATCGACCATGAACTTCGGCTTGAAGCGCTCCTGCGTGTACCAGAGGCAATCGGCCAGCACGAGGCGGCCCTCGGCGTCGGTGTTCAGGATCTCGACGGTCTGGCCCGACAGGGTCTCGACCACGTCACCGGGGCGGATGGCGTTGCCGTCGGGCATGTTCTCGACCAGGCCGATGACGCCGACGGCGTTGACCTTGGCCTTGCGGCCGGCGAGCGCGTGCATCAGGCCGACGACGGCGGCCGAGCCGCCCATGTCCCACTTCATCTCCTCCATGCCCTCGGCGGGTTTGATGGAGATCCCGCCGGTGTCGAAGCAGACGCCCTTGCCGACGAACGCGATGGGCCGATCGCCCTTGTTCCCGCCGTTCCACTTCATGATTGCGACCTGGCTGTCGCGCACGCTGCCCTGCCCCACGGCCAGCAGGGTGCGGAAGCCGAGCTTTTCCAGCTCCTTCTCGCCCAACACCTCGACCTCGAGGCCGAGCGTCTCGAGAGCCTTGACGCGGCGGGCGTATTCCTCGGGATACAGAATGTTGGCCGGTTCGGAGACCAGGTCGCGGCTGAACTCGATCGCCTCGGCGACCGGGGCGAAGTCGGCGTCGTAGACGACCTGGGCCGCCTTGGGGTCCGCCGCGACGATCCGGATCGTGTCGATCGACGGCGTCTTCTCGGGTCTCAGCGTCGTACGGTACTTCAGGAAGCGATAGGCGGCCAGTCGCGCGGCGAAGGCGGCCCGCGCGGCCTGCTGGGCCGAAAGATGGGAGACGTCGATGGCCAGGACGTCGGCGCCGGACATCTTGACCGCGTGGTAGGCGGCGCCTGCGGCGGCTTCCAGTGCCAGATCGTCGACCTGGCCGGCCTGGCCCGCACCCGTGATCACCACGGTGGCCGCGTCGCAGCCGGAGACGCCGGCGACGACCTGGGTAGAGTTTTTCGCGCCGGTGAAGCGGCTGGCGTTCATGGCACGCGACAGCGCCCCTCCTGTCGCCGCATCCAGCTGCACACCCGCGCCGGCCAGACTGCGGCCTTCATGGGCCATCACGGCCAGAACCGGGGCGGCACCCGCGGACGCGGCGAACTCGATCTTCATCGGCGACTCCTGCCGGAAAGAAGCCCGGCGTCTGAAACGATCCGCGCACTGTCGCGGTCAACGTGGGCCATGTATTAGGGCGTTCGCCGCGCCGCCTGCAACGGGCGATTTCCTTTCCTTCATGACGCTGATTCAAGGCTATCTTTTCCGCCAGATCGCCCGTCCCGTCGTCGGGGCGTGCGCCGCCTTGGCCGGAATCGGCATCCTCAGCCAGACGCTGGAACAGCTGGAATTCGTCGTCGAGCGCGGGGCCAGCCTGTGGGTGATGGTCAAGCTGACGGCGCTGGCCGTGCCGCAGCTGCTCGCGGTGATCTTGCCCATCGGCCTGTTCGTGGGCGCCCTGATCGCGTTGACGCGGCTGCAACGGGAGCAGGAGCTGATCGCCGCCTTCGCCGGAGGCATGACACGGTGGGCGGCCATCCGGCCCGCTGCTCTGCTGGCGGTGATCGTCGCGGCGCTGACCCTTCTGATCAACGTGGCGGTCCAGCCCTGGGCCCAGCGCGCCGCGCGGGACGAGGCCTTCGCCGTCCGCTCCGACCTGGCGGCCCTGCTGGTCGAGGAGGGCCGGTTCGTGAAGGGGCCCAACGGCCTGACGGTCTATGTGCAGGAGATCGAGCAGAACGGGCTGCTGACCAACCTCTTCGTCCACATCGACGACGGCAAGTCGGTGTCCACCTGGAACGCCGCCGAAGCGCGGTTCAGCCGGATCGCGGGAGAGCCTTACCTGCTGCTGGGGCAGGGTTCTTGGCAGCGCTATTCGTCGGACGGCGTGCTGAACCATCTCCAGTTCGACAATCACGCCTTTCCCTTGGCCGGGTTCATGGCCGAGGCGGATCGGGCGGTCCGCTACAAGCCGTCGGACCTCTATCTGCCGCAGTTGTTCAGCCCGCCCGCGCAGATCGTCGAGACGGCCGGAACCCGCCCGGAACTCCTGGCCGAAGGGCACTCGCGGCTGTCGTCGCCGCTCTACGCGCTCACTGCGATGGCTATGGCGTTGACCGCCATTCTAGGCGGGGCGTTCAGCCGAACCGGCTACGGTCTGCGTGTCGCCAAGGCGGCCGGGGCCTTCCTGACCGTGCGGATCGTCGGCTACGGCGTGGTCGCCGCAAGCGCGTGGAACCCGTGGGTCAATGTGCTGCAGTACGTCCTGCCGATCTTCGCGACTGCGTTGGCGCTGAGGCTGCTGTTCCGGGCGCTGAAGCCTCGGCGACGCAAGGTCGTCCGTCACGCGTCAGTTCAGGGAGCCGGAGCATGACCGCCCCGTCCCGCCTGCGGATCGGCCGCATCGAGCGCTATGTGCTGAAGCAACAGGCCAAGTCCCTGCTGGTCGCGCTGGGCGTGATCGCGGCGCTGATCATGCTGATCGACTTCGTAGAAATCTCCCGCGGGGTGGGGTCCGACGTCGACCTGTCCGGCGCGCGCATCTTCGGCCTGATGCTGCTGAAGTCGCCGGCCGTCATCCTGCAACTGACGCCCTTCATCTTCCTGTTCGGCACGCTGGGGGCCTACGTCGCGCTGAACCGGCGGAGCGAGCTGATCGCCATGCGGGCGGCTGGAGTGTCGGCCTGGCGGTTCGTCATGCCTGCCGCGCTGATGGCGCTGACATGCGGCGTGGTGATCGTGGCGGCGTTGAGCCCGTTGGCGTCGTTTGCCGACGGCGTGTTCCAGCGCGAGCGCGCGCGCCTGTCGGGCCAGACGGCGACAGGAGCCGCCGCTGAGGCGGTCTGGCTGCGCGAGGGCGACGACCAGCGCCAGATGATCATCCGCGCGGACCGTCAAGACCGCGCCGGTGGCCGTCTGCTTGGGGTGAGCTTCTTCATCTACACCAATGCCCCGGACGGCGGGCGGCGCTTCGCCGAGCGGATCGACGCCGCCTCGGCCAGCCTGAGCGCCGGCAGCTGGCGACTGGTTGACGCAGTGGGCGCCCGTATCGGCGAGCGCGGGGTCCGCTATGCCACGCTGGACCTGCGCTCCAGCCTGGCGGACGACGAGGCGTTCGACCGCTTCGCGCGACCGCAGTCGACGCCGCTCTGGTCGCTCCCCGCCCAGATCGCGCGGGTCGAAGCGGCGGGGTTCTCCACCACTGCGTACCGGCTGAGACTGCATCAGCTTGTGGCGACGCCACTGGTGCTGGCGGCCATGTCGATCCTGGCGGCGGCCTTCTCGCTGAGGCTCATGCGGTTGGGCGACCTGGCGCGGATGAGCGCGGCGGCCGTGGTGCTGGGTTTCGCCTTCTTCTTCGTGAACCAGACGTCGGCGGCGTTCGGGTCGGCTGAGGTGATCGCACCGTGGCTGGCCGCATGGCTGCCGCCCCTGCTGGCTCTGCTCGCCGCACTGACGCTGCTGGTCTACACAGAGGACGGCTAGCCTTCGGACGCGACCTCGCTTAGAGGCGACGACGGGGCGGCGCTGTCACGAACACGGATCACACGAGCCAAGATGCGCGCCGGCGGCCACCCTTGCAAAACACTCCGGTCGCTGCTGCTGATGGGCGTGGGCGCCTGCTTGATGTCTGCGGGAGCAGCGCGCGCTCAGGACGCCGCGTCGCCGACATCCGACGACGGTCTTGATGACCGCGCCCTGTATCTGGACGCCGCCGAGGTGGCGCGGGTGGGAGACCGCCTGGAAGCGTCCCGTGAAACCGGCGACCGTCTGTACGCCCGGTTCCAGGATCATGCCCTTCGCGCCCGGCGCCTGACCTATGATCTTGCCAGCGGGATCGCGACGGCCCGTGGCGAGGTCGAGCTTACGGCGCCCGACGGCACGACCGTCTTCGCCGACTATCTGGAGCTGACCGAGGGGGCGCAGACCGGCCTGGCCGTCAACTTCGCGACCCGGCTCCAGGACGGGTCCAGCCTGATGGCAGCGACCGCCGTCCGGCGATCGGAGACGGTCAACGAACTGAACTACGCCATCTTCACGCCCTGCCCCATCTGCGACGAGGACGGGCGACCGAAGGAGCCGACCATCTCGATCCAGGCCCAGCGGGTGGTGCAGGACGAGGGCCTGCGCGCGGTGCTGTACCGAAACGCGGTCTTCAAGGTGAAGGGCGTGCCGGTGCTGTTCCTGCCGGTGTTCGCGCACCCGGACCCGACGGTGGAGCGCGCGTCGGGCCTTCTCGTGCCGGAGATCGGCTTCGACCGCGAGCGCGGGCTTAGCTGGGAGCAGCCCTATCTGATCGTCGTCTCAGCTTCGGAAGACTGGCTGATCAGCCCGCAGTTCAACACGGAGGTGGAACCGCTGCTGAACCTGCAATGGCGGCGGCGCTTCGCGGACGGCTCGGTGGTGGCGCGCGGCGGTTACACCTATGCCCGCAACTTTGGCGACTTCGACCTGGACGACGACGGGATCGACGACCCGCCGCAGTCGGCGGAGCGCAAGCATCGAAGCTATCTGCTGGCGTCCGGGGCCTTCGATCCCGCGGGGCCGTGGCGCTGGGGCTTCACCGCCGAACGGACGTCCGACAAGACCCTGTTCGACCGATACGACGTGCGCGATCCCTATGCCGACAACGGCCTGTATCACGGCGACGAGCGCCGGCTGATCAGCCAAGCCTATGCCGAGCGGCAGACCGATCGGTCCTACCTGTCGTTCGCAGCCTTCGACATCCAGAGCCTGCGGGTCACGCGGTTCGTCGACACGGCGCCCGGCCTGAACGAGTTCGAACGCGACGGCGCCCTGCCGGTGGCCGCGCCGATCGTCGAGGCGCGCTGGGAGCCGGGACGTATGGTCTTCGGCGGACGGCTGAGGCTGACGGGGTCGGCGGCGGCGCTTTATCGAGATGAGTTCGTGGGGGCACCGGTGCTGCGTCCCGAAGCGCTGGCCGTCGGCCCTGCACCTTCGGAGGGCGTGGACAGCCGCAGGGCGACCGGGCGCGTGGAGTGGCGGCGGACGCTCATCTCTCCGGCAGGCGTGCGGTGGGAGCCGTTCGTGGACGGGCGGGTGGACGTCTATTCCATCACACAGTTGCCCGCGCCGGGACTGGAAGGCGAGGAGACGCTCACCCGAGGTCGCGCGACTGCGGGCATCGACGTCAGCTGGCCACTGGTCCGGCGGGTCGGACGCGGAGCCGATCTGGTGCTGGAGCCGATGGCTCAGCTGTCGGCCTCGACAGACGCCGACCTCGACCCGCGCATCCCCAACGAGGACAGCCAGCTGCTTGACCTCGACGAATCCAGCCTGTTCCGGATCGATAGGTTTCCCGGCGAGGATCTGTACGAAGGCGGACTGCGGGTCACTGGCGGAGTACGGGCGACCTTTCGGTGGGACGACGGCCGACAGGCCTCACTGTTCATGGGGCGGAGCTGGCGATCGGAGGTGGAGGCAGGTCTGTTGACGGCCTCGGCCGATGATCCGACCGTTCTGTATGACGCCACAGGCTTGGCGGAGCGGGCGTCGGACTGGGTGGTGCAGGGCACGTTCGAGCCGCACGACGGAATAAGGGCGTGGGGTCGCGCGACGATCGACGACTCCGGCGACTTCCGCAGGGCCGAAGCGGCGGTGGAAGGACGTTGGGGCCGACGTAACAGCGGGGCGCTGATCTACGTCATGGACGACAGCAATCCGGTCGATGGACCGCTGAACCGGAACTACGCTTTCGTGGAAGCCTCGGGTCAGCAGTTCGTGGCAGGAAACTGGGGCATTGCGGGCGCGGGCGTCTATGACCTGGACCGCGAATTGTTCGTCCGGTCTGAGGTTGGCCTGCTGTTCGACGACGATTGCGTGCGGTTCGAGATCGGCTGGCGCCGCGACAACACGCGGGTTCGGCCCAGCGGCGCGTCGGAAGGCGCCTATGTGCGCCTAACGCTCGCCACTTTCGGCGGTACACGGTAAGACGGGCGCGACAGGCGCCGGTGAGGGGCGCGACCGGTCGATTCTCCCCGAATCGGCGCGTGCGGCAGGGCCGCGATGAGGGTTCAGGACGAACGATGCGAGTGATGCGTTTTGCGACGGTCGCGGCCATGTCCGCGCTGACGGCCGGGATCGCCCTGGCCCAGACGCCTGCGGCCCGACAGGATCCTCCCGCCCAAGGGGCGACCGCGGCCGGCACGTTGCGGCCGACGCCGGTTCGGCGCGAGCCGCGCATGCTGGACCGCGCCGACTTCCAGATCGCCGACGGCGTGGTGGCCGTCGTGAACGACCAGATCATCACCGGCTACGATCTGCGCCAGCGGATGCTGATGATCATCGCCATGTCGGAGGTCCAACCGACCGAGGAAGACCTTCCGCAAATCCAGCGACAGGCCCTGGACGGCCTGATCGACGACCGTCTCAAGGCGCAGGAGATCGCCCGCTATGAGGACCTGAAGGTCACCGAAGAGGAGATCGATCAGGAGATCGGGGCCATGGCCGCCGAGCTGCGGACCTCTGCCGAAGCCTATCTGGACCTCCTTGCACAGGTCGGCATCCAACCGCGCACCGTGCGGGAGCAGGTTCGCGTTTCGATTGGCTGGCGGCGTCTCGTCGGCGGTCGTTTCTCCAGCCGTGCCCGTGTGTCAAAGGCCCAGATCGATCAGGCGATGCGTCAGGTCGAGGAAGCTGCCACGAAGCGTCAATATCTCATCGGCGAGATCTATCTCGAAGCCGCACAGACCCAAGGCGGAATGCAGGGTGCCGTGAACGGCGCGCAGCAGTTGATCCGCCAGATGATTCAGGGCGCGCCCTTCCAAGCCGTGGCGCAGCAGTTTTCGGACGCGCCCTCTGCGGTGCGCGGGGGGGACGCGGGCTGGGTCGTGGAAGGAACGGTCGCCCCTGCCCTGCAACAGGCCATGGACAACCTTGAAGTCGGTCAATTGTCGAACCCGATCGTCGTGGAGGGCGGGGTCTACGTCATCTACATGCGTGACAAGCGGCAGGGCTCAGCGACGCAGTTGGTGAGCTTGCGGCAGATCATGATTGAGCTGCCGGAGGGCGCGCCCGCCGAAACGGTGCAGGCCGCGGCGGATAGGCTGACGGGGCTGCAGCCGCAGCTGACATGCGAAAACATGCTGACGCGAGCCTCGTCGGAAGTTGGGCTGCTTGGCTCCGATCTGGGCGAAAGCGACGTTCAGAGCATCATTCCGCAGTTCCAGCAGATCGCCACCGACGCTCCTGACGGTTCGATAGCCGGGCCGGTGCGGTCTCCGTTGGGACTACATCTGGTCGGCGTCTGCGGACGTCGGGTGGGATCGGCCGCGCTGCCGAGCCGCGACGAGGTCGAGAGCCGCCTGCAAAGGTCGCAGCTTTCCATGCTGGAGCGCCGCTACATTCGGGATCTGCGCGCGGACGCCCTGATCGAGACCAAATGATCCCGCCGCTCGCCCTCTCCCTGGGAGAGCCGGCGGGCATCGGGCCTGAAATCGTCGCTCGCGCCTGGACAGCTTCGCGGGATGGCGGGCCGGTCTTCGTCGTGGTTGGCGACGCCGTGTTGCTGGAAGCCATAGGGGCCCCCGTAGCCGTCGTTTCCGAGCCGGCGGAGGCGACGTCCGTTTTCCGGCGCGCCGTGCCGGTGATCCACCTGCCGACCGCGACGGCGGTGACGCCCGGCCGGCCGGACGCCGCAAATGCCCCCTGTGTGGCCGACTGGATCGCACGGGCGGTCGATCTGGCCATGGACGGACGCGCCGCCGGCGTGGTGACCGGCCCGATCGCCAAGGCGCCGCTGTATGCGGCGGGATTTCCGTTTCCGGGGCATACCGAGTTTATCGCCGATCTGACCGGCGACCTGCCCTACGATGGCACGCGGGGGCCGGTGATGATGCTGACGGCGCGCGATCTGCGCGTCACGCTGGTGACCATTCACGCCCCGCTCAGCGACGTCCCGGAACTGGTGACGCGCGATCGCGTGATCCGCACCGCGCGGGTGACGCATGAAGCCCTGCGGAGGGACTTCGGCATCAGTCATCCCCGCTTGGCCCTGGCCGGACTGAACCCTCACGCCGGAGAAGGCGGCTCGATCGGGCTGGAGGAGATCGAGGTGCTGCGCCCCGCCGCCGCGGCCCTGCGCGCCGAGGGGATCGAGATCACCGACCCCCTGCCCGCCGACACCCTGTTTCACGAGGAGGCGCGGGCCGGCTATGACGCCGCGATCTGCCTGTATCACGACCAGGCCCTGATCCCGGTCAAGACGATCGACTTCTGGGGCGGCGTGAACGTGACGTTGGGCCTGCCGGTCGTTCGGACCTCGCCGGATCACGGGACGGGCTTCGAAATCGCCGGCAAGGGCGTGGCGCGCGCGGACAGCCTGATCGCGGCGACTCGGCTGGCAGCCGAGATGGCGGCCCGCCGACGCGGACTGCGGTGACGAGGCCGTGACGAAATCACACGAAGAGATCGAGGCAATGGCCGAGTCCGGTCGCCTGCTGGCTTCGGTGTTCACCCATCTAGACGGGCTGACGCTGGCCGGGATGAGCACGCTTGAGATCAACGACGAGGTCGAGCGCTTCATCGTCGACGACCTGAAGGCGCGGCCGGCCAGCAAGGGCCAGTACGACTACGGCTTCGTGTTGAACTGCTCGCGCAACGAGGTGGTCTGTCACGGCGTGCCCAGCGCCGACGAGATCGTGCGCGACGGCGACATCCTGAACCTGGACGTGACGCTGGAGAAGAACGGCTGGATCGCGGATTCCAGCAAGACGTACCTGATCGGCGACGTCGCGCCCCACGCCCGCCGTCTGGTGCGCACGACGCAGGAAGCGATGTGGAAGGGGATCCGCGCGGTGCGGCCCGGCGCGACCCTGGGCGACGTCGGCCACGCCATCGAACGGCATGCCAAGAAGGCGGGATACTCGGTCGTGCGCGACTTCTGCGGTCACGGGATCGGGCGCGAGATGCACGAGGCGCCGCAGGTGCTGCATTTCGGCAAGCCGGGCACGGGGCTGAAGCTGAGGGAAGGGATGACCTTCACCATCGAGCCGATGATCAACGAGGGTCGGGCGCGCACCGCGACGTTGGACGACGGCTGGACCGTGGTCACCGAGGACGGAAAGCTGTCGGCCCAGTTCGAGCACACGGTGGCGGTGACGGCGACCGGGGTGCGCGTGCTGACCCTGCGGCCCGGGGAGAAGGCGCACTGAGGCCCTCCCCTCGCCGCGCGTCCACGGCTATGACCGACGCGTGACCGACGACCTGCCCACCCTGCGCGAACAGCTGGACGCCCACGGGCTGTCGGCGAAGAAGAGCTTCGGCCAGCACTTCCTGCTGGATCTGAACGTGACGCGCAAAATCGTGCGGCTGGCGGGGCCCTTCGAGGGCCGCACGGTGATCGAGGTCGGGCCGGGTCCGGGCGGACTGACGCGGGCCCTGCTGGAGAGCGACGCGGGGCGGGTGGTACTGGTCGAGAAGGATCCGCGCTTCATCCCGCTGCTGTCGGAACTGGATGACGGATCGGGACGGCTGACGATCGTCGAGGGCGACGCGCTGAACGTGCGCGAGGATCAGTTGGTCGAAGGTCCCGCGCATCTGGTCTCGAACCTGCCCTACAACGTCGGCACGCCACTGCTGATCAAATGGCTGACCGGGCCCTGGACGCCGCACGCCCTCACCCTGATGTTTCAGAAGGAGGTGGCCGAGCGCGTGGTCGCGAGGCCGGGCGAGGACGCCTATGGCCGACTGGCGGTGATCGCCCAAGCGGTGGCGGAGGCGAAGCTGGTGATGCATCTGCCGGCCGCGGCATTCACGCCTCCGCCCAAGGTGGCTTCGGCCGTGGTTCACCTGGTCCCGCGCGCGGACCGGCCGGAGCGGGCGCTGCTGAGGGCGCTGGAGCGGGTGACGGCGGCGGCATTCGGCCAGCGTCGCAAGATGCTGCGCTCCAGCCTGAAGCAACTCGGCGGGGGTGAGCTCTGCGAGGCGGCGGGGATCAGCCCTGAGGATCGGGCCGAGGTGATCGATCTGGAGGGCTTCCTGAGGCTGGCCCGCGCGACGATGGGGCAGGCGCAGCCAGCCGCGCCGGAGACGCCCGAGGGGCCGACACTGGCACGGCGCAAGCGGTCCTGAGAAAGACGAAGGGCCGCCTGTTTCCAAACGGCCCTTCCATTGTTCAGCCTTGGCGGCTGGATCAGGCGCGCGCCCTCGGGAGGGCGGAGGTCGCGTGCGTCCGGGCCGCTGACGGCGTGAGACAATGAGACATTCGACCACCTCCTTTCGCTGTTTCGACGATTGGTCCGATGTGGGGACCGCCCGGCGCGACGCAAGAGGAGATCAGACCCCCTCGTCCAGCAGGGCCTTCTGATAATCGACGACCCAAAGGTTGCGGCGGATGCGGCTGCGTTCGGCGTGATAGATGTGCGCCAGTTCGGCGTAGCTGCGGTCGAAGTCGTCGTTGACGAAGACGTAGTCGAACTGGTCGCAGCGCTCGATCTCGCCCTTGGCGTTCTGGATACGGCGCTCGATGACGTCGTCGGCGTCCTGGCTGCGGGTCACCAGGCGTCGGCGCAGTTCGGCCAGGCTGGGCGGCAGGATGAAGACGCGCACGGCGTCCTCGGGGCATTTGCGGGCCACCTCGGCCGCGCCCTGCCAGTCGATGTCGAACAGCACGTCGCGCCCCTCCGACAGGGCCTGATCCACCGGCGCGCGCAAGGAGCCGTAGCGGTTGCCGTGCACGTCGGCCCATTCCAGGAAGGCGTCGTGGTCGATCAGGCGCTGGAACTCGGCATGATCGACGAAGTGATAGTCGCGGTCTGCGACTTCTCCCGGCCGAATCGGGCGGGTGGTCACGGACACGGACAGCTCCAGCGCGCCATGGTCGGCCATCAGGCGGCGGCACAGCGACGTCTTTCCGGCCCCGGACGGGCTGGCGACGATCAGCAGGACGCCCCGGCGCGGGGTGCGGTCATTCGACATTCTGAACCTGTTCTCTCAGCTGTTCGACGGCGGCCTTCAGGTCCAGGCCGACGGCGGTGAGCGGGACGGTGGCGGACTTGGAGCACAGCGTGTTCGCCTCCCGCATGAACTCCTGCATCAGGAAGTCCAGCTTGCGGCCGGCGGGCGGCGCCGTCAGCAGGGCGCGGGCGGAGGCGACGTGCGCCGTCAGGCGGTCCAACTCCTCGCGCACGTCGGCCTTCGCGGCCAGGGCGGCGGCCTCGAGGAAGACGCGCTCCTCCAGCCCCGGCGCGTCGGGCGCGATCTCGGCCATGCGGCGGGCGAAGCGGTCGCGCACAGCCTCGACCTGGGCGGCGGCCTCGCGCTCGGCGTCGGCGACCAAGGCTTCGATCCGATCGATCAGGCTGGTCAGCACCGGCACCAGTTGCGCGCCCTCGTTGCGGCGTGAGACCTGAAGCGCGTCGAGGGCCTGCTCGACCGTGGCCGCGACGGCCGACTGCACGGCGGCGAGAGCTTCAGTATCTGGCGCGATCTCATCGGCGGAGACGACGCCGCGAAGGGCCAGAAGGCCGTCGGCGGTCGGCGGCGCGGCGCCGGCCTCGACCAGCTGGCGGGCCAAGGTCAGGTAGCGGGACAGAACCTCGGAATCGACCCCGACCGAGGCCGAACCCGCCTCAGGTTTGGCCTGCACCGTCAACGACACCTGCCCGCGCGCGAACCGCGCCTGGGCGCCGGCTTTGGTCAGGCGCTCGAGGTCGTCGAAGCCCGAAGGCGCGCGCAGGCGGACCTCCAGATTTCGGCCGTTGACCGAGCGGGATTCGACCGACCAGGTCCAGCCGTGGCCGGCGCCCTCGGCCCGGCCGAATCCGGTCATGCCGGAAATCTGGCCATCTGCGCTCATCGCGGCGTCTGGCCGGGCGGAAGGATGGTCACTTCGGCGCCGGCGTCGGGAGCCATCTCGCCGGTGGGAGCCAGCGCGGCGTCGCCGGTCGCCACCTCTGGCACGGGCTCGGGCGGCAGGCCGGCGCGGCGGCGCTCTATGGCACGCCAGCGGGCGACGTTTTCGAGATGCTGCTCATAGGTGGGCGCGAAGGCGTGGCCGCCCGTGCCGTCGGCGACGAAGAACAGGTCCTGGGTCACCGGCGGGTTCAGCACGGCCTTTATCGCCTCTCCGCCCGGATTGGCGATCGGCGTCGGGGGCAGGCCGTCGATCTGATAGGTGTTCCAGCGGGTCGGAGCGTCGATCTCGGACCGCCGCAGGCCGCGGCCCAGCGGCCGGCCCTGGGTGATGCCGTAGACGATGGTCGGATCGCTCTCCAACCGCATGCCGATGCGCAGCCGGTTGGAGAATACGGCGGCGACGCGCGGGCGTTCAGCGGCGACCCCGGTCTCCTTCTCGACGATGGAGGCCAGGATCACGGCCTCCTCCGGCGTCGAGACCACGCTGTTGGGCCCGCGCTGGGCCCAGAGCTCGGCCAGATTCTGGTCGTGCGCCAGCCGCATGCGGCGGACGACCGAGGCGCGCGTCTCGCCCCGGCTGATCTCATAGGTGTCGGGCCACAGGCTGCCCTCGGGCGGCGTCTCCACTTCTCCGATCAGCAGCGGATTGCGCATCAGGATGTCCACGGCCTGGGCCGACGACCAGCCTTCGGGCAGGGTCACGTAGTGGCGCACCACGCGGCCAGAGACGAGCAGGCTAAGCACCGACCGCAGGGACGCCCGGCTGGGCACCTCGTATTCTCCGGCGCGCAACTTTCGGTCCGCGCCGGTCAGGGTGGCGGCCGCCTTGAACATGTCGGTGGAGCGGATCACCCCCGCCTGCTTCAACTGCTGGGCGATGGCCGAAACCCCCGCGCCGCTGGGCAGGGTCACGATCGTGGCGTCGCCGGTGCGGGCGCTGGGGCCGGGGGCGTAGAAGACGCTCCAGACCACCGCCAGCAGTCCGATCAGGAAGACGCTGAACGTGGCCGTGGCCGCGAGCAGGGCGATGGCGAAGGGCTTGCGGTCGCCGCCGCCGAACCGGGGAAGCCGCACCTCAGTCCACCTTGCGGAAGACGACGGTGGCGTTGGTGCCGCCGAAGCCGAAGCTGTTGGACATGGCGACGTCGATCTTCCTCGGCTCGCCCTTGTCCTTGACCATGTGCAGGGCGGTTTCCTGCTCCGGATTTTCCAGGTTGATGGTCGGCGGGGCGATCTGGTCGCGGATGGCCAGGACGCAGAACACGCATTCCACCGCCCCGGCGGCGCCCAGCAGGTGGCCAATCATCGATTTGGTGGACGACAGGGCCACGTTGGGCGCGTGCTCGCCCATCAGGCGCTCGATGGCCTTCGCCTCGATCCAGTCGGCCATGGTGGAGGTCCCGTGGGCGTTGACGTAGTCGACGTCGGACGGCTGCATCCCGGCGCGCTTCAGCGCCGCCTGCATGGCGCGATAGCCGCCCTCCCCGTCCTCGCTGGGCGCGGTGATGTGATAGGCGTCGCCGGACATGCCGTAGCCGACCACCTCAGCGTAGATCTTCGCGCCGCGCGCCCGAGCGTGCTCATACTCCTCCAGCACCATGATCCCGGCGCCCTCGCCCATGACGAATCCGGCGTGGTCCTTGTCGTAGGGGCGGCTGGCGCGTTCGGGCTCGTCCTGGAAGTCGGTGCACAGGGCGCGGCAGGCCAGGAAGCCGGCGATGCCGATGGGGACGATGGAGCTTTCGGCCCCGCCCGCCACCATGACGTCGGCGTCGCCCAGGGCGATCATGCGGGCCGCGTCGCCGATGGCGTGGGCCCCGGTGGCGCAGGCGGTGACGACGGAGTGGTTCGGCCCCTTCAGCCCGTGACGGATCGACACCTGGCCAGAAGCCAGATTGATCAGCGACATGGGGATGAAGAAGGGGCTGACGCGGCGCGGCCCCTTTTCCTGCATCTCCAGCGCGGTGGCCGCGATGGGGCCGAGCCCGCCGATGCCGGAGCCGATCATGACGCCGGTGGCGCACTTGTCGTCTTCGCTCTCGGGCTTCCAGCCGGCGTCGGCCAGGGCCTCGTCGGCGGCGGCGATGGCATAGACGATGAAGTCGTCGACCCGCTTGCGGTCCTTGGCGGACATGACCGTCTCGGGATCGAAGATGCCCGGCTGGTCCGGGGCGCCGTGGCCGCGGCCGTCGACGTGGGGCACTTCTCCGGCGATGGAGCAGGCGAAGCCCTCGGTGTCGAAGGCGGTGATCTTGCGGATGCCCGAGCGGCCCTCGACGACGCCCTTCCAGGCGTGCTCCACACCCGTGCCGAGCGGGGTGACCAGACCCAGGCCGGTGACGACGACGCGGCGCATGAGGAACCTCCTGTCGAAAACGAGACGGCCTAAACGCCGATGGCCGCCGGACCCGCCCGACAGGGACGCGCCGCGGCGGCCATCAAGCCGTCAAGGACGGACGGAAATCAGCCCGCCAGCTTCTCGTCGATGAACTTGACCGCGTCGCCGACCGTCTGGATGTGCTCGGCGGCGTCGTCGGGGATTTCGATGTCGAAGGCTTCTTCGAAGGCCATGACCAGCTCGACGTTGTCGAGCGAGTCGGCGCCCAGGTCGTCGATGAAGGAGGCCTTTTCGGTGACCTTGTCGGGGTCGGCGTCCAGGTGGTCGATCACGATCTTGCGGACGCGTTCCAGGGTGTCGGACATGGGTGTCTCTGTTCTCTAAGCCGCGAGCGGCGGGGTCTTCGGTCAGGCCTGCCGTCTCACGACGGCGACGACGGCGCAAGTCCGGACAGGGACTCGACCGCCGACGGTCACTGGCGGTTTAGCACAGCCTGCGACGGGGGAAACACCCTGTCGCACGTCGTGATCGCCCTCAGATCATCGCCATGCCGCCGTTCACATGCAGCGTCTGGCCCGTGACGTAGGCGGCTTCGTCGGACGCCAGATAGACGGCGGCGGCGGCGATCTCATCGCCCGTGCCCAGCCGACCGGTCGGGATGTTCCTCAGGATGGTCTCGCGCTGCTGGTCGTTCAGCACGTCGGTCATGGGCGAGGCGATGAAGCCCGGCGCGATGCAGTTCACCGTGATCCCGCGCGATCCGACTTCCTGCGCCAGCGACTTGGAGAAGCCGATCATGCCGGCCTTGGACGCCGCATAGTTGGTCTGTCCGGGGTTGCCGGTGACGCCGACGACCGAGGTCACGCCGATGATGCGGCCGGCGCGGCGCTTCATCATGCCCTTCATGGCGGCCCGGGCGAGGCGGAAGTAGCTCTCGAGGTTGACCTTCAGGACGTCGGCGAAGTCCTCGTCCTTCATCCGCATCAGCAGGCCGTCCTTCGTGATGCCGGCGTTGGCGACCAGGATGTCCAGCGGGGCGCCCGCCGCTTCCTCGGCTCGGGCGACCAGCCCGTCGACCGATTCGGCGTCCGACAGGTTGGCGGCGGCGACGAAGGCGCGCTCGCCCAGGTCCTTCGCCAGATCGGCCAGCACCGCCTCGCGCGTGCCGGACAGAACCACGGCCGCCCCTTGGGCGTGCAGCGCGCGGGCGACGGCGCCGCCGATGCCGCCGGTGGCGCCGGTCACGAGGGCGGTCTTGCCGGAAAGGTCGAACATGGGAGTCTCCGCGTTTGTCGCCCGGTGCTTACCGCCCGAAGGCGGTCCGGGGCAAACCGGAGATCACTCCTTCTTTGCGCGAGGGTCGCCCGGCCCGTAGCGCGTCAGGTCCAGATTGCACTTGCCGCAGCGTTGGCGTGGTCGCAGCAGGCGGCGCGATCCATCATCGTTGCGGCCGAAGAGGTGGTGGTTGCAGCGGGGGCAGCGCGGAACGGCGAAGGCGACCGCGCCGGCGAGGACGAGCCCTAGACCGCCCGCCGCCAGATGGCCGACCAGATCGCCATCGTGAATGTGCGTGCCGGCCCAGACGGCTGCGGCGATCAGGGCCAGATACACAGGCCAGCGCAGCCAGCCCCAAGTGACGGCTGCGGAATGGGCGGTGACGCGGACGCTCAACTTACGAACTCACTCCTGACACGGAACAGATACGAGACCGCGACGGCTTCAGACGCCGACGAAAGCCTCCAGGTCGGCCGGCGCGTTGAGCGACACGCTCTCGGCGTCAGGCGCGATCCGCTTGGCCATGCCGCCCAGAACCTTGCCCGAGCCGACCTCGACGAAGCGGGTCACGCCGCCCTCGGAGGCCATCCACTCCATCGATTCGCGCCAGCGGACGCGGCCGGTCACCTGCTCGACCAGCAGGCGGCGGATGACTTCAGGGTCTGACTCCGGACGGGCGGTGACGTTGGCGACCACAGGCACGGCTGGCGCTTTCAGCGCGGCCTCGGCCAGGGCCACGGCCATCTCCTCGGCGGCGGGGGCCATCAGCGGGCAGTGGAAGGGGGCCGACACGTTCAGCGGAATGGCGCGGGCGCCCAGCTCCTTGGCCTTTTCGATCGCGCGGTCGACGGCGGCCTTCTCGCCCGAGATCACGACGTTGCCGGCGTTGTTGTCATTGGCCACGACGCACACGCCGACTTCGGCGCCCACGGCAGCGGCGGCTTCGGCCAGGGCCAGATCCGTCTTGGGCCCGATCAGCGACGCCATCGCCCCCCGGCCCACCGGAACGGCGCGCTGCATCGCCTGACCACGCAGCTTCAGCAGGCGCGCCGCGTCGGCCAGCGACAGGGTGCCGGCGGCGCACAGGGCGGAATACTCACCCAGCGAATGGCCGGCAACGAAGGCGGCCGAGGTCACGTCCACGTCGAACTCGGCCTTCAGCGCCCGCATCACCGCGATCGAGACGGCCATCAGCGCGGGCTGGGCGTTCTCGGTCAGGGTCAGCTGATCCTCGGGCCCCTCGCGCATCAGCAGCGACAGGTGCTGGCCCAGGGAGTCGTCGACCTCGGCGAAGACCTCGCGCGCCACCGGAAAGGCGTCGGCGAGCGCCGCGCCCATGCCCACCGCCTGGCTGCCCTGGCCGGGGAAAAGGAAAGCCGTGGTCATGACTGCCCCTGTAAACGGTTCATGTCGGGCGCTCCCTAGGCGGATCGTCGAGGCGGGGCAATAGCTGCAGAAATCGTCAGTTCAGACCGGCGATTTCCTTGGCGGCGAGGACGGCGAAAAGGATCGCGGATACGCTCAGCAAGCCGTTGGAAATCCAGCCAGATCGCCATTCGTAAGGAGTCCGGGACGAGTTCAGCAGCCAGAGCAACGTCCCTGCGAGAAAAGGCATGAACAGGCTGCCGAGGACGCCATAGGCGACGATGAGGCCGAAGGGACGATCGATGAAGAGCAGAGCCATCGGCGGAAAGGTCAGCCAGATCGCATAGGCGCGGAACGGCCGGCTCCGGGCTCCCTGAAGTGCGGAGTCGTCGTGACGCCCGGTGAGGTGCGCCACGAAATCGGCGAACATCAGGCTGACGCCCTGCCAGACGCCTATCAGACTGGAAAATGCAGTGGCCCAGAAGCCGATCAGGAAGGCCACGGCAACGGGCCGCCCAAAGCGGTCCTCCAGCACCCCGCCTAGATCCAGAAGGCCGCGATCCCCACTTTGAAGGGCCGTGCCCGAGGCATGCAGCAGTTCGGCGCCGACAACCAGCATGGCGACGACGAACAGACCGGTCATGGCGTAGGCGATGCGGTTGTCGATCCGCATGACGCGGACGAACTCCGGCCCCCGCCACCCCTTGGCCGCCAGCCAGTAGCCGTAGGCCGCCATGGTGATCGTTCCGCCCACCCCGCCGATCAGGCCGAGCACGTAGAAGCCGGAGCCGCCGGGCAGGGTCGGCCACAGACCGGTCAGCAGACGCGGCACGTCCGGCGCGACGATCAGGGCGAGGCCGACGACCGTCACGAACATGACCCCCACCAGGGTCGCCATGATCTTCTCGAACAGGCCGTAGCCGCCGACCATCACGAGAGCTAGGCCGGTCACGCCCATCACCATGCCCCAGGTCTTCAGGTCCAGCATCGGGAACAGGGCGGTGAGGGGCAGGGCCGACGCCGTCATCGCCGCCGCGCCGTAGACGAAGCCCCAGACCACGACGTAGATGCCGAAATAGGCTCCTGCCCAGTTCACGCGGCCGAGCCGGGGGCCCGGCAGGCCGGACCATCCCTCGAACATCGTGCGGCCGGACGTCAGGGTGAACCGCCCGACGCCTTCCGCCAGAGCGATCTTCAGGATCGTGCCGGCGACGGCCGCCCACAGCAGCGCCTCGCCATAGCGGGCCCCGGCGATCAGCGTCGCGACCAGATCGCCCGCCCCAACGCCGGTCGCCGCCACGACGATGCCGGGGCCGATCAGGCCCGATGCGCGGGGCGGCGTTGGGGGCTGCGTCATGGGCGCAGGCTGGACCGCGCTGCCGGCGTCGTCCAGATCAGCCGCGCTTGCCGTCGGGGATAAAGGCGCCGGCCAGCCAGCTGACGACGCCGGTCACGATCGCCGCGCCGACGCCGGTCCACAGGCCGTCGACCTGAAACCCGCCCAGAAACATGGCGGTCAGGCCGATCATCGCGGCGTTCACGACCAGCAGAAACAGGCCCAGGGTCACGACGGTGATCGGGAACGTGATCACGACCAGGATCGGCCGCACGATGGCGTTTACCAGCCCCAGGATGATCGCCGCGGCGATCAGGCTGCCGGTCGATGTGAAGTCGACGCCCGGCACGATCTGGGCTGACAGCCAGAGGCCCAACATGGTCACCAGGGCCTGGACGAGAAAGCGGATCATGCGAGGCTCTCCGTTATGGTCACGCTTGGCATAGCGCACGGCGCCGGGTTCGGCTCCCCTCGCTCGCCGGCTTTTGCTAGGCAGACCTACGAAGGAGACGCTCATGAGCCTGACCGGCGCCTATGATCCCGACAACGTCTTCGCCAAAATCCTGCGCGGCGACCTGCCCTGCGTGAAGGTGTGGGAGGACGACCGCGTCCTGGCCTTCATGGACGTCTTTCCGCAGTCCGAAGGACACGCCCTGATCATCTCCAAGGTCTCGACCGCGCGGAACGTGCTGGAGGTGGAGCCGGAGGTGATGGCCGAGCTGGGCGAGGCCGTGCGCCGGGTTGCCCGGGCAGTGACGCACGGCCTGTCGCCCGACGGGGTCCAGATCGTGCAGTACAATGGCGAGGCCGGCGGCCAGACCGTCTTCCACCTGCATTTCCACGTCATCCCGCGCTGGGCGGACCGGCCGATGAAGGGCCACGGCCACGCGCCCATGGCCGAGACCGCCACACTGCGCGCGCTGGCGGACCGCATCGCGGCGGCCATGGACTGATGCGCGGCGGCTGGGCATAAGGCCGGGCGACGGGGCCGGTTTAGCTCAGTTGGTAGAGCGCCAGTTTTGTAAACTGGATGTCGCGGGTTCGATCCCTGCAACCGGCACCATCCCTCCCCCTCCTCCCCGGGGCCCTGATGTCCGAACCGCTGACCAACAAGCTGGGGCACCGGATCCGAACGCGGGGCGCGCGCACGCGCGAGGCGCTGCTGGAGGCGGTGCGCGACCTGCTGGCCGAGCGTGGTCCCGGCGCGGTGCGCCTGACCGACGTGGCCCAGCGGGCGGGCGTGTCGGCGCCCAGCGTCTACACCTATTTCAAGACCGTGGACGAGGCGGCGCTGGCCCTGTGCGAGGCGGCCGTGCCGGACACCGAGGCGCTGGCCGGGCTGCTGGAGGGCGACTGGTCGGGCGACGAGGCGTTCCGCGCCTGCCGCGCCTTCGTCGAGGCCATGGCCGGGGTCTGGCGTCGGCACGGGGCCGCATTGAGCGTGGAGCGGCTGATGGCCGACCGGGGCGACCCCGCCTTCGCCGAGAGCCGCATCCGGCGCCTGCGCCGGTTGCACCTGGCGCTTGAGCGGCGCATCGCCCGGGCCCGCGCGGCGGGCTTTCATCACGAAGGCCTGGATCCCCGGCTGGCGAGCTATGAGGTCGTCAGCCTGGTCGAGTCGGTGGGGGCGGGCTTCGGCCTCCTGCGTCGGGCCGACGACGACGCGGCGATCCTGGACACCACGGCGCACATGGTCGTGCGGCTGACGACCGGCCGCTAGAGGCCCACAGGCCCGTAGAGCCAGACCAGCCAGGTTCCGACCGCCAGAAAGACGCCGAACGGCAGACGGTCGTCGCCGCGCACGCCCTTGAGCAGGACCAGCCGGGCGACGACCACACTGAGGCCGGCCAGCGCGGCCCAGAGCAGCACCGAAGGCAGGGCCGCCGCGCCGACCCAGGCTCCGGCACCCGCGAACAGGACGGGGTCGCCGTCCCCCAGCCCGGTGCGGCCCCGCACCCGGGCATAGAGGAAGCCGACGCCCCACAGGAGAGCGAACCCGAGCGCCGCGCCCAGCAGGCGGAAGGCGGCGACGTCCCAGCCCTGCAGGGCGCCTTGAAGGAGGCCCGTCAGGATCAGCGGGACCAGCAGCACGTCGAACATCTGGAACCGCTCCGCGTCGATCGCGGCGATCAGCAGCAGTTGCCAGGCGAGGACGGCGCCTGCGACGGCGGTCAGGGGGTCGGGCGCAGACAGGCCCGCCCACACGCCGAGCCCGGCCGCCAAGAGCTCGATCACCGGATGGCGCGGAGAGACGGCGGCCCTGCAGTCGGCGCACCTTCCGCGCAAGGCCAGCCAGGAAACGACGGGAATCAGGTGCTGCGGGCGGATAGGCGCGTCGCAGGACCGGCAGCGCGATCGGCCCGCCACCACGCTCTCCCCCTCGGGCAGACGCACGGAAACCAGCGCAAGGAAGCTGCCGACGATCAGCCCCAATCCGCCGAGCGCGGCGGCGAGGACCACAGGATCGAGGGCGGGGACCGCAACCATGGTCCGGGCGTATCAGCCGCGCTGCCGCCGCGTCCAGTGAGCCTATTCCGCGGCCTGGGGCACGGCGTCGTTGGCGGTGGCCTCCTTGGCCTCCCACTCCTCGATCTTGCGGGCCGTGTATTCCGGCGAGCGGGTGAAGCGCGCCAGCAGGCCATAGATCACCGGAACGACGAACAGCGTCAGGACCGTCGCGAAGATGGCCCCTGCGAAGATGACCACACCGATCGTCTGCCGGCTGCCCGCGCCCGCCCCCTGCCACAGCACCAGCGGCAGGGCGCCGAAGGCGGTGGCGATGGAGGTCATGATGATCGGGCGAAGGCGCAGGGCCGAGGCCTCGATGATCGCCTCGCGCACGCTCCGGCCCTGGTCGCGCAGCTGGTTGGCGAACTCCACGATCAGGATGCCGTTCTTCGCCGCCACGCCGATCAGGATGATCAGGCCGATCTGCGAATAGATGTTCAGGCTGGAGCCGGCCATGACCAAGCCAAACAGCCCCCCGGCGGCGGCCAGCGGCACGGTCAGCATGATGACGGCCGGCGTGATCCAGCTTTCGAACTGGGCGGCCAGCACCAGGAAGACCAGCAGCAGGGCCAGGCCGAAGGCTGCGGCGACCGCCCCGCCCGCCTCGTTCTGGTCCCGCGCCGCGCCGCCCCACTGGACCGCGCCGACGCCGGTCGGCTGCTTAGCGGCCTCTGCATCCAGAAAGGCCATGGCGTCGGCCAAGGTCGTGCCGGGGTTCAGGTCGGCCGACAGGGTGATTGCGCGCTGGCGGTCAAGGCGGCGCCGGTCGGGCGTGTCCCCCGACGTCTGGGTGCGGACCACCGCCGACAACGGCACCAGCGAGCCCGAGCCGGTCTCGACGTACAGCGACTCGAGGTCCGTCACCGTGCGGCGCTCGTCCCGCTCGGTCTGCAGGATGACGTCGTACTCCTGACCGCCCTTGATGTAGGTGGTGGAGCGGCGGGAGCCGAACATCGTCTCCAGCGTGCGGCCGATCTGCTGCGAGGAGACGCCCAGCGCCGCCGCCTTCTCCGGATCGACGTCGACCAGAAGACGCGGCGCGTTCGGCTCATAGTTCAGGCGGGGCCGCGAAAAGCCCGGATTCTCCTGGGCCGCCGCCAGAATGGGTTGCAGCCAAGCGAAGATGTCGCCGTAGTCCGACCCGGTGACGATCATCTCGATCGAGTTCGAGTTGCCCTGGCCGCGCTGGAAGCCGCCGGGGACGGAGGCGTTTACTTGCGCGTCGGTCTGCGCGCGCAGCTTCCCGTTCAGTTCCTGGGCGATCTCATCTGCGGAGCGGTCACGTTCCGACCAGTCCTTCAGGATGAGGGAGGCGTTGCCGGAGTTGAAGCTGCCCCCACCGAAACCAGGCGCGGAGACCAGATAGGACTCGACCTCTCCGTTCTGAGCATACTCCGCGAGCAGCGGCTCAAGTCCTAGTACGATCCGGCGGGTGTAATCGAAGCCCGCCCCTTCCGGCCCCTGAATGCGGACCTGAACTCGCCCTCGGTCCTCGTCAGGAACCAGTTCGCTGGGGAGCGATCGGAACATCAAAAACGCTCCGAGGCCGACGGCCAGCACGAGGACGGCCACCCCGGCGATCGCCGCGCGCCGCCCAAGCATCATTTCCAGAGACCGCTCATACGAGCGGCGCAGGGAATCCATGGCTCCGTCCACTCGCCGGACCAGCCACCCTGAGGAAGATGCCGGACGCAGGATCTTGGAGGCCAGCATCGGCGACAGGCTGAGGGCCAAGAAGGCCGAGAAGGCGACCGCGGCGGCGATGGCCACGGCCAATTCGACGAACAAGCGACCGACGTAACCGGGCAGGAACATGAGCGGCGCGAACACCGCCAGCAGCACGACAGTGGTTGCGACGACGGCGAAGAAAACCTGACGCGCACCGCGGTCGGCGGCGACCAACGGCGGCTCGCCGTGATCCAGGCGACGTTGAATGTTCTCCGTCACCACGATGGCATCGTCGACGACCAGGCCGATGGCCAGCACCAGCGCGAGGAGGGTCAGCAGGTTCAGCGAGAAACCAAGCGGCGCGAGAATGATGAAGGTCGCCAGCAGGCATATGGGCGCGACGATCGAGGGGATCAGTGCGGCCCGGGCGCTGCCGAGGAAGATGAAGTTCACCAAGGCGACCAGCGCCATCGAGATCCCGATGGTGACCCAGACCTCTTCGATGGCGTGTTTCGTGAAGACCGAGTTGTCGGAACCGACGACCAGTTCGGCCCCCTGCGGCAAGGTCGGCCGGACCTCCTCAATCATCTTCTGAACGCCCTTGGAGATCTCCAAGTCGTTCGACTGAGCCTGTCGCGTCACCGCCAGACCGATCTGATCGAGTCCGTTGCCGCGGAACAGTCGGCGGTCGTCCACCGGACCCTCTTCGATCCGGGCGATGTCTCCAAGCCGCGTGACGTAAGAGGCCTGGCCGAGGACGGCGTTCGTCGCACCCGGCTGGGACGCCGAACCGGCGTTGCCGATCGGCATCTGGGCGAAATCCTCGGGCGTCGCATAGTTGCGTGCCACCCGAACGGTGTAATCCTTTTCACCCGACTCCAGCGCACCTGCGGGGAGTTCGACGTTCTGGCTTGTCAGGGACTGCTCGACGTCGGTGACCGTCAGTCCACGGGCGCTGAGTGCCGCAGGATCGAGCCAGATGCGCATGGCGTAGCGTTGCTCGCCGTAGATCTGGACCTGGGCCACACCAGGGACCGTAGCGAGGCGGTCAAGCAGATAGCGATCGGCGTAGTCGGTGAGTTCCAGCCGGTTCATCGTCGACGACCGCAGGAACAGGATCATCACCGGCTGGCTGTCGCTGTCGGCCTTCGACACCTCCGGAGGATTGGCCTGGTCCGGCAGGCGGCCCAGCACGCGCGAGACGCGGTCGCGCACGTCGTTGGCGGCGTCGTCGATGTTACGGTCGAGGCTGAACTCCATCGACACGTTGGAGCGGCCGTCGCGGCTGGTGGAGGTGATCCGTTCGATGCCGGGGATGCCGGCCACCTGCTGCTCGATCGGTTCGGTGATCCGGCTTTCGATCACCTCGGCCGAGGCCCCGGCATAGCTGGTCGAGACCGAGACGATCGGTGGATCGACGTCCGGCAGTTCCCGCACCGGCAGGAAAAAGAAGGCCGCGGCGCCGACGACGCACAGCACGATCGCCGCCACGGCGGCGAAGACGGGGCGGCGGACCGAGACGTCGGAGAGCATCATCAGCGGGAGGCCTTGGCTGCGGACGCGGCGGCGGGGCGTCCCCCGCCCTGACCGACCGGATTGACCGGCGCGCCGGGCTGGATGCGGTTCAGGCCCGAGCCGACCAGCCGGTCGCCCGCGTCCAGACCGGACAGGATTTCGACGAAGCCGCCCTCGACGGCCCCGGCCTCGACCTGCACCCGCTGGGCGGTCGAGCCCCGCTCGCCGCCGACGATGCGGAAGACGTAGGCGGCGTCGCCTTCATACTGGACCGCCGCCTCGGGCACCGCCAGGCTGGTGCGCAGACCGCGCGCGACCGACACGTTCATGGCCATGCCGGGCCGGATGCGGCCGCCGGGGTTGGGGATCTCGGCGCGGGCGATGACCGCGCGGGTGCTTTCGTCCACTCGCGTGTCCAAAAGAGCGATGCGACCGCTAAAGGTCTGGGCGCCATAAGCGTCGGTACTGGCGGTGATCGGCGTGCCGGGCTGCAGCGAGCCCAGAAAGCGCTCCGGAATCGGGAAATCGACGCGAACGGTGGAGACGTCGTCCAAGGTGGTGATGACGGTGTTGGGGCCGACTAAGGTCCCCGGAGTGACTGTAGTCAGACCCAAAACGCCGCCGAACGGCGCGCGGATGACACGATCTCCCAGCCGCGCCTGAGCCGCCTGAAGCGAGGCGCGGGCGACCTCCAGATCTGCGAGCGCCTGCTCAGCCAGCACGCGCGGCGCGATCCCGCGATCAGCGAGCGTTTTCGTGCGTTCATAGTCGCGTTCCGCCTGCGCCACGCGGGCGCGGGCCTCAATGATGGCGGCGTCTTCCTCCCGCGCCTGAAGTTCGACCAGCGGCTGGCCGGCGCGGACGTACTGACCGTCGCGGAACATGACGCGCGTGATCAGTTCGCTGGCCGGCGCCGTGATGTTCACCGAGCGTAGGCCGCGCGCCACGCCCAGCACGCGGATCTGGTCGGAGAACTCGCGCTGGCCGACCACGGCCACGGCCACGGCCTGGCCGCGCCCGCCGCCGGGACCGCCGCGTCCGCCAGAACCGCCCTGCCCGCCTTCATCTTCTGCGAACGCGATCCGCATCACGGCGGCGACGGCCATCAGACCCACCAGCACGGCGGCGGCGACGAGAAAGAAATGGCGTCTGATCACGCGGCGGGCCTCTGGGAGTGCTGGAATCGTGCCGAACGGCGCGGCCGGTTTACGTAGGGTCCGCGTCTCTGGCTACCTAACGCGTCAGTCGGCGCGATCCGTCGCGCCATTTCGTCACAGGATTTGTATCAGAACCTTCGCCAGACCGCCACGACGGGGCCCGACGCGGCAGGAGTTTCGCGTCCTGCGACGGCGGATCGCCATCCCAATTGCAGGCTCCAGTCACCGAGATCGCGCACCAGCGAGGTCTCGACGTTCAGCCAGCGCGCGCCGTCGTCGTCGGTCACGCCGCCGAAGACCTGCGCAAGCACGGTCCAGTCCGGCCCGGTCCGGACGCCCACGGTCGCGTCGGCCCGCACTTCGTCCGGCAGGCCGTCGCGCATGCGCCTCGCCGCCTGCAGATCGATGAAGATCGGACGACCGCGGGCGGTGAAGTTGCGCCCCGCGGCGGCGCGAATTTCCCAGTCACTGTCACCCTGTCCAGGCGGGGCATAACCCGCATTCCGGCCCTCGCCGCCGTCCGCATAGGACACCTGAAGCGAGGCGGCACCGCGATCGTCCCGCCACGCCTGCCACCGCACGCCGATCTCCAGCGGGCCGCGCCCGTCGTAGTCGACGAAAGCGTCCTCGCCCCGCTGCCAGTCGCCCTTGAACAGCACGGCGAACCTGTCGGCGACGCCATACTCGACGAAAAGGCCGGCCACGTCGTCCCGCCGCGCGGCCGCCAGGACGACGCGATCGCCCGCCGGATCGAAGCCGTCGTCGGCCCGCATCGATTCGAGCTTGAGGATGGCCTGACCCGTCCCCGGCCGCGCGACCCACGCCTGCGCCATGGCCGCGCCGGGCGCCGCCGCGAGCATCAGGGCCGCGACGGCGAGGGCCTTCACGCGTCGTAGCCCGGCGACTTCCGGTCCAGTAGACGCAGGGCCCCCGGCCAGGCCAGGCCGGAGACGAATCCGATGCCCTTGCCCTGTTCGCGCGTCTCGGCCTGGGCGGCGTCAGGCGCCAGCAGCACATGATCTCGGCCGCCGGCCAGCGCCGCCACCTGCTGGGCGCAGGCGCGCTCCAGGAAGAACATCCCGACCCAGGCCGCCGCGGCCGTCTGGCCCACCGCCAGGGTGCCGTGGTTGCGCAGGAGCATCAGGGACTTATCCCCCAGGTCCGCCACAAGACGCTCGCGCTCGTCGTGGTTAAGGGCCAGCCCCTCGTAGCCGTGGTAGGCGACCTGCTCCTGCAGCAGGCAGGCGTTCTGGCTGAGCGGCAGCAATCCGTGCTGCTGCGACGCGACCCCGACCCCGGCCACGGTATGCAGATGGATGACGAAATGCGCGTCCTCGCGCGCCGCATGCACCGCCGAATGGATCGTGAAGCCCGCCGGATTGATGAAGTTCGTCGTCTCCTGAACCACGTTTCCGTCCAGATCGACCTTCACCAGTGAACTTGCTGTGATCTCTTCGAAGTAGAAGCCGTAGGGATTGATCAGGAAGTGCTTTTCAGGGCCCGGCACTCGGGCCGAAATATGCGTGAAGATCATGTCGTCCCAGCCGTGCAGGGCGACCAGACGGTACAGCGCGGCCAGATCCACGCGCGCCTGCCACTCCTCCGCCGAGACGCGGGACTTCAACGACTGGGCATGACCGTCCGCCAAGAGCACCTCCTGAAGATTGTAGGCTCGACCGTCGCCCCGCCGCAGCGGGCCGTCAAGCGGCGGCAAGGTCTGGTTAACCCCGCCTTCACGGTGAATCGTGCAAGACTGACACAACGGCCACGCTTCGGCCGGATGCGGAGTTCGCCGTGACCGCCGTCGCCCGGATCGCCCCTTCCCCGCCGCCCGTCTCGGATCTGATGGCGCTGGCGCACAGCCGCGCCCCTGATGATCGTGAGCGTCTGCTGATGGGCGTGTTGTCCCTCTGCGAGGCCTCGCCGATCGGCGCCGGTTTGACGCCCGTACTGGAGGACATCTTCCTGACGCTGGCGCGACAGGCGGAGCGCGACATGCGCCAGGTCCTTTCCAATCGTCTCGCCGACGTCGACTGGGCCCCGCCGGCCCTGGTCAACATGCTGGCGCTGGACGAAATCGAGATCGCCCGCCCGGTCATTTCCGCCAGTCCGTTGCTGAAGGACGAGGCGCTGATCCGCCTGCTGCTGGAAGCCAGCCTCGATCACCAGGTCGAGGTGGCGCGTCGCCCTCGCCTGAGCGGACGAGTGGCCGACGTCATCATCGACCGCGGCGAGCCGGCGACCCTCACGGCTTTGGCCGGGAATTCCACAGCGGACGTCAGCGTGGAGGGCATGCGGCGTCTGGTCGAGCACTCGCGGCGCATCGCGGCCCTTCGCCTGCCTCTCACGCGCCACCCGCGCATGACCGAGGCCTTGGCCACCCAGATGTACCTGTGGGTCGGCGCCGCCCTGCGTCAGGCCATCGGTGACCGCTTCGAGATCGACGAGGCCAAGTTGGCGCGCGTCGTGGACGAGACCGTGCAGGAAGTGGTTCCCGGCCGCCCTCGCCAACCCGGCGCAGCGACCCCCGTTTCCGCCGAGCGCGACGAGATGGAACGACGTCTGGTCGACAAGCTGCACGCGTCGGGTCAGTTGCGCGCCGGTTTCCTGGTGCGGGCCGCGCGCGAGAAGCGGCTGGCCCTGTTCCGACACAGTCTGGCCACGCTGGGCGGCTTCACGGTCGATGAGGTCGATGCCGCGATGTCGCACGAAACGGCTGAGCCGCTCTATTATGCCTGCGCCGCGGTGGGCATCGACCGTGCGGTCTTTCCGGCTCTCCTTCACGAGCTGCGGCAGATGAACGGGGGCCGGCCGGGACAGGCTGGCGGCGACGTCTGGAACCGGGGCGTGCTGTCGCCCGCGTCGGCTTTGCGGGCCTTCCGCGCCCTGATCACGGGCCCGCGCATTCAGGCCGTTTGACAAGCGGCATGGGCTGCGGCTTGCCTGAGGCGTGACCCAAACCAAGCTCCCCACCCTCGCCTTCGTCGCCGGCGATCGGCCCGAGGCCCAGACGGCTCTGACGCGGCTGACGGAGCGATATGGACAGTCGCCCGAGGCCGAAGCCGACGTCATCGTGGCTCTGGGCGGCGATGGCTCGATGTTGGAGACCCTGCACCGCAATCTGGAGCGCCGGACGCCGGTCTACGGAATGAACCGGGGTTCGGTCGGCTTTCTGCTGAACGATTATGAAGAAGACGATCTGCCGCGGCGGGTGGCCGAGGCCGTCCCGACGGTGATCCATCCGCTGCAGATGGACGCTTGGACCGAGGACGAACGGGTGCACTCCGGACTGGCCATCAACGAAGTGTCGCTGCTGCGTCAGACCCGGCAGAGCGCCAAGCTTCGGATTCAAGTCGACGGTCGGGTGCGGATGGAAGAACTGGCCTGCGACGGTTGCCTGGTGGCCACTCCGGCAGGCTCGACCGCCTACAATCTGTCGGCCCACGGCCCCATCGTGCCGCTTGACGCCAAGGTGTTGGCACTGACCCCGATCAGCGCCTTCCGCCCACGCCGCTGGCGGGGCGCTCTCTTGCCCCATGAGTCGCGCGTTACATTTGATATCCTGGAAGCCGACAAGCGGCCGGTGAGCGCCACCGCCGACGGGTTTGAGGTGCGGCGCGTGACCCGCGTCGAGGTCAGGGAACGGCGCGACGTCGCCCTGACCATGCTCTTCGACGCCGGCCGGTCTTTCGACGAGCGGGTTCTGGCCGAACAGTTCGCCGCCTGACGTTCCGCACACGGCTTCTTAACGCCGACGCGGCAGGCTGGTGGGGAGCGTTTCAGGAGCGTCCCCGTGAGCAACCCGGCCCAGGTCATCAATCCGCCGAACACCCTGCGCGCCAAGGTCGGAGGCGGATTTGGGGCGATCGACGCCCGCGCCATCGCCAAGGCCGAGGAAGCTCTGGCCGCCATGGCGGGCCAGTTCAGCCAGTGGCTCCAGGACGAGCTGGACAAGCTGGAGGCGGCCCGGGCAGCCATCAAGGCTCAAGGACTGACCGCCGACACCGCCGAGCAACTCTACTTCCGGGCCCATGACCTCAAGGGTCTTGGCGGCACCTACCAGTATCCGCTGGTGACGCGCATCGCCGGATCGCTGTGCAAGCTGCTGGACGACGCCAACAAGCGCCTGAGCGCGCCCATGGTGCTGGTCGACGCTCACATCGACGCGATCAAGGCCGTGGTCCGCGACCGCATCCAGACAGACGAGCATCCGGTCGGAAAGGCGCTGGTGGAGGCTCTCGAAGTCCGAACCGCCGAACACCTCGCCTAATGGCCTGAGCCGACGAGCGGCCTTGGAAAGGGTCAGGCCGCTTCCGCATGCAGGGCTTCAGGGGCCTGGTCCAAGCGCTCCATCAGCCAGGCCAGATCCTCACGTGGCGCTCCCGGGCGCTGGGTAAGAAAACGTTCCAACATCCGCTGGCGGAAAGCCTCGCCTGTGGTGTCATGGCCCTCGGCCTGCATCCCTCTGAACGTGTCGACGCCCGCGCGGAACGCCGCGAACAGGCGAGGGGGCAGTCCGGCGCGGTCGTAGATGGCCTTCAGGCCCAGGGGTCCGGCGTCATGGACCATGAGAGCGGCGCGCGAATGCGGCGTTCCGGCCAACTCGGCGAGACCATGCTCGAGGAAGGCGATCTGCCCCCTCGCCAAGCCCCTCAGCAGCACCGACGCGGTGAGCGCCTTGCGGGCATTCAGGCGCGCACAGAAGGTGGCGAGATCCGGTTCGGTTTCAGCCTGCTCGATCAGGTCGACGGTGGCGCGCTCGCGAGCATGAGCGGCAAGTCTGATGGCGGTCTCCGGCGCGACGGCATGGCGCGAAACCAGATGCTCACGCACCGCTTCCGACGCCAACTCGACGAGACGCTCCGTCACCGAAAGCGGCAGCGCCTGACGATAGGCCATGGCGGCGACCAATTCAGGCGAATCGCCGAAGCGGTCGACGAGGCGGTTCAACGCCCGTTCTGACACGTCTGCATTGTCGTTCGCCGCCAGGGTGCGCACGGCCTCGCCACAAGCCACTTCGGCCACGACGTCGGACACGTCACGCGAGACGAAGGGCCGCGCGGCCACGGCGACCTGACGCACTGCCGAGCCGGAGCGGACGATCTCGATCAGATCTTCGTCCGTGAAGGCCGGCGAAAAGCCGATGATCGGCAGGGCGACGCTGTCCACGTCAGAGGCCAGACGGCGCGCCACGTCATGGGGGATGAGGTCGGACGCCTTTAGGGTGACGGCCATCGCCCGCCGAACCAGCTCCGCGGCGTCCTGAGCCATCAGACGCAAGATCTTGTGGGCCGCATCGCGATCTTCTTGCGAAAGCTCGGCCTGCTCCATGTTGCGGCACAGCTTGTGGGCGGCGGCGGCGCGCTCATCCTCGTCGGTGGACTTCACCAGGCGGCGGACGTCGGCTTCGGTCAGACGGGAGCGGAGGGCGGTCATGTACCGAAGGTGCGCCGTCAGCCTTAACGCCCGGTTTACCTCGATCGTCAGGCGGCGCGATCCGGATCGCCGAAAGCCGCGCGGAAAGCGCCCGCCCCGTCATCTTCCCCCTGCCCCAGCAGTAGGGCGAGGAGAGCACGGTTCTGCTCCAGCCGACCCTGGGCCAAGGCGTCCAGATCGGCCCGGGCGTCGCGGATGTAGCCGCCGGCCGAGGCGCCCGCGCCCGAAGCCGGAGCGCCCCCGCCCGCATGGCGGCCCAGATTGGCGTACAGCTCGTCCACCGTGGCCGCGCGGCCGTCGCGGTAGAAGATCGAGCGATTGGCCGCCGCCGCCTGCGGGAACAGGGCGACGGCGCTGGAGCCCGGCCGCCGGTCCAGCGCCTGCATCAGCGAGGCGGCGCCGGCAGGCCCCAGGAAGTGGGCGGCATAGAGGTCGGTCGCCGTCGGCTCCCGTCCCGTGCGGCCGCGCAGATAGGCGGCGTTCGACGCCGTCAGCTCGGCCGCCATGGTCGAGGCTGCGACGGGGTCGAACCGCAGGTCGAGGACCACGTTCCGGGCCGAGCCGCTGACGTGCCAGCGCCCGTCGTTCCCCCGGAAGATCAGGTCGGCGTACTGGCCATAGCCGTGCTTGCGGCCGTGCTCCTTCAGCGTGCCCAGCCAGGTCTGTTCGATGAACTGGAACAGGCCGGACGCGGAGGATGTGGGGGCCTTGGCCGACGGGTTCATGCCGCTTTCGCGCCGCGCCGTCCGCATCAGGAAGTCGAAGTCGACCCCCGTCGAATCCGAAGCGCGGCGGATAGCCGCCTCCACGCCTCCGGATGCTCGAATCGCGGACAGGGTCACGAGTTGACGGTCGAAGAACGCGGTTAACGAGACCTTAATCGCCAGGGCGCGTCTTTGGACGAAATTCACACTTGGCCGTCGATTACCCCGCGCATCCCGTGGCGCGGTCGCCACAAGCGTCTGACGGCGCATGACGATTCCGGTCGGCGCGACCTTGGCCGCCGCAAACTTGCCGCAAGGTGAGCGCGCACTGATTTCTGGGGAAAGGCCGGGGGCGCTTCTGACAGGGAGTGACGGCCATGATGATGATGCGGACGGCGGGAGGCCCTGAGGCGCCCGTGTGGACCCGGGAGGCCCGCAAGACGCGGCTTCCTGCCTGGGTGTGGGCGGGCGCGGCGCTTTCAATCGCGGCGCACGTGGGCGCGGGGGTCTGGTTTCTGAACCAGCGCTGGACGGCCCCGCTGGTGATCCAGGACCCGGATCCCGACGTCATCGACGTCACCTTCCGGCCGCGCAAGCCGCCGGAGCCGAGACCCGTCGAGCGCACCACGGCCAAGCCGGCGCCGGCGACGCCGCTAAACGACACCCCGGCGCCGCTCACGCCGACCGAGACGGTGCCGTACACGCCCAGCGACGTCACCGAAGCGCCGGCCGGGCCGATCGACATCACGCCAGAACCGACCGCCACGACCGGCGGCACGGCGACGACGGCGGTGACGGAGCCGACCCGGCTGGGTGTGGTCAGCAATCCGGACTGGGTGCGACGGCCGACCGGCGCGGCGCTGATGGAGGCCTATCCCGACCGGGCGCTGAACGCCGGGATCACCGGCTCGGCCCAGCTGACCTGCACGGTTCGGGTCAACGGCACTCTGACGGGCTGCGTGGTGGCGGACGAAACCCCGGCCGGACAGGGCTTTGGGCGCGCCGCACTGAGGCTGTCGCGGGACTTCCGCATGTCGCCGCGCACCGTGGACGGGCAGGCGGTCGAGGGCGCGCGCGTCAACGTGACCCTACGGTTCACCCTGCCGGAGCGCTGAGCGCCGATCGATCGGGCGCGAGGGAGGCCGCCCAGGGTCCGGGCGGCCGCCCTTCCAGCGCGTCGGCGACGACCCGCGCCACCAGAGGGGCCAGAAGCCACCCGTTGCGACGGGGCGCCAGCGCCACCGCCACGCCGTCCAACCTGCCTGCGGCGGGCAGGCCGTCCGACAGGGCGCCGCGAACGCCGACGCGGACGTGGACGGGGCCTTCGGCCAGATCGGCCGCCTCGCATACGGCCCGCACCTGACAGGCGGCGGCCTCCGGATCGGGGGTCAGTTCGCGCACGCCCGGCTCCATGCTGGCCCCGACGACCATGCCGCCGCCGCACGGCACGGCATAGCCGGCGGCCGTGCGGATCGTGCGCGCCGGGGGCGAGGCGTCCACATGTGCCAGCTGACCCCGAACGGGCCGTATCCGGCCGATCAGGTCCGCGACCCGAGGGGGCAAGCCCTGCAGCGCGGGCCCCGCGCCCGTGGCGACCACGAGGCGATCGGCCGGAATGGTCCGTCCGTCTTCCAGCACGACGGTCCAGCCGCGATCTTCCTGTCGGGCCTCAACCGCACGGCCGGGCACGACCCGCGCCTCGGACGCGAGGCGCGCCAGCGCTTCCGCCGGCTCGATCCGGGCGTCATGAGACGTCTCGACGCGGTCTTCCGTGATCTCCGGGTCCCAAGCAAGGGCGCGCAGCCGGTGGGCGATCTCGTCGCCGCCCGGTCCCCGCCATTCCGCGCCGTCCTCGATCAGCCGCAGGCCGTGGCGGCGCGCGAAGTCCGGCCACAGCATGCTCGCCGACGTCAGCACGGGGATGACGTCGATGGACAGGTCGTCCAGCACGGATTCCATCGCCGGCGCGATCATGCCGGCCGCCACGCGGGATGCGTTCTCCTCGCCCGGGTCGATCACGGTCACCACGTGCCCGCGCGCGGCGAGCTCCGCGGCCGACGCAAGGCCCAGCACGCCGGCGCCGATCACGATCACGTCGAGGGAAGAAGTCACGGGCGGTCAGATCGACCGCCCGGCTCCGTTTTGCAAGCGCCGGCGCCTTACTCCGCGGCGACGGCGGCAGCGCGCTCGTCGTTCAGGCGGGCGGTCAGGGCCGCGTGCTGGTCCCACAGCGGCTTGGGCAGCCGATCACCGAACTGGGCGAAGAAGTCCGGGATCAGCGACGCCTCCTCGGCCCAGACGTCGGCGTCGACGTCCAGCAGGGTCGACAGCTGCTCGTCGGTCAGCGACAGGCCGGTCAGGTCCAGCGCCGCGGCGGTCGGCACGCGGCCGACCGGCGTGTCCACGGCTTCGGCCTCGCCTTCCAGACGCTCGACGATCCACTTCAGGACGCGGGCGTTGTCGCCGAAGCCCGGCCAGATGAACTTGCCGTCGCGGTCCTTGCGGAACCAGTTGACGAAGTACAGGCGCGGCAGCTTCGACGGGTCGCGGCCCTCGCCCATGCGCAGCCAGTGAGCGAAGTAGTCGCCCATGTTGTAGCCGCAGAAGGGCAGCATGGCGAACGGGTCGCGGCGCAGCTCGCCGACCTTGTTCTCGGCCGCGGCGGTGCCTTCGGACGCGACCGTGGAGCCCATGAACACGCCGTGCTCCCAGTCGAACGCTTCCGTCACCAGCGGCACGGCCGAGGCGCGGCGGCCGCCGAACAGGATGGCGTCGATCGGCACGCCCTTCGGGTCTTCCCATTCGGGCGCGATGGTCGGGCACTGGTGCGCCGGGGCGGCGAAGCGGGCGTTGGGGTGCGCCGCCGGTTCGCCCGACGCCGGGTCGTGCGGCGCGCCCTTCCAGTTGGTCAGGGCCTCCGGCGCTTCCTTCGTCAGGCCTTCCCACCAGACGTCGCCGTCGGCGGTCAGGGCCACGTTGGTGAAGACCGTGTTCTTCGCCAGCGTTTCCAGCGCGTTCTGGTTGGTGTTGCGGCTGGTGCCCGGGGCCACGCCGAAGAAGCCGGCTTCTGGATTGACCGCATACAGACGGCCGTCGTCACCGAAGCGCATCCAGGCGATGTCGTCGCCGACCGTCTCGGCCTTCCAGCCCGGCAGTGTGGGCTGCAGCATGGCGAGGTTGGTCTTGCCGCAGGCCGAGGGGAAGGCGGCGGCGACGTACCTGGGCTCACCCTGCGGCGGCGTCAGCTTCAGGATCAGCATGTGCTCGGCCAGCCATCCCTCATCGCGGGCCATGACCGAGGCGATGCGCAGGGCGTAGCACTTCTTGCCCAGCAGGGCGTTGCCGCCGTAGCCCGAGCCGTAGGACCAGATCTCGCGCGTCTCGGGATAGTGGACGATCCACTTCTCCTCGTTGCACGGCCACGGCACGTCGGCCTCGCCCTCGGCCAGAGGGGCGCCCAGGGTGTGGACGCAGGGCACGAACTCGCCGTCGGCGCCCAGCACGTCCAGAGCCGCCTTGCCCATGCGGGTCATGATGCCCATCGACACGGCGACGTAGCCGCTGTCGGTGATCTCGACGCCCAGGGCGCTGATCTTCGAGCCCAGCGGGCCCATGGAAAACGGCACGACGTACATCGTCCGGCCGGCCATGCAGCCGTCAAACAGGCCGTTCATGCGGGCGCGCATCTCGACCGGGTCGGCCCAGTTGTTTGTCGGACCGGCGTCGATCTCATTGGCCGAGCAGATGAAGGTGCGGCTCTCGACCCGGGCCACATCCTTGGGGTCCGACGCGGCGTAGAAACTGCCGGGGCGCTTGACCGGATCCAGAGCGCGCAGCGTGCCCTTGCCGATCAGATCGGCGACGATGGCCTGCTTCTCAGACTCGGAGCCGTCGCACCAGTGGACGCGGGCGGGCTTGGTCAGGGCCGCGATCTGCTCGACCCAGGCGATCAGGCCGGCGTGCGCGGTCGGGGCCGGGTTAAGACCGGGAACGGTGGACGTCATGCTTCTCTCCTGAACGGCCCGGGCGGTCTTGGAGCCACCTCGAGCCTCTTCCTCATTGCGGTCACGCATTGTTTCAGCGGGAAAGACACCCAAGCCAACGCCGCGTCAACCGCCGCACGTTTCAACCCTGCGCAAGCCGGGTCGCGGATCGGACGTGCATTTCGCCCGTCGCCGCGCGTCGCCGGGCGCGCTATCTCACCCGCGTGCAGACCCTAGATCCCGCCCCACCGAGTCCCGACGGCGCCCGCGTCTCGCCGGCCGCAAGCCGGAACGTGGACCCGATCCTGCGCGTCCTGCGCGCCCACCTGCCCGCTTCAGGACCAGTGCTGGAGATCGCCTCGGGCACCGGTCAGCACGCCGCCGCCTTTGCCGCCGCCCTGCCCGGCATCGACTGGACGCCCAGCGACCCCTCGGTTGAGGCTCGCGCCAGCGTCGAGGCCTGGCGCGACGGCGGCCCGCTAAAACTGCGGCCCTGCCTGCCGATCGACGTGCTGGACGAGGCGACCTGGCCGGACATGACGTTCAAGGCGGTCTTCTGCGCCAACATGATCCACATAGCTCCGGCAGCGGCGACAGAGGCTCTGATGCGGCTGTCCGCCCGCGTCCTGACCCGCCCCGGCGGCCTGCTGGCGCTCTACGGACCCTTCCTCGAAACCGACGTCGAGACGGCGCCGAGCAATCTGGCGTTCGACGACAGCCTGAAGGCGCGTGACCCCGACTGGGGCCTGCGCGACCGGGATGCCGTGATCGCCGCCGCCGCGGCGCTCGGTCTGGCCTTCACCCTGCGCAAGGCGATGCCGGCGAACAATCTGATGCTCCTGTTCCGGGCCTGGCCGTGAGCGTCTCCCGCACCTACGACGGCGCCGAGCCCGTCCGCCTGAACAAGTTCATGGGGCAGTCCGGGCTGTGCTCGCGGCGAGAGGCGGACGCCCTGATCGCCGAGGGGCTGGTGTCCATCGACGGCGAGACGGTCACGGACGCCGGGCGCAAGATCCAGCCCGGCCAGACCCTGACGCTCGGCGGCAAGGCGCAGACGATGCTGTCCGAGGGGCTGACCGTCGTCCTGAACAAGCCCGTCGGCTACGTCTCCGGCCAGCCGGAGCCGGGCAAGACGCCCGCCGTGCGCCTGCTGACGGCCGCAAACCGCGTCGGCGCGGGCGAGGTCCCGCCGCGCGGCGCCTCCCTGCCCCCCATCGGCCGTCTGGACGAAGATTCTCGCGGCCTGCTGCTGCTGTCCTCCGACGGGGTGGTGGCCAAGGCGGTGATCGGTCCGGAGTCCGAATTGGAGAAGGAGTATCTGGTTCGCGTCGAGGGCCGAGTCACCGAAACCGCCCTGACCCGCCTGCGACACGGACTGGAACTGGACGGCCGCAAGCTGAAGCCGGCCCGCGTCACGCAGGTGGAGCCCCAGCGGCTGCGCTTCGTCCTGAAGGAAGGCCGCAAACGCCAGATCCGCCGCATGTGCGATCTAGTCGGGCTGGAGGTCGTCGACCTGCTGCGGATCCGCATCGGCCCTCTTAACCTCGGCGACCTGCCGGAAGGCCGCTGGCGGGCGCTGACGCCGGACGAGCGGACGGCGTTGATCGCGGGGTCGAGGCCTTAGCCGTTCTCCGCGGCGGCGGCGAACAGACCCGCGATATCTACGTCCACGTCGGCCGGCCCGGACAGTTCGACCACCGAGACCAGCCGCTCGGACCAGCTTTCGCGCCGCACCGACGGCGACAGGCGGGGCGAAGTCGTCGGATCGAGCTTCAGTCCCAGCAGCGCCCTGCCGCCCTTCAGCGGTCGCATGGCCGCGAACTGCACGGCGCGGGAGAAGGCGGTGTAGCCCTTGCGCTGGGTCGGTACGACGCCCCCGACGCCCGCCGTGGCCCGCTCGACCGCCTCCAGGATCGCCAGCGATCCCGCGTCCTGCCACAACGCGCCCCGCAGGGCCTCAGGGTCGTCCCAGCCCGGCTCGCCCTCCGGCGCGCAGGCGGCGAGGATGGTCGAGCCATAGTTCACGCCGACGCCGTGCTCGGCCTTCAGCCAGCCCAGTCGGGCCCGATGCCCCGCCTCCGGACAGGTCTTCATCACCTCGAGCCACTGGTCCAGCGATCGGCCCGTGCCGGCCTCCAGACTGGCCTGGACGGAGGCGAACCATTTCCTCTGGCGTTCGGTCAGGTCGGCGGCGGGCATCAGGTGACGCTAGCCGAACGCCGCCCACCCGGCCAGACCGCCCAGAACCACCGCGGCGGGAGCAACCCAGCGGCCCTTCAGGGTCCAGACGAAGGCGAGCGCCGCGGCGAGCAGCAGCAGCGCGACGAACCGATCACCGGCCCCGACCGATTCCGCGACGGCGCGGCCCAGCGCGATCAGGGTGGCGCCGATCAGGCCCACGACGGCGGCCCCCGCCCCGGCCAGCAGGCCGTGCAGGCCCGGCGCCTCCACCCAGCGCTCCAGCCGCTCGTAGAACAGCAGGGAAAAGGCGAAGGCCGGCAGGAAGACGCCGGCGGTGATCGCCAGGGCGCCTAGCATCCCGCCCGCGACGTAGCCGGCGAAGGTGCAGAAGATGATCAGCGGCGCGGGCAGCATGCCGGCGAAGGCGACGCCGTCCAGAAAGGCGCCGTCCTCGACCCAGCCCCGGCCCACCAGGTCCTGCCGGGTGAACGGAATGGCCGCATAGGCGCCCCCGAACGTCAGCAGTCCGGCCTTCAGACCGGCGAGCAGCAGCCACGGCCATTCCGCATCGCCCGCCGGAGCGAAGGCTGGAGCGAGAATCGGATCAGACCCGACCCATGATTGATGCGCGACGGCGGCAGCGATCCCCACGGCGAGCACCAGCCATGAGGCAGGCCGCCGCGTCCGCCACAAGGAGACGAACAACCCCGCGAGGGGCAGCACGATCCAGAACGGCACGCCCATGACCGTCGCGACGAAGGCGATGACCCCCACCGCCACGAGCAGCTGGGTCTCCAACAGATGCCGCCCGATCCGCTCGGCGCCGCGCGCGATCAGGGCCAGCACCACGATCTGCACGCCCAGAAACGCCGGGGCCCACGCCTGCCCCACGCCGAAGCGGACGTAGAGCCACGCCGTCGCCAGCATCAACAGCGTCCCCGGAAGCATGAACCCCAGCCCGGCCAGCAGGCCGCCGATCCGCCCCCGCGCGCCGACGCCCAGATGCACGCACAGCTCATGCGCCTCGGGCCCCGGCAGGATCTGCATCACGGCCAGCAGGCGGTTGAACCGCGCGCCGGTGATCCAGCCCTCGCGCTCGACCAGTTCGCGGCGGATCATGGCGATCTGCGCGACGGGCCCTCCGAAGGCCAGGCAGCCGAAGCCGAGGAACTTCAGGAACAGCGGCGCCAGTCCGATGCGGGGCGGCGTGTCGGTCATGCCGCAGCCATAGCCGAACTGGTCCTTCGGCGGGAACCTTGACCGGGCCCGAAGCGCTTCACGGTCTCCTCCCCAATTCCCCTCGCATCAGGAGATTTCTCATGACCGATCAACGCATCCAGGGCGCGGCCGAGCAGTTCGGCGGCAAGGCCAAGACGGGCCTCGGCAAGCTGACGGGCGACACCAAGCTGCAGCTGGACGGCCGCTTCGACGAAGTGAAGGGCAAGGCGCGCGACGCCTATGGCCGCGTCGTCGACGGGCTGGACGGCCTGGTCGCCAAGGCCCCCGTCGAATACCGCGAGTACGGCCGAAAGGGCATCGACTTCGCCCGTCGCAAGCCGCTGCTGACCACCGGCATCGTCGCCGGCCTGGCCATCGTGCTGGGCGGCCTGGGCCGCCGTCGCTGATCGACCGCGGCGACTGAAACGACGAAGGCCCGGACGTCGCCGTCCGGGCCTTTTTCTTTGCGCTTGGGCGGCCTTCAGTCGGCCGCTTCGTCGGCCCGTTCCGCCGCCTTGGCCGCCGCGCCGGTCAGGGGCGTGACGTCGAAGGTGATCTTGCCGTCCTTCAGCTCGACCTTCACATGGCCGCCCTTGGTCAGGCGTCCAAACAGGATGTCGTCGGCCAGGGGCTTCTTGATGTTCTCCTGGATGACGCGGGCCAGCGGACGCGCGCCGTACAGTTCGTCGAAGCCGTTCTTGGCCAGCCAGTCGGCCGCCTCGTCCGTCAGCTCGATGGTGATGTTGCGGTCCGCCAGCTGGGCCTCCAGCTGCAGGATGAACTTGGTCACCACCGACTTGATCGTCTCGGAATCCAGCGCCTTGAAGGCCACGATGGCGTCCAGGCGGTTGCGGAACTCCGGCGCGAACAGTCGCTGGATGGCCTTGTCGTCCTCGCCCTCCACCTTGCCGCGGCCGAAGCCAATGGCGGCGCGGGCGTTGTCGGCGGCCCCGGCATTGGTGGTCATGATCAGGACCGCGTTGCGGAAGTCGACCTTCTTTCCGACGGCGTCGGTCAGCATCCCGTTGTCCATCACCTGCAGCAGGATGTTGTAGACGTCGGGGTGGGCCTTCTCGATCTCGTCCAACAGGACCACGGCGTGCGGATGCTGGTCGACCGCGTCGGTCAGCAGGCCGCCCTGGTCATGCCCGACGTAGCCCGGAGGGGCCCCGATCAGGCGGCTGACGGTGTGCCGCTCCATGTACTCCGACATGTCGAAGCGCAGCATCTCGATGCCCAGCGTCGCCGCCAGCTGCTTGGCCACCTCGGTCTTGCCGACGCCCGTGGGGCCGGAGAACAGGAAGCAGCCGATCGGCTTGGTGGCGTCGCGCAGGCCGGCGCGGGCCAGCTTCATCGCCGCCGACACCTGTTCGATCGCCGCGGACTGGCCGAAGACGACGCGGTTCAGGTCGGCCTGCAGCTCCTTCAGGCTCTCGACGTCGGACTTGGAGACCGACTTCGGCGGGATGCGGGCCATCTTGGCGATGACGCCCTCGACCTCCTTCTGGCCGATGACCTTCTTCCGCTTCGATTCGGGCAGCAGCATCTGGCTGGCCCCCGCCTCGTCGATCACGTCGATGGCTTTGTCCGGCAACTTGCGGTCGGTCATGTAGCGCGCCGACAGCTCCACCGCCGTGCGGATGGCCGCGTCGGTGTAGCGCAGCTTGTGGTGCCCTTCGTAGCTGGTCTTCAGCCCCTTCAGGATCTTCACCGTGTCCTCGACCGTCGGCTCGTTGACGTCGATCTTCTGGAAGCGGCGGACCAGGGCCCGGTCCTTCTCGAAGTGCTGGCGATACTCCTTGTAGGTCGTCGAGCCCATGCAGCGCAGCGTGCCGGACGCCAGCGCCGGCTTCAGCAGGTTGGACGCGTCCATGGCCCCGCCCGAGGTCGCGCCGGCGCCGATCACCGTGTGGATCTCGTCGATGAACAGGATGGCGTCCTCGTGCGTCTCCAGCTCCTTCACGACCTGCTTCAGCCGCTCCTCGAAGTCGCCGCGATAGCGCGTGCCGGCCAGAAGCGCGCCCATGTCGAGGCTGTAGATCGTCGCGCCCTTCAGCACGTCCGGCACCTCGCCCTTGACGATCTTGCGGGCCAGGCCCTCTGCGATGGCGGTCTTGCCGACGCCCGGGTCGCCGACCAGCAGCGGATTGTTCTTGGTCCGGCGGCACAGGATCTGGATCGAGCGCTCGACCTCGGCGAGGCGGCCGATCAGAGGATCGACCTTGCCGTTCTTGGCCTTCTCGTTCAGGTCGACGCAGTAGGCTTCAAGCGCCTCTCCGCCCGTCTTGGCGGCGGCGGCGTCCTCGGCGTCCTCGGGGCTCTGGCCCGAAGCGCGCGCGGGGCGCGTCTCGCCCGAGCCCGCCTTCTTGGCGATGCCGTGGGCGATGAAGTTGACCGCGTCGTACCGCGTCATGTCCTGCTCCTGCAGGAAATAGGCGGCGTGGCTCTCGCGCTCGCTGAAGATGGCGACCAGCACGTTGGCGCCGGTCACCTCCTCGCGGCCCGAGGACTGGACGTGGATCACCGCGCGCTGGATCACGCGCTGGAACCCGGCGGTGGGCTTGGCGTCGTCGCCGTCAGCCGTGGCCAGGGCGGCCAGGTCGTTGTCCACGTACAGCGTCAGCGACGCCTTCAGCGCCTGAAGGTCGACGTTGCAGGCCGTCATGACGTTGGCCGCGTCCGGATCGTCGATCAGGGCCAGGAGCAGGTGCTCCAGCGTGGCGTATTCGTGCCGCCGGGCGTTGGCGTAGTGGACCGCCCGGTGCAGGGTTTCCTCGAGCGGGCGCGAGAAGGAGGGCATGGGCCGCTCAGTCCTTTTCCATCGTGCATTGAAGGGGGTGCTGGTGCCGGCGGGCCGTCTCGATCACCTGGGCGACCTTGGTTTCGGCCACCTCGTAGGTGAAGACGCCGCAGACGCCCACGCCATGCTGGTGCACATGCAGCATGATGCGGGTCGCGGCCTCTCGGTCCTTCTGGAAGAACCGCTCCAGCACGTAGACGACGAATTCCATCGGCGTGTAGTCGTCGTTCAGGATCAGCACCCGATACAGCGAGGGCTTCTGAAGCTTCGGCTTCGTCTCGGTGACGGTGGCGACCCCTTGGCCGCTTCCCGTCTCTCCTGAACGTCTGGTGGGCATTCGTCGTCCGGTGGGGAGTCGATGGACTAGATGGGGAATGATGGCCGGATTTGAAGCTGCGGCAAGTCACAGCTTTTTGCGCCGTCGCCGCAGCCCATACAGAAGGGGCCCCGGCGTCTCCGCCGGGGCCCCTTCGAAGGCTTCAGGTGACGTCGGCGATCAGCGGGCGCCCTGGAACTTCTCGACCGAGGCGGTGACGCGCTCGTTGATCGGCTTGAAGCTGTCCTTCACCGAGGCGGTGAAGACGTCGGTCATCTTCGTGACTTCCGACAGATAGGCTTCCGTGGCCGACTTGGCCCAGGTCGTCTGCAGTTCGATCAGTTCCTGGACCGAACGGGCCTGCGTCATCGACTGGACGGCGGCGACGTTCTCTTCCCAGGTCTTCTTGGAGTAGGCCAGGGCGTGCTGCGACAGGGCTTCGACGCCCTTTTGGGCGGCCGTGGCCGACTCGACCATGGCTTCCAGGTTCTTCTTGCCGTGGGCGTTCAGCTCGGTCATCGAGGCGACCGACTTGTCCACGCCTTCGCGGAACGCCTGGGCGCCGGCGGCCTGGAACTTCTCGGCCTGGGCTTGGGCCTGCTGAGTGGAAGCCTTCACCTGGGCGGTGGCGGTTTCGACGTTCTTCTTGGCGGCGGCGGTGATGGTTTCGGCGGCGTCGGCCATGTGAGTCTCTCCTGAACTTCGTTGCGGCGTTGGGTCGCCGATCAAGGTCTTCGGCGGGGCGGACCCGCTCGCGAGGCTCATATGGTGCAAGTGCGAACGCTGGTCAAGGGATTATTGTGCGTTGCAACATCGCTTCATTGGCGAAGCCGTTCAAATCTCCGTTGACGCGCCGTTAAGGACCACGAAACTGAAGCGGGTCATGTTAGCCCTTGCGTGGCCGGGGGGCGTCCGGGCGACCGGAAGCAGCGGAAGTGAGTGAGCGATGGCCTTGATCCTGCGTCGGACGCTGGCGGTCTTTTCCATCCTTTTGACCCTGTCGCTGACGGCGGCGCCCGCCGCGACGCCGGTCGTGGCGCAAGAGAACCTGCGCTACGCCGCCATCGTGATCGACGCCGAGTCGGGCGAGGTCATGTTCGCGCGTCATGCCGACGCCCGCCGCTATCCCGCCTCCATCACCAAGGTGATGACCCTCTATCTGGTCTTCGAGGCGCTGGAGCAGGGCAAGATCAAGCTGGACGACGTGATCCGCGTCTCGCCCCACGCCGCCGGCCAGCCGCCGTCGAAGCTGGGCCTGGCCGCGGGCCAGACCATCACGGTCGAGGACGCCATACTGGCCACCGCCATCCGCTCGGCCAACGACATGGCCGTGGCCCTGGCCGAGCATGTCGCCGGATCGCACACCCGTTTCGCCTCGATGATGACGCTGAAGGCCGAGGAGCTGGGCATGATCCAGACCCGCTACGCCAACGCCAACGGCCTGCCCGACAGCCGCCAGCTGACCAGCGCGCGCGATCTGGCCATCCTGTGCCGGTCCCTGCTGCGCGACTTCCCCCAGCACTACCGTTTCTTCGGTGTGAACAGCTGGTTCTACGGCGGGCGCGAGTACCGCAACACCAACGGCCTGCTGAACTCGGGCCAGGGCTATGACGGCATCAAGACCGGCTTCACCAACGCCTCGGGCTACAATCTCGCGGCATCGGCGGTGCGCGACGGGCGGCGGATCATCACCATCGTGCTGGGCGGACGCTCCACAGCCACCCGCAACGAACACGTGGCCGAACTGATGTCGACGGGCTTCGAGGTCGCCGCGCGTCGCCGGGGCGGAGAGCGGATCGAGGTCGCCCAGACCTTCTTCGAGCAGCGCGGCTTCGGCATCGGGCCGGAGCCGACCGAAGGCGGCGTGCTCTACGCCTCCTTGCCCGGCGACGCTGCCGCCGGCAGCCGGGCCGAGCCTGAGGATTCCGACGTCCGCCTGGTCTCCGCGCCGGCCCCGCGATCGGACCGCACCGCCGATCTGAACCGCCAGCCGACCCCGCCGCCCGCCGCCCAGCGACGCGCGCCCGCCCGCCCCGCCGCGCCCGAGGGCCGCTGGTCGGTTCAGGTCGGAGCCTTCCGCGACGAGAAGGTGGCCAGCGACTGGCTGGACGAGGTCAACCGCCGCTTCCGCAGCCAGTTCTCCGGCGCCGAACGCCGGGTCATGAGCGCGTCCGGCTGGTGGCGTTCGCGCTTCACCGGCATGACCGAGGAGGCCGCCCGCGCCGCGTGCGAGGCCCTGTCGGCCCGCAACGTGACCTGCCAGGTCGTGCGCCCGGACTGATCTTCCGGCCAAGCTTGACGCTCCGGACGGGCATGGCGAAGGTCGCGGCCCTGCCCCCTTCCATTGCCGAGAGAATGACCCGATGACGCGCGCCCGCCCCTCCCTGCTCGTGGCCGCCTGCGTCGCGGCGCTGCTGACGGCCGCCGCCGGATCCGCCTCCGCCCAGGCCCAGGCCGGCATCCAGAGCCTGCCGCGGGACATCCCGGCCATTCCGGCCCCGACCGCGGAGCGCTTCCCCGGCGTGATCCGACACGAGGTCGACGCCACGGACCTGGACCGCAAGGTGGTGCGCGTTCGCCAGACCATCCCCGTGCCCGCGGCGGGGCCGATGACGCTGCTGTATCCGAAGTTCCTGCCCGGCAACCACGCGCCGACCGGTCCGATCCAGCTGATCGCCGGGCTGACCGTCACCGGCGCTGGCCAGCGGATCGAGTGGCTGCGCGACACCATCGACCCCTACGCCTTCCACCTCGACGTTCCCGCGGGCGTGCGGGAGATCGAGGTGTCCTTCCAGTGGCTGACCCAGCCGGAGAACAGCACCTGGCGCGTCGTCATGACGCCCGACGTGTCGAACCTGCAGTTCGAAAAGGCGATCCTGTACCCTGCCGGCTATCGCCACTCCGGCATCATGGTGCAGACCTCCGTCCAGCTGCCCGAGGACTGGAACTACGGCGTCGCCTTGGACACCCGGTCATTCGAGGATGGTCTGGCGGTGTTCGAGCCGATCGATCTGGAGATGCTGGCCGACAGCCCGATGTTCGCCGGACGGCACTACCGCGTGGTCGATCTGGATCCGGGCGGCCGTTCCCCGGTGCGCCTGCACATCACGGGCGACACGCCCGAGTCGATCGCGATCACCGACGAGCAGTTGGCGGGATTCCGCAACATGGTGGTCCAGGCCGACCGCCTGTTCGGCACGCGGCCGTTCGACAAGTACGAGTTCCTGCTGACCAACTCCAACCAGCTGGGCGGCATCGGACTGGAGCATCACCGCTCCAGCGAGAACGCGGTGCCCGCCAACTTCTTCCAGGAGTGGACGGTCTATCATGGCGCCCGCACCCTGCTGCCGCACGAATACGTGCACACTTGGAATGGCAAGTTCCGGCGCCCTGCCGACCAGATCACGCCGAACCTGAACACCCCGGTCCAGAACACCCTGCTGTGGGTCTATGAGGGCCTGACCGAATACTGGGGAGAGGTGCTGGCCACGCGCGCCGGCCTGACCACGCCGGAGGAGGCGATCGTCAACATCGCCGGCCAGGCCGCCTTCTACGAGAACCAGCCGGGCCGCGAGTGGCGCGCGCTCCAGGACACCACCAACCACAACCTGCTGGGCTATCGGTCGGTCACGCCATGGTCCTCATGGATGCGCGGCACGGGCGACTATTACCGCGAGGCCCTCCTGATCTGGCTGGACGTCGACTCCAAGATCCGCGAGCTGACCGGCGACCGCCGCTCGCTGGACGACTTCGCCCGTGGCTTCCATGGCATCCAGGACGGGGTGTGGGAGGCGACGCCCTACACCTACAACGGCGTGATCGAGGCGCTGAACGCGGTGGCGCCTTACGATTGGGACGGCTTCCTTCGCGCGCGGCTGGACGCCGTGGGCCCCGAAGCCAAGGCGCCGCTGGAAGGGCTCGAGCGGTCCGGCTGGCGTCTGATCTACGTCGATCAGCCGACGGAGGTGGAGAAGTACGTCAACGGCTCGGGCGGCGGCGACTTCCAGTATTCTCTGGGCTTCAGCCTTTCGGGCGCGCGCATCACCAACGTGCGCTGGGGCGGCCCGGCCTACGAGGCCGGCATCGGCACGGGCTGGTCCCTGGTCAGCGTCAACGGCCAGCCCGGAAACGCCGCCAACCTGGCCGCCGCGATCACGGCGTCCAAGGGGAACGACCAGCCCATCAGTGTGGTCGTCCGAAACGGCTCGCGCGAACGCACGATCCAGTTCGACTACCACGACGGCCTGCGCTACCCGCGCCTGGAACGCATTCCCGGCACGCGCGACCGCCTCAGCGAGATCTTGGCGCCGCTTGAGGGTTAACCCTCAGCGGCCCCAGCACTGGCGGGGCATGGGCGTGGATTCCAGCTCCGCATATCGGGTCGAGCAGGTCGTCTCGACGACGTCAGGATCCAGCGCCTCCAACTCCACGCGCAGGGCGATGAGGTCGGCCAGCAGCTTCCGGTCATCCGGCAGACCTTCGGGCGTAGGGTTCAGGCACCGGCTCATGTCGAACAGGACGACGGCCATCGACTTGCACTGGAGCGGCAGGCCGTCGAGCACCTGGATCGCCTTGGCCGAGGTCATTGGCGGCTCCGGCAGCGGCGCGCGCTTCGGCGGCACGACCGTCGCCGGATCGGGAACCTCGACGCCCTGATCGCAAGCGACGAGCGGCGTCGCCATGACGACCGGAAGCAGCAAACGGATCATGGGCCGGGCATCCTCTCCACGGCCCAGCCTATCCTTGGGCAGCCCGCGATCAACCCCGGCGGGCGGCCCGCCTCAGGCGAGCAGCTTCAGTACGGCTTCGGCGGCGGCCTCCGACGACGCCGGATTCTGGCCCGTCACCAGCTTGCCGTCCGTGACGACGTGCGACGCCCAGTCCGGTCCGCAGCTGTAATCGCCACCGTTCGCCTTCAACATGTCCTCGACCAGGAAGGGCACGACGTCGGTCAGGCCGACGGCCTCTTCCTCGCTGTTGGTGAAGCCCGCGACGCGGCGACCCTTCACCAGAAACTCGCCGTCCGGACCCCGCACGCTCTTCAGCACGCCGGGCGCATGGCACACCGCGCCGATCGGCTTGTCCGCGCGGGCGAAGGCCTCGATCAGGGCGATGGAGGTCGCGTCCTCGGCCAGGTCCCACAGCGGGCCGTGCCCCCCGGGATAGAAAACGGCGTCGAACTTCGAGGCGTCGACATCCTTCAGCGGCGTGGTGGATGCGAGCGCAGCCTGCGCCTGCTCGTCCTTCTTGAAGCGCTCCGTGGCTTCGGTCTGGGCGTCCGGCTCGTCGCTCTTGGGGTCCAGCGGCGGCTGGCCGCCCTTGGGCGAGGCCAGCACGATCTCGGCCCCGGCGTCCTTGAGTGCATAGTAGGGCGCGGCGAACTCCTCCAGCCAGAAGCCCGTCTTCTTGCCGGTGTCGCCCAGTCGGTCATGCGAGGTGAGCACCATCAGGATCTTCATGGGAGGCCTTTCGTTCGGGAGCCAACAGGTGGGGCGCGACGGGTCGGCCCGTCAGCACGATCAAATGAAAAACGGGCCCGATGGTTTCCCATCGGGCCCGTCGTTCCGCTCTCCGCGCGAGGCGGAAAGACCGTCAGATCTTACTTGATCTGGACCTTGGCGCCGGCCTCGGTCAGCTTCTTGGCGACTTCGTCGGCCTGCTGCTTCGAGACGTTCTCGACGACGTTCTGCGGAGCGCCTTCGACCAGGTCCTTGGCTTCCTTCAGACCCAGGTCCGAACGGACGCCGCGGACTTCCTTGATCACGTTGATCTTCTTGTCGCCGCCGTCGATCAGGACGACGGTGAACTCGGTCTGCTCTTCAGCGGCTTCCGCCGGAGCGGCGCCGGCGCCGCCACCGGCCGGCATGGCCATGGCGACCGGAGCGGCGGCGGAGACGCCCCACTTTTCTTCCAGCAGCTTGGACAGCTCGGCGGCTTCCAGGACGGTCAGGGACGACAGGTCTTCGACGATTTTGGCGAGATCGGCCATTTTTCAGTTCCTTCGGAGGATGTTGGTTTGAGGAGATGCGGAGATGGAGGGGCCGCTTACGCGGCGTCCTTGGTGGCGTAGGCGTTGAACACCCGGGCCAGTTGGCCGGCCGGCGCCTGCAGCACGCCGGCGACCTTGGTGGCCGGAGCGTTGATGAGGCCGATCAGCGAAGCGCGGATCTGGTCCAGCGACGGCAGCTTGGAGAGGCTCTCCACGCCCTTCGCGTCGACCACGGTCTCGCCCATGAAGCCGCCGACGATGACGAACTTGTCGTTGCCCTTGGCGAATTCGGACGACACCTTGGCGGCCGTCACCGGATCGTTGGCATAGGCGATGCCCACGGGGCCCTTGAACAGGCCGTGGTAGTCGCTGCCCTCTTCGGCTTCGAGCGCCTTCAGCGCCAGGCGGTTCTTGACCACCTTGAACGCGCCGCCGGCGGTACGCAGCCGGCCACGCAGGTCTTCCATTTCCGCAACGGTCAGACCCAGGTTGTGGGTCACGACCACGGCGCCGGCGTCGGCGAAGACGCCCTTCAGCGTCTCAATCGACTCGGCCTTTTGTGCGCGGTCCATTGCGGTCTCCAGTCTTGGTTTCACCGCCGGGGTCATTCCCGACGGCAAGACGGCCAAGGCGCCGCGCGTCGCCGCGAGACGTTCAGGCCGGTAGCGATGTCCGAAGGAAGCTCACGCCCTCTCCGCACGAAGGCGAAGGGGATCGTCTGCGACCCATCTCCCCACGGCGCCGGGGGGCTCCCCGACATTTACGGCGTGGGTGGCCCCCACGCCCCGAAGTTCTCGGACAGGACCGTCACGGGCGGACCCGTCACGGCAAGGCGCGCTCCATACACAGGGGCGCGCGGAAACTCAAGGGCCCGGCATCACTTGCCGGACGAGGGCGCGACGGGGACCTCTTCGCAGTCGAACTCCTGGCAGTATTTGGTCACCAGCCGCTCGAAGAAACGTCCTAAGGCGCCCGCCAAAATCTCCTGACTCCGCGCGCCGATCTCGAACTGCTTCGTCGCGATCGAGCGCCCCAGAGGAGTCTCGTAAAAGGCAACGAGAGCCTCCAGTTCCGGCACCGTGAAAGCGTCGGCATAGACAGGCCCAAGCTGAGAGCCGATGTCCTCGATCATGGTCATCGTCAATGCGGGCATGTTGCGCCGCATCCAGTCCCGCTCCTCCTGCGGCATGTCGGGGTTTGCGGCCAGCTCTTCCTCGATGATCTGATCGACCAACTTGGGCAACTCCTCGCCCATCGAAAGATCGACGAAGCGGGTCGCCAACTCCAGGCGACGGGCACGATCCCCGTCCTGGGCCCAGGCCGCCGTTGCACCAAGCGACAGGGTCAGGCTGACGAAGATTATGGACAGGATGCGCATGGACGAAGCCCCTTTCCCACCCAACCTCTCCGCGAACTCCTGACTCCACAAGAGCGTGCGCGACACGCGGCAAACAAAAAAACGGCGGCTCCCGGTGGAGCCGCCGTTCCTTCAACTCCGTCACCTGGAGGGATCAGGCGCCCAGCGAGGCCGGGTCGACCTTGAAGCCCGGGCCCATCGTCGACGACAGGCTGATGCGCTTCACGTAGGTGCCCTTGGCGCCCGACGGCTTGGCCTTCACCAGGGCGTCGACGATCGCCTTCACGTTGGCTTCCAGGGCGTCCTGATCGAACGAGGCCTTGCCGATGCCGGCGTGGACGATGCCCGCCTTTTCGACGCGGAACTCCACGGCGCCGCCCTTGGCGTCCTTGACCGCCTGGCCGACGTTCGGGGTCACGGTGCCGACCTTGGGGTTCGGCATCAGGCCGCGCGGGCCCAGCACCTTGCCCAGACGCCCGACCAGACCCATCAGGTCCGGCGTGGCGATGACGCGGTCGAAGTCCATGAAGCCGCCGTTGATCTTCTCGAACAGGTCGTCGGCGCCGACGACGTCGGCCCCGGCGGCGCGGGCCTCGTCGGCCTTGGCGTCCTTGGCGAAGACGGCGACGCGGACGTCGCGGCCCGTGCCCGACGGCAGGTTGACCACGCCGCGGACCTGCTGGTCGGCGTGACGCGGGTCGACGCCCAGGTTGACGGCGATCTCGATCGACTCGTCGAACTTGGCCTTGGCGTTGTCCCTCACCGCCTTGATGGCGTCGGCGTACGGCAGGAGGGCGTCACGGTCGCCGGTCCAGGCCTGGATGCGCTTTGCTTGCTTGGCCATGACTTACTTCTCCACCACGTTCAGGCCCATGGCGCGCGCCGAGCCTTCGATGATCTTGGCGGCCTGGTCCAGGTCGTTGGCGTTCAGATCCTTCATCTTCTTCTCGGCGATCTCGCGCAGCTGGGCGCGGGTGATCTTGCCGACGGTTTCGCGGCCGGTCAGCTTGGCGCCCGACTTCAGGCCGGTGGCCTGCTTCAGGTACCAGGTCGCCGGCGGCGTCTTGGTGACGAAGGTGAACGACTTGTCCTGATAGACGGTGATCACGGTCGGAAGCGGGGTGCCCTTGGCTTCCTTCTCGGTGCGCGCGTTGAACTCCTTGCAGAAGCCCATGATGTTCACGCCGCGCTGACCCAGGGCCGGGCCGATGGGCGGCGAGGGCGTCGCGGAGCCCGCGGGCACCTGCAGCTTGATGTAGCCGAGAATCTTCTTGGCCATCGGTCTCTCCTATGAAGCGGCGAACTCAATCGCCACGGATGAGCCGTGGTGCGGCATGGCGGCCTCCCACGGATTTGCCCTCATCGCTGAGGGAGGCGGGCCAGTATCAGAGGCGCCGCCCAAAAGCAAACGGCGGCCCGCAGGCCGCCGTTCGAAACCCTGCAGGCTCGCGGCTCAGCCCGAGACCTTCTCCACCTGGCCGTACTCCAGGTCGACCGGCGTCGGACGGCCGAAGATCGACACGGCCACGCGCAGGCGGGCGGCGTCCTCGTCGACGCTCTCCACCTGGCCGTCGAAGCTGGCGAAGGGGCCGTCGACCACCTTGACCGTCTCGCCGATGTCGAAGCGGATCGTGGGCTTGGGACGCTCCACGCCCTCCTCCACCGCGCCGATGATGTTCTTCACCTCACGCTCGGACACCGGCAGGGGCTTCGTGCCGCCGGCGGCGCCCAGGAAGCCGGTGACCTTCGGCGTGTTCTTGACCAGGTGATAGGCGTCGTCGGTCATCTCCATCTTCACCAGAACGTAGCCGGGGAAGAATTTCCTCTCGGAGTTCACCTTGCGGCCGCGACGGACCTCCACGACGTCCTCGGTCGGGACGAGTATCTCGGAGAAGTTCTCGGCCAGGCCCTGCCGCGCCGCCTGCTCGCGCAGCTGCTCGGCGACCTTCTTCTCGAAGTTCGAATAGGCGTGGACGATGTACCACTTGTGCCGCGGGTTGGCGGCGGCTTCGGGCGCTGCGTCGGTCATGGCGCGCTCTTTCTTATGAGCCGATGGAGATGATTTTTTCGATGCTCCACCCCAGCCCCAGATCCACGATCCAGAAGAACACTGCGGCGATCAGCACCATGATGAAGACCATCACCGAGGTGATCCAGGTCTCCTTGCGGCTGGGCCACACGATCTTGCGCCCTTCGGCGCGGACCTGGCTGAGGAACTGCATGGGGGAGGTGCGGACCTTGGGCTCGGTCGGCTCCACCGTCACCGTGCCGCCGGACGCGGACGCGCCCTGGGCCTTGGCGCCGGTGCGGCGGCCGGGGAACTTGGACTTGGCCATCTGTGCTCAGGGTCTCTTTCGAACGCTTGATCCTGTCCCCGCAGATGGGGAGGCCCAGGCTGCGGGAACAGGGGGAGAAATGGCAGGAGTTGGGGGACTCGAACCCACGACCCCCGGTTTTGGAGACCGGTGCTCTACCAGCTGAGCTAAACTCCTAGACAAATCACGCCGCCTCCGGACACGCCGGAGAGGTGGTCTTCGCCAGACGGGGGGCTATGCCCCACCCCGCCCGTGATTTCAAGGGCGAAGGCCGCGTGCCGGCGGCCTCACTCCTGATGCTCCGCCACGGCCCGCGCCTCGTCCTCGGCCTTCACCACTTGGCGGAACAGCAGCTTGTCGATGCGGCGGTCGTCCATGTCGATGACCTCGACCTCGAACCGGCCCAGCTGCAGCACCTCGCCCTCGCTGGGCACGCGCGACAGCTCATGCAGGACCAGGCCCGCGACGGTGTGGAAGCCCTCCGCCTCGCCGAAGTCCTCGCCCAGCTCGTCCGACAGCTCCTCCAGATCGGTCTGGCCGTCGACCAGCCAGGTGCCGTCCTCGCGCTGACGGATCAGCTGCTCGCCCTCGTCGTGGCCCTCGTCGAAGTCGCCGGCGATCATCTCCAGCAGGTCGGTCGCCGTCACCACGCCCTCGAAGGCGCCGAACTCGTCCACCAGGAAGGCCATGTGGACCTTGGACGACTTCATGATCTCCAGCGCCTTCAGCACGCTGGTCGACTGGGGGATGAAGGCGGGGGTCTGGACCAGGGTCTCGACGTTGAACTCGCCGTTGTCCAGCAGGCTGTCCAGAAGGTCCTTCTTGTGAACGACGCCCAGCGGGTTGTCGACGTCGTTCTCCTTGGCCACCACGATGCGGGAATAGGGGCAGGTGCGGATCTCCTCTCGCAGCTGCTCCTCGCTGTCGTCCAAGGCGATCCAGAACACCTCGTGCCGCGGCGTCATCGCCACGCGGATTGGGCGGTCGCCCAGCGTCAGGATCTCCTCGATCATCTCCTGCTCTTCCGGCTCGATCAGGCCGGCGGAGGTGCCCTCGGCGATCATCGTCTCCACCTCCTCCTGCGTCACGTCGGACCCGTCGCGGTCCTTGACGCCCAGCACCTTCAGGATGCCGGAGGTGGAGGCGGTCAGCAGCACCACGAACGGATGCAGCACAATGGCCAGCGTCGAGATCGGCGACGCCATCTTGGCCGCGATCGATTCCGGGAAGATCAGCGCCAGACGCTTCGGCACCAGCTCGCCCACGATCAGCGAGACGTAGGTGATCAGCACGACCACCACGGCGGTCGAGGCGATCTCCGACCACGCGGCCGCCCCTGGGAAGGCCGCCTCGATCATGCGGTTCAGCTCGCCCGCGATCGCCGCCTGACCATAGGCGCCGGCCAGAATGCCGATCAGGGTGATCCCCACCTGCACGGCCGACAGGAAGTGGGTGGGCTCCTCCGCCAGCTTCAGCGCCGCGCGGGCGCCCCGGTCGCCCTTCTCGGCCCGGCTCTGCAGCTTGGACTTGCGCGAGGAGACGACCGCCAGCTCGGTCATGGCGAACAGGCCGTTGAGCACCACGAGGAGCAGAACGACGACGATGGCGACGGCTAACATCTAGGGGGAGAGACCCGGCGCGGCGCGACGGTCGGCGTCCGCAGTTCGCATCTATATGACGACGGCGCGCCGCGCGCCATGGATTCGTCAGTCGCGGTCAGAACCGCCCACCTCGCCCGATCCGTACCAGCCGCCCTGCCCGTTCGCGGACGGGGCCATAGCGCAGGCGCTGGCCCCGATCAGGGTGCCGATGAACAGGCCGAGGCGAAGCGCCTTCATCATGGTTGCGAAAATCCTAACACTGCGACACGCAACGTCAGGCGCGCATTTCGAGTTCCTCGCAAGCGGATGCGCCCGGAGCGCTGCGCGTTAACCGCATCCTTCCCCGAAAAGCAGAACCCCCGCCGGATCGCTCCGGCGGGGGTTCGTGGTCTTTCGGTCTTTCAGGTCGTCGCTTAGGCGATGA
>JAIEQC010000047.1 GCA_019748055.1 Caulobacteraceae bacterium | reverse complement strand
GCCGCCGCGGCGCCGACCGCGCAGAGGCCGAAGTCGCGGCGCCGCTGCCGGAATTCTCGGCCGTCGCCGAGGCCGTGGAAGCTCCGGTTTTGGCCGAGCCAGCCGAGGCGGTCGCCGAAGAGGCACGCCCCGAGCGCCCGCGTCGCGAGCGCGGCGGTCGGGGTCGCGGACGGGATCGGGAGCGCGAGGCGCGTCCGGCGGCCGCCGAGGCGGAAACGCCCGCTCCGCGCGGCCGTCCGTTCGGCGACGCCGACATTCCCGCCTTCCTGCGCCGGCCGGTCGTGATCGGCGCTTGAACCGACCCACGAATCCGCGTTCTTCGAGCCGCGCTTAACCCGCCGTTACGCTTCGGCGGCTAGGGTGTCGGCAGCAAGAATTGCGGGGGAACGCATGGCCAAGGTCGTGGAAACGACCCTGCGCGGGCCGGAAGCCTATGGGCTGGCGCGGCGCGTGCTGGAGGAGATGGAGGGCGCCGGCGTGTGGCCGACGCCGCTCAATTTCGAGCTCTGGCTGCACTACCTCGGCGACCCCGACGGTCCGCTGGGCCGCGAGATCAAGCGCGTGCTGGCCGCCGGCGAGCCGTTCACCGAAGCCGTCTCGGACATGCTGGCCGCCGAATACCTGCCGCGCGGGAGGCTGTCGGAAGAGATCCGCGACGCCGGCCGGGTGCTGGACCGCGAGCTGACCAGCGTCGCCACCGCCATCGCCAAGGCCCACAAGAGCCAGGCCGAATACGGCCAGGTGCTGGCCGGCGCCTCGGCCGACATGGAGGGCGCGGCGGCTCCGGAGGACCTGAAGGTCGTCGTCGACGGCCTGACCACCGCCACGCGCAAGGTGCAGAAGCAGAACCAGGACCTGGAGAAGCGTCTGGACGCTTCCACCCGCGAGGTCGCCCGCCTGCGCGAACACCTGGAGCAGGTGCGTCGCGACGCGATGACCGACGCCCTGACAAATCTGGCCAACCGCAAGGCGTTCGACGAGCATCTGGAAGCCTGCGTCGAGGTCGCGCACCGCGACGGACGCGAGCTGACGCTGGCGGTGCTCGACATCGACCATTTCAAGCGATTCAACGACACTTGGGGTCACCAGACCGGCGATCAGGTCCTGCGCTACGTCGCCAGCGTGCTGGGCCGCATGGCGCGCACCCCGCGTCTGGCCGCGCGCTATGGCGGCGAGGAGTTCGCCGTCATCTTCCCGGCCGAGGACGCCGCCGGCGTCGAGGATGCGCTGGAATCCGTGCGCAACGAGATCGCCTCACGATCCCTGCGCCGTCGCTCCACCGACGATGAGCTGGGCGCCGTCACCATCTCCGCCGGCTATGCCCGGCTGGCGAAGGGCGAGACGGCGGCCTGCCTGCTGGGCCGCGCGGACGAGGCGCTGTACGAGTCCAAGCGCAACGGCCGCAACCGGGTCACCAGCGCCGAGAGCATGCGCAAGGCCGCAGCCTGAAGCTTCGCCTTGAAGTCGCCACGGCGCCCGTGATGATCGCCGCATGATCCGCAGCCTGGCTTTCGCCGCCGCCTACTGGTCGCTGTCGATCGCCTATACCCTCATGGCCGTCGCCGCCGCCCTGTTGCCCGGGCGCGCAGCCACCGGCTGGATCATCCGCCGCTACGTCCGGCGCATGGTGCAGGCGATGCGTGTCCTGGCCGGCATCCGGGTGGAAGCGCGCGGCCGGGAACGCCTGCCGGACGGCGCCTTCATCATCGCCGCCAAGCACCAGAGCTGGGGCGACGGCTTCTGCGTCTACGACCAGTTCGACGACCTGGCCTTCGTCACCGGCGACCATCTGGAGAGATTTCCGCTGATGGCGACGGTGTTGCGCAAGCTGGGGGCCATCGTCGTCAACAACTGTGGGGGGCGCGAAGCGCGGAACTCGCTGAAGAGCCGCGGTGCCGACGCCCATCGCGACGGCCGGCGGATCCTGATCTATCCCGAGGGCAATCTGGCGAAGGTGGGCGAGAAGTTCCGCTATCGCTCGGGCGTCTGGCACATGTACCGTGACTTCGACATGCCGGTGGTCCCGCTGGCGACGAACCTCGGCCTGTTCTGGCCGCAGGAGGCGTTCGAGAAGCGGCCCGGCACGGCGACGATCGAGTTCCTCGACCCCATCCCGACCGGGCTCGACAAGGACGCGTTCATGGCGAGGCTGGAGGCGGCGGTGGAAGGCCGAACGGCCGAACTGGTCGCCGAGGCCACGGGCGCGCCGGTCACGCCCGCCGTTCAGGTCCCGACGCCGGACGAGCTTCTGAAGAGTCGACCTATCCCGACGTCAAACTGACCAAGGACCCGGTCCAGCCTCGCCGAGCGGATCTTGAAAACTGCAAAAGTCGCCAATGAGCGCCTATCGTCAGTGCGCGACAACCTCAGCCGGCCGCCGCCGGGGTTATCGTGACGCTCTCGCCGCAGCCGCAGGCATCGGTCTGGTTGGGATTGCGGAACACGAACTTCGAAGCCAGCGGCGTGACCTCCCAGTCGATCTCGGTGCCGATCAGGTACAGAATCGCCTTGCCCTCGATCACCACCCGCGCGCCGTCGAAATCGACCGCCTCGTCGAACGACGACACCACGTCCGTCAGGCTGAAGACGTATTCCTGACCGGCGCAGCCGCCGTTCTTGACGCCGATCTTCAGCCCGATCTTGTCCGGATTGGCGGCCAGCAGCTCGCGTACGCGGTCGGCCGCCGCGGGCGTCAGGGTGACGACCGAAAGGCGCGGCCTGCGCGGGGCGGGGGTCACGACGGGATCGGTCATCAGAACATGTTCAGCTGCAGCTTGGCCTCGTCGCTCATGCGCGAGGGGTCCCAGGGCGGGTCGAACACCAGATTGGCCTTCGCGGACTTCACGCCCTCGACCTTTGCCACCGCGTCCTCGATCCAGCCCGGCATCTCGCCGGCGACGGGGCAGCCGGGGGCCGTCAGGGTCATCTCGATGTCGACGTCGCGATCGTCGGACAGGTCGACCTTGTAGATCAGGCCCAGCTCATAGACGTCGACCGGGATTTCCGGGTCGAACACGGTCTTCAGCGCCGCCACGATGTTGTCGGTCAGCCGCGCGATCTCGTCCTGCGACAAGGCGCTTTTCTGCGGCTCGTCCCAGGCGGCGGCGAAGTCGGCGTTTTCGGAAATGGGCGGGCTCATACGAAGAAGTCTCTGGCCTTGATCAGGGCGTCGGCGAAGGCCTCGGCCTCCTCCACGGTGTTATATAGGGCGAAGCTGGCGCGTCCGCTCGACGTCAGGCCGAAACGCTGCGCCAGCGGCTCGGCGCAGTGCAGGCCGGCGCGGACGGCGACGCCATAACGGTCCATGATCTGCGCCACGTCGTGGGCGTGCGCGCCCTCGACCGTGAAGGCGAAGATCGCGCCCTTGCCCGGCGCCGTGCCGATCTCGGTCAGCCAGTTCAAGCCCGACAGCCGCTCGCGCACGCGCTCAAGCAGCGCCGCCTCGTGCGCCCGCACGGCGGCGGGATCGAAGGCGGAATACCAGTCGATCGCGGCGCCCAGTCCGATCGCCTCCAGAATCGGCGGCGTGCCCGCCTCGAACCGGTGCGGCGGCTTCGCATAGGTGACGCGGTCCATCGCCACCGTCTCGATCATCTCGCCCCCGCCCTGGAACGGCGGCAGGGCCTCCAGCGCCGCCCCGGAGCCGACCAGGGCGCCGATGCCGGTGGGCCCGAACAGCTTGTGGCCGGTAATGACGTAGAAATCGCAGCCGATGGCGGCCACGTCCGGCGCGCAGTGCACCGCGCCCTGGCAGCCGTCGATCAAGACCTGGGCCCCGACGGCGTGCGCCAGCCGCGTGATCTCCCCCACCGGGTTCACCGTGCCCAGCACGTTCGACATGTGGGTGACCGCGACCATCCGCGTCCGCGGCCCCAGCAGGTCGGCATAGGCGGCCATGTCGAGGCTGCCGTCGTCCAGCACCGGGATCCATTTCAGCACCGCCCCGTGCCGCTCGCGCAGCAGGTGCCAGGGCACGATGTTGGAGTGGTGCTCCATCTGGCTGATCACGATCTCGTCGCCCGGCTGGATGGACCTCCCAAGCCCGGCCGCCACCAGGTTGATCGCCTCGGTGCCGCCCTTGGTGAAGACCACGCGCTCCGGGGCCTCGGCCCCTACGAACCGCGCCACGCTCTCGCGCGCGGCCTCGAAGGCCTCGGTCGTCTCGTTCGCGAGCGTGTGCAGGCCGCGGTGAACGTTGGCGTAGCTGCCCTCCATCGCCCGCGTCATGGCGTCGATCACCGCGCGCGGCTTCTGCGCGCTGGCGGCGGAGTCCAGATAGACCAGCGGCCGCCCGTTCACCTGCCGCGACAGGATCGGGAACTGCGCGCGCACCGAGGCGACGTCAAATCCTCCCCCATCGGGGGAGGGGGACCGCGAAGCGGTGGAGGGGGTCAGCCCCGCGGCCGGTGTCTGGGGCAAGCCCCCTCCACCATGCTGCGCATGGTCCCCCTCCACCTTCGCTGCGCTCTGGGGAGGATTTTTCAAAGTCGTGCCGTCAGCCATTCCCGCACCACCTCGCGCGCGCCCTCGTGCTCGATGCGGTCGACGACCTCGAACAGGAAGGCCTGCGTCAGAAGCGCCCTCGCCTCCTCCGCCGGCAGGCCGCGCTGCTGCATGTAGAACAGGGCGCTCTCGTCCAGCGTGCCGACCGTGTTGCCGTGCGCGCACTGCACGTCGTCGGCATAGATGATCAGCTCCGGCTTGGCGTCGACCTCGCCGCGCTCCGACAGGATCAGGGCGTTGTGGGCCATGCGGGCGTCGGTGCCGTCGGCCCCGCGCTCCACCACGATCTTGCCCTGGAACACCCCGCGCGCCTGATCGCGCACCACGCCCTTGACCAGCTGGGACGTCTGGCCGTCGAGCCCCGCGTGGGTGACGACGCTGGTCAGGTCGGCGTGCCGCTCGCCGGACAGGGCGTAGATCCCGTCCATGCGGACGGAAGCGCCCTGCCCCGGATGGCTGACGTGGGTCTCGAAGCGCTGGAGCCTGCCGCCGCCGGCCATGGCCGTCTGACGATAGGTCGCGCCGGGGCTCAGGTGCACCTCGGCGGAAACGACGGAGAGGGCGTCGACGGCGTCCTCGACGACGACGATCCGCTCCAGCGTCGCGCCCTCCTCGACGAAAATCTCGATCAGGGTGTTCGCCAGATAGGCCTCGCCCCATCCCTCGTGGCTCTCGAACAGAGTCGCCTGGGCGCCGGCCTCCACGACCACGCCGATCCGGGAGTGGTGGCCCGTGTTCTTCGCATCGGTGAGCAGACGCAGGGCCAAAGATCGCGGCTCGCCCGCCTTGAAGCTGACGATGTGGACGCCTTCGAGCGACCTGGCGGCGGCCAGCGCGCCCATCGGCAGGGCCCCCGCCATCCGCGGCGCATCAGGCCCTGCATGTTGGGAGATCTCGATGCCCTCGCCCAGATCGTCTTCCGGCCACCAGTTCAGCCGACCGTTGGCGATCAGCAGCTCGTTCGGAGTCAGCGCCCGGAACGGCCCGTCGTTCGGCTGGCCTTCGGGAAGCGCCGGGGACGGCGGCGGCTCGTCGCGCAGCCAGCGGCGCAGGTCGGAGTATTTCCACGCCTCGGTCCGCCGCGATGGGATTGTCGCGGCGTCTTTCAGATCGATGCGGACGGGCGCGTTCACGCCGCCTCCGCCGCGTACTTGTCGTAACCCTCGGCTTCCAGCTGCAGGGCCAGCTCCGGCCCCCCGGACGCCACGATCCGACCCGCCGCCAGAACGTGCACCCGGTCCGGCCGGATGTAGTCCAGCAGCCGCTGGTAGTGGGTGATCACCAGCATCGACCGCTCCGGCGACCGCAGGGCGTTCACGCCGTCGGCGACGATGCGGAGCGCATCGATGTCCAGCCCCGAATCCGTCTCGTCGAGGATCAGCAGCGACGGCTCCAGCAGGGCCATCTGCAGGATCTCCATCCGCTTCTTCTCGCCGCCGGAGAAGCCGACGTTCAGCGGCCGCTTCAGCATGTCGAAATTCATCTTCAGCCGGGTCGACGCCGCGCGGACCAGCTTCAGGAAGTCGGGCGCCGACACCTCGGCCTCGCCCCGCGCCCGCTTCTGGGCGTTCAGCGCCGTGCGGATGAAGGTCATGGCCGGCACGCCGGGGATTTCCAGCGGATACTGGAACGACAGGAAGACGCCCTTGGCCGCCCGCTCGGCCGGGTCCAGCGCCAGCAGATCCTCGCCGTTCCACGACGCCGATCCGGCCGTCGCCTCATAGCCGGGCCGCCCGGTCAGGGCGTAGCCCAGGGTCGACTTGCCCGCCCCGTTCGGCCCCATGACGGCGTGCACCTCGCCCGCCGGGACGTCGAGCGTCAGCCCGTTGAGGATCGGCTTGTCGCCCACGGCGACGTGGAGGTCGGTTATGGAGAGCATTATCGGAGCTGGGACCAGAGGTAGAAGCCGCCTAGCGCGGCGAAGATTAGGAGGGGGACGATCAGCTGCTTCAGCAGATCCTTCGTCCTCGCGTGCGGGTCGACCGGGATCGGCGGATAGTGTTTGGCGACGTAGCGCTCCATGGCCGCGGCGCGCTCCTTCGGCGTGCCGGTCATGGTGGCGGCCAGGTCGGGAGCCATGTCGGCGGGCGGTTCGCTCTCGACCGCCATGTCGCCGGGAGGAATGATCTCCCCCTCGATCAGACCCGCCGCGTTCCAGCGGGCGGCCAGCACGCGCTGCAGCAGCGACGCCGTCTGCGCCGACAGCGGGCCGCGCGCCACGAACCACAGCACGTGATCGCCGTGGTCGGCCGCCTCGGCGGGCAGGTCTTCCTCCCCGTCCAGCGGGCCGGAATAGAGCTCGAACCCGCTCTCTTCCCCGTCGACGGTCATGGGGACCCAGCCGCCCTGCCAGTCGGCGAAGCGGACGTCGGGGTGGAAGGTGACCGTCACCCCGGTCATCTCCTTCGTCGCAGCCGCCAGCTCCGCCGGACTCGGCAGGGCGTGGCGGCGGACGATGAGGGCGGTGTCGACGCTCACCCCACGCTCCCTTCCAGCGAAATCGCCACCAGCTTCTGCGCCTCGACGGCGAACTCCATCGGCAGTTCCTGCAGCACGTCGCGGACGAAGCCGTTGACCAGCAGGGCCACCGCCTCCTCCTCCGACAGGCCGCGCTGCTGGGCGTAGAACAGCTGGTCGTCCGACAGGCGCGTCGTCGTCGCCTCGTGCTCCAGCTGGGCCGAGCCGTTGCGCGCCTCGATGTAGGGGATGGTGTGCGACCCGCACGCCTTGCCGATCAGCAGGCTGTCGCACTGGGTGAAGTTGCGCACGCCCGTCGCCTTGGGGTGCACCGACACCAGGCCGCGATAGGTCGAGTCTGACTTGCCCGCCGACACCGCCTTGGCGATGATGCGCGACTTCGAATTCTTGCCCAGATGCACCATCTTCGTGCCCGTGTCGGCCTGCTGATGTCCGTTGGTGATGGCGATCGAATAGAATTCGCCCGAGCTCTCCTCGCCCTTGAGGATGCAGGAGGGGTATTTCCAGGTGACGGCCGAGCCGGTCTCCACCTGGGTCCACGACACCTTCGAGCGGTCGCCGCGGCAGTCGGCGCGCTTGGTGACGAAGTTGTAGATGCCGCCCTTGCCCTCGGCGTCGCCGGGGTACCAGTTCTGGACCGTCGAATATTTGATCTCGGCGTCGTCCAGCGCCACCAGCTCGACCACCGCGGCATGCAGCTGGTTCTCGTCGCGCATGGGGGCGGTGCAGCCCTCCAGATAGGAGACGTAGCTGCCCTTGTCGGCGATGATCAGGGTGCGCTCGAACTGGCCCGTCTGCGAGGCATTGATGCGGAAATAGGTCGACAGCTCCATCGGGCATTTCACGCCCGGCGGGATGTAGACGAACGATCCGTCGCTGAAGACCGCGCTGTTCAGGGCGGCGAAATAGTTGTCCGAGACCGGCACGACCGAGCCGAGATATTGGCGCACCAGATCAGGATATTCGCGCAAGGCCTCGGAAATCGGCATGAAAATCACGCCAGCCTTGGCCAGTTCGGCCTTGAAGGTGGTGACCACGCTGACGCTGTCGAACACGGCGTCGACCGCATAGCGCGGCGCGCCCTCGACGCCCGCCAGCACCGCCTGCTCCTTCAGCGGGATGCCCAGCTTCTCGTAGATAGCCAGCAGTTCGGGATCGACCTCGTCGAGGCTCTTGGGCCCGTCCTTCTGCTTCGGCGCGGCGTAGTAGAACAGCTCCTGATAGTCGACCGGCTCATACCGGACCGAGGCCCAGGTCGGCTCCTCCATCGCCAGCCAGCGCTCATAGGCGGCCAGACGCCATTCCAGCATCCACTCCGGCTCGCCCTTCTTCTCGGAGACGAAGCGGACGATGTCGGCGTTCAGCCCCTTGGGCGCGAACTCGGTCTCGATGTCGCTGGTGAAGCCGTGGGCGTACTTCTCCAGCGCGGCGACGGCGTCGACGGTTTCCTTGACGGCGGCCATCAGGCGACCTCCGCCGTCTTCAGGCGCGCCTGCTTCTTGCCCCAGGCCTCCAGCCAGGCGTCGGCGAAGCGGACCCAGTCGGCCTCGACCGTGCCCCAGCCGCCGGAGATGCGGATGCCGTTGGTGGCCAGCGATGTGCGGCCGGTCGCCAGAATGGCGCGCGACGGCTTGATCTTGCCCGACGAGCAGGCGCTGCCGCCCGACACCATCACGCCCATCAGGTCCAGGGTGATCAGCTGCTGCGGGCTGTCCCATCCGGGCGCGGCCATGAACAGGGTGTTGGGCAGACGCGGCGCCCCCTCGGCGATGATGACCGCGCCGGCGGCCTTGACGCGCGCCTCGGCGGCGTCGCGCCAGGCCTTGTGCGCTTCCGCCAGCGGCAGGTCGCGCGCGGCGCAATCGGCGGCCGTTCCGAAGCCGGCGATGCCCGGCACGTTCTCGGTGCCGGCGCGCAGGCCGCGCTCCTGCCCCGCGCCGTGCAGGATGCGCACGGCCTCCCGGCCTTCCTTCAGAACCAGCGCGCCCACGCCCTGCGGCCCGCCCAGCTTGTGCGCCGACAGGGTCAGGGAATCGGCGCCCAGATCGCGCAGGTTCACCGGGATCTTGCCCGCCGACTGGATCGCGTCGACATGCAGCCAGCCGCCCGCCGCGCGCACCAGCTTCGCCGCCTCCGCGACCGGCTGGATCGCGCCGCTCTCGTTGTTGGCGTGATGGATCGCCACCACCGCCTTGCCCGGCAGGGCCAGCAGCTGCGCCAGCTTCTTCAGGTCGACCACGCCGTCGCGATCCACTGGCAGCATCTTCACCGGCTTGCCCGACGCCGTCGCCGCCTCGGCCACGCAGGGGTGTTCGGTGGCCGAGACGATCAGCCGCTCGCAGCCCGCCGCGATGGCGCTGACGATCGCCTGGGCGTTGGATTCCGTGCCGCCGGACGAGAAGATCACCGACGTCGGATCGGCCCCGACCAGATCGGCGACCTGGGCCCGCGCGGTCTCGATCCGAGCCCGCGCCCGCCGTCCGGCGGCGTGAACGGCCGACGGATTGCCGTTGTCGGCCAGCACTTTGGTCATGATTTCCTGAACTTCCGGGCGAACCAGACCGGAGGCGTTGTAGTCCAGATAGACGGGGGTCTTCGCGGTCATGCCGCCACCCCTTCGGCCAGCGCCGGGGCCGCGCGACGGCGCACGCCGGTGCGCTTCATCACCACGTCCTCCAGCGACACCGCCGACAGATAGGCGTGGATCTCGGCGCCCAGGTCTTCCCACAGGTGGTGGGTGATGCAGCGCTCCCCGCCAGCCATGCATCCGCGCGGCGTGCCCTGCCCCGAGCAGCGCGTGGCGCGGATGGGTTCGTCGACGGCCAGGACGATGTCGGCCACCGCCGTCTCGGCCGGGGTGCGCGACAGGCGATAGCCCCCGCCCGGTCCGCGCACGCTGCGCACCAGCCCGGCCTTTCGCAGACGGGCGAACAGCTGCTCCAGATAGCTCAGCGAAATCTCCTGCCGCGCGGCGATCTCGGCCAGCGAAACGGCACGGCTATCGCCGGCCGAAGCGCGGCCGTTGCGGGCCAGATCGGCCATCGCCATGACGGCGTAGCGTCCCTTGGTCGAAAGGCGCATGAGGGTCCTCAAAAATCACGCGCATTCGCGGGGCTCTGTGCTAGAACCCGCGCCCTTGAGAGGGCCGCGCGCCGTATGCGGGACTTAGAAAGTCCTACTGACACGGTCAAGTATTTCAGCGACCTGAAACGACGATTGAGACGGGAAACCGATGCCTGAAGTCATCCTGCCCGGCGCCTCGGGCCGCATCGAGGGCCGCTATTCGCCGGGCAAGCGCCCCAATGCCCCGATCGCCCTGATCCTGCACCCGCACCCCAAGGCCGGTGGGCACATGAACAACCCGGTCGCCGTGACCCTGTTCCAGCTGTTCCAGAAGCGCGGCTTCGCCACCCTGCGCTACAACAGCCGCGGCGTCGGCAAGTCCCAGGGTGAGTTCGACTCTGGCATCGGCGAGCTGGCCGACGCGGCCACAGCGCTGGACTGGCTTCAGGCGAACAATCCCGCCGCCAGCCAGACCTGGGTCGCCGGCTACCAGTTCGGGGCCTACATCGGCATGCAGCTCCTGATGCGCCGGCCGGAGACCGACGGTTTCATCTCCGTGTCGCCGCCGTCGAACATGTACGACTTCAGCTTCCTGGCCCCCTGCCCGGCGTCCGGCCTGTTCCTGCACGGCACCAACGACACCGTGGTGCCGCCCGTCGAGGTCGAGCGCGTGGTCAACAAGCTGCGCACGCAGAAGGGCATCGTCATCGACTATGAGCTGGAAGAGGGCGCCAGCCACTTCTGGCAGGACCACATCGACGCCGTCGACCGCCGCGTCGGCGCCTATCTGGACAAGCGGCTGGAAGAGAACCCGGCCTGATCCTGGACTTCATGGACATCCGCGCACGCGATGTGCAGCGGATGTCCATGCGTTTGTCCAAGGAAGTGCAGCCCGCGATCAGGCCTCGGCCGGCGGCCGTCCCTTCGTCTTCCACAGCGACCAGACCACGCCACCCGTCAGGATCACGGCGGTGACGGCCAGCGACCACTCGGCCGGGAACTTCTCCCAGCCCAGCAGGTCGGCGACGAAGATCTTTCCGCCGATGAACACCAAGAGCACCGCCAGCGCCTGCTTCAGATAGGCGAAACGGTGGATGATGGCCGCAAGCGCGAAATACAGCGCCCTCAGGCCCAGAATGGCGAAGATGTTGGACGTGTAGACGATGTAGGGATCGGTCGTGATGGCGAAGATCGCCGGCACCGAGTCCACCGCGAAGATAACGTCCGCGATCTCGATCATGACCAGCGCCAGGAACATCGGCGTGGCCCACAGCACCATCCTGCCGGTCTTCGGGTGCGGTTCACGCACGAAGAACTTCTGGCCGTGCAGCTGGTCGGTGATCCGCAGATGCCCGCGCATCCACTTCACCAGCGGATTGTCGCCCACGTCGGCGTGGCCGTCGCCGGCGAAGAACATCTTGATCCCGGTGAAGATCAGGAAGGCGGCGAAGATGTACAGCACCCAGCCGTACTGGCTGACCAGGGCCGCGCCGGCCCCGATCATCAGGGCGCGCAGCACGATCACGCCCAGGATGCCCCAGAAGAGCACCCGGTGCTGGAGCGCGCGCGGAATGGCGAAATAGCCGAAGATCATGGCGATGACGAAGACGTTGTCCATCGCCAGCGACTTCTCGATCGCGAAGCCGGTCAGGTATTCGATGCCGGACTGGCTGCCCAGCTCCCACCACACCCAGCCGCCGAAAATCAGGGCGATGGCGATGTACATGCCCGACAGCAGCAGGCTCTCGCGCACGCCGATCTCGTGTTGATCCTTGTGCAGGACTCCAAGGTCCAGCACCAGCAGCGCGATGACCACGCCCATGAACGCCAGCCACATCCAGGCCGGCTTGCCCAGCCATTCGGCCAGGAGAAAGCTCATCAGGTCCATCAGGACTCCCCTTGTTCAAGGAGCGACCTGCGGCGCGCGCATTTGGGGATCGACCGGAGGGGTCGTCGCGCACCGAGCTCGCTCGATGCGGTCCGACATCACGTCTGCCATCAGACGTCAGAGGGGCCCGGTCCGCTGGCAGCCGAACTACGGATCCTTCAGTTTCTGATCAAGGGGGGTCAGTAGAGCAGGACGGAACGTCGCACTTCATCCCATGCCGTCTCGTCCGGCCGCGTCAGGGCGTCCAGATCGCCGGGCGTCGCCGCAGCGTCGTCGACCCATTCGCGCAGGCCCGCCCCGCCGTTGATGGTGTCGATGGGCAGGCGGTCGAAGGCGTATTCGTAGGGGAAGTCGCGCCAAAGCTCGTAGTCCGGATACAGCCGCCGGATCGCCTTGAAGCCCAGCGCCTGGACCCGCCACGGCCTGAAGGCCGCATGATCGTAGTGCGGCCCCTCCACATGGATCTGCACGCCCGAACACAGCCGCCCCACGTGCTTGTGGAAGGTCGGCTGGAACCACATGTCCCTCAGCACGCAGCCGCCCAGCCAGTCCGGCGCCAGCCTGTGCATCTCGGCGATCACCGCCCGGGCGTCGATGTCGGGCGCTCCGAACAGCTCCAGCGGCCGTGTGGTGCCCCGCCCTTCCGACAGGGTCGCGCCCTCCAGCATGACCGTCCCGGCATAGCATCGCGCCATCGACAGGTTCGGCGCGTTCGGGCTGGGGTTGATCCATTCCCGCTCCCCCAGCGGCCAGCCGAACCCCGGCCCCGCCTCGGGGTCGTAGCCCTGCATCTCGATCACGCGGTAATCGACGTCGAGTTTGAACTGGTCGATGAACCAGCGGCCCATCTCGCCCATCGTCAGGCCGTGGCGCATCGGCATGGGGCCTGCGCCGACGAAGCTCTCGAACCCGGGCCGGAGCGTCAGTCCCTCGACCGGCCGCCCCGCCGGATTGGGCCGGTCCAGCACCCAGACGGTCTTGCCCGTCTCCGCCGCTGCCTCCAGCACATACAGCAGGGTCGTCACGAAGGTGTAGATTCGGCACCCCAGGTCCTGCAGGTCCACCAGGATGACGTCGAACGTCGACAGCATCTGCCCCGTCGGCCGCCGCACCTCGCCATAGAGGCTGAACACCGGAAAGCCGTGGACCGGATCGGTCTCGTCCGGCGTCTCCATCATATTGTCCTGCAGGTCGCCCTTCATCCCGTGCTGAGGGCCGAAGGCGGCGCTGATCGTCACGCCCGCCGCGATCAGGGCGTCGATGGAATGCGTCAGGTCCGCCGTCACCGAGGCCGGATGCGCCAGCAGCGCCACGCGGCGCCCCTTCAGTTCGGCCAGCAGGGCGGGATCGGCGAGCAGGCGGTCGATGCCGAACTTCATGGAAGCTCCAGGACGAAGGAGTCGGGATGGTGGAAGTCGGGCTTATCCGACGGATGGGCCAGCGCCCAATAGGAGAAGGATCCGTCGATCGCCTCGATGACGGCCGAGAGCCCAAGCCGCCGCGCGCCGTTCGGAAGCTCGATGCGCGCCTCCAGCGCCAGCATGTCGCGGGCAAGCTCCCGCTCGCCCGGCGTGGCCACCTCCAGGGCGTTGCGCATGCCCTGCCGGGGAGCATGGAACCGATAGGTCGCCCACCGGCCCGACGGCGACATATTGTATTCCACGTAGCCGCCATCGGCCTCAACGAAGGCCTCGAAGCAGCTGTGCCGCCACAGATCGTCGGCGCGGCCCGGCTCGGCCGGCCCCGGCCAGACCACCTGCGACACCTGACCTTCGGCGACGAACCTCAGCCACAGCGCCAGACCGTCCCGCTTCAACAGGACAGTCAGAGCGTCGATCGGGCTCTGCGGCGACGCCGGATGTGGCTTGAGCCGCACTTCCTTCATCGTCGGGCTGTCGGTCGGCTCTAACATCTCGCCTGACTGCCACGCTCCGCACACGCGCAAAAGCCGCCTGCGACCGATCTCGTCGCAAGCTCCCTCCAAGATGCGCAGTGAGATGCCGGAAGCGGAGGGTCGTGATGGAAATGATGGAAATTTTTTTCGGACTCTCATGCTCAACGCTTAAGCCGGTCGCGGCGCCCGTGGTATGCGCCCCGACCGCACGAGAGACGCCCTGATGACCCAGCCCGCCTTCCAGTCCGCCTTCCTCCAGACGCTCCAGGCGCGGGGCTACATCCACCAGATCACCCACCCGGCAGAGCTGGACGCGGCGGCGAGCGCCGGCTTGGTGTCGGGCTACATCGGCTTCGACGCCACCGCGCCATCACTGCACGTCGGCAGCCTGATCCAGATCATGATGCTGCGCCGTCTGCAGCAGGCCGGTCATCGGCCCATCGTCCTGATGGGCGGCGGCACGACCAAGGTCGGCGACCCGACCGGCAAGGACGCCAGCCGGCCCCAGCTGACCGACGAAACCATTCAGGCGAACATCGCCTCGATCCGCACGGTCTTCGAGAAGTTCCTGATCTTCGGCGACGGTCCGACCGACGCCGTCATGCTGGACAATGACGCCTGGCTGTCCGGCTACGGCTACGTCCAGTTCCTGCGCGACTTCGGCACCCACTTCACGGTCAACCGCATGCTGAGCTTCGACAGCGTCAGGCTGCGGCTGGAACGCGAGCAGCCGATGACGTTCCTGGAGTTCAACTACATGCTGATGCAGTCGGTCGACTTCCTGGAGCTGAACCGCAGCCACGGGGTCACCCTGCAGATGGGCGGCTCGGACCAGTGGGGGAACATCACCTCCGGCGTCGACCTGGTGCGCCGCGTGGACCAGAAGGCCGCCTTCGGCTTGACCACGCCGCTGCTGACCACGGCATCCGGCGGCAAGATGGGCAAGACGGCCCAGGGCGCGATCTGGCTGAACGCCGACCAGCTGAGCCCCTACGACTACTGGCAGTTCTGGCGCAACGTCGACGACGCCGACGTGGGCCGGTTCCTGCGACTGTTCACCGACGTTCCGCTGGACGAGGTCGCGCGGCTGGAGGCGCTTCAGGGCGCGGAGATCAACGACGCCAAGAAGGTGCTGGCCGACGAGGCCACCATGATGCTGCACGGCGCTGACGAGGCGGCTAAGGCGCGCGACGCGGCGGAGGGCGCATTCGAGCAAGGACGACTTTCCGCCGACCTTCCCACCATGGAGCTGCCGCGCGACGAGGTCATCGGCGCCATGATCGCCGCGGTGGCGACCAAGGCGGGCCTGACGCAGTCCAACGGCGAGGCGCGGCGGCTGGCCCAGGGCGGCGGTCTGCGGCTGAACGACGCGAGCGTGACGGACGGGGCTGCCCTGATCGGCGCCGCCGACCTAAATGCCGACGGCGTGCTGAAACTGGCGGCCGGCAAGAAAAAGATCGTGCTGGTCCGCCCCGTCTGAGGGGAGAGACTGATGAGCGAGATCACCGAGGGCATGAAGGCGCCCGCCATCGACCTGCCGACCGACGGCGGCGGGCGGTTCACGCTGGCCGACGGACCGGGACGGGCGACCGTGGTCTTCTTCTATCCCAAGGCCGACACGCCGGGCTGCACCAATGAGGCCAAGGATTTCTCGGCGCTGATCGAAGACTTCGCGGCGGCGGGCGCGCGGGTCATCGGCGTGTCGCGCGATCCCGTGAGGGCGCTGGACCGCTTCAAGACCAAGCACGATCTGAAGGTCATCCTGGGCTCCGACGAGGCGGGCTCGGTGACCGAGGCCTTCGGGGTCTGGGTCGAGAAGTCGATGTACGGCCGTACCTACATGGGCATCGAACGCTCGACCTTTCTGATCGACGCCGGCGGCACGGTGCGGCACGTCTGGCGATCGGTTAAGGTCAAAGGCCATGCGCAGGAGGTTCTGGAGGCCGCTCGCGCCTTCTGACCAGATTCGTCTGTGGACGGCTCAAGTGAAAGCTTCCCCAAAGACAGTCTTCGAATACGCCTGATAGGCGAATGTAGGCCTCGAAGACCGGCGTTATTCGCGTGAACGCTGGTCAACGTGGTTAAGATTGCGTGAACGCCCTTGAATGCAGGTCTCGCCGCCGTGCATAACCCCAGACCGACGTGGGGGCGTTGCGTATGACCGACGACAGCGAGGCCAAGAAGCCATCCTGGTTTCAGCGGAAGTTTCCGGTCCGCTACCTGTATCTGCGCACCGGCGACGACGTCCGGGCGGTGGCTCTGAAACCCTGGCATCAGGTGATGGGCACGGCCGGAGCCGCGCTTCTGGCGGCCTGGACGGTGGTGGCGTCCACCGGCTTCACGCTGGACCTGCTGACCCAGACCCAGGCCGACCAGGCCATGAACCGCGCACGGGCGATGGCCGAGCGGACCAACGCCGACCTGCGCGCGCGGCTGGACACGGCCGTGGTGCGGATGACCGCCACCTCAGGCTCCTTGGAGGAACTGGCCCATATGGTCGAGCGGCGCCACGTCGCCCTGACCCAGGTCATGACCATGTTCCAGGGCGTGGAGGGAGCGGAACAGCTGCTGACCCCGACAGTGTCCGACCCCGATGCCCCCCTGACGCCGACGCAGCGAATCGTCGGCGTGCGCATGGATCAGGAGACCCTGATCGACCGCGCCGAGCGCTTGGCCCAAGGGCGCGCCGAGCGGCTGCGTCTCGCGTTTCGGCTCGCGGGACTGAACCCGGCGGCTTACGCCGCGGGCGGCGCGGGCCTGGGGGGGCCTCTGGTCACCGCCGACGATCCCCGGGCCCTCGCGGCCATCCTGGACGTCGACGAACCCTTCGCCGCCCGCATTCTGAACGCCTCCACCGACCTGTCCGACATGCGGGCGCTGACGAGCGTGTCGGCCTCCCTGCCCTTCGCCCGCCCGACCGACGCGCGCGTCACGTCGGGCTTCGGCCTGCGCTTCGACCCCTTCAACGCGCGGCCGGCCTATCATCAGGGCCAGGACTTCGCCGGGCCGCTGAACACGCCCATCCTGTCGACCGCTCCCGGAATCGTGTCTTTCGTCGGCGTTCGTTCAGGCTATGGCAACACCGTCGAGATAGACCATGGTCGCGGTTTCAAGACGCGATACGCCCATCTGAACGCCACATCCGTGCGGGTGGGGCAGCGGGTGGCCGTGGGCCAGCGCATCGGCGCGATGGGCACCACCGGCCGCTCCACCGGCGTGCATCTGCACTATGAGGTGTGGATGGACGGCCGGGCCCAGAACCCCGCCCGCTTCATGAGAGCTGGAGATCATCTTGTTCAATAAGTCGAAGTCGCCGTCCCCGGCCGACCCCAAGTCCACCGCCATCCCGCCCCTGCCCGACATTCCCGCGCCGGCGGCTCCGCGCGCGGCGCAACCCGCCGCCACGCCGGCCGCGCCGGTCAGCCCCGGCCGCGGCCTGTCGACCCTGTCGGCGGACCTCAACTTCGAAGGTCAGGTCAGCGGCGGCGGCGACCTGCAGATCGACGGCCAGATCAAGGGCGACGTCCGCGTCGGCCGCCTGATCGTCGGGGAAACCGGAGCGGTCGAGGGCAACGTCTCGGCCGACTACATTGAGATCCGCGGCCGGGTCATCGGCGCCGTGACGGGCAAGCAGGTCAAGCTGGTCTCCACCGCCTACGTCGATGGGGACATCACCGCCGAGCAGCTGTCGATCGACGTCGGCGCCTATTTCCAGGGTCGCTGCATCCAGGGCCGCCGCGACGCCCCCTCGGCACACAAGCCCACCCCGGCCGCCGCTCCCGCACCCCAGTCCGCGCCGGTCCAGCCGGCGGCGCAGACGATCTCGATGTCGAACTGACCACAGTCCTTTCCCTCCCCTTCTGGCGAGGGTGGCGAGCCGAAGGCGAGACGGGTGGGAGGGGCCGGGCGATCGGCCCTCGGACCGAGCGTGTGGCGCCGCGCCCTTCCCACCCCGTCGTCGCTGCGCGCCGACATCCCTCCCCTGACGGGGAGGGAGATCATCAGCCTCACTCCACCGTCGACCCGCGCGTCTCGCCGACGCGGGCGGCAAGGGCCGCGCCCATGAACTGGTCGAGGTCGCCGTCCAGCACGCCCTGCGTGTCGGACGTCTCCACGTTGGTGCGCAGGTCCTTCACCATCTGATACGGCTGCAGGACATAGGAGCGGATCTGGTGGCCCCAGCCGATGTCCGTCTTGGCGTCGGCCAGAGCCTGTGCCGCCGCCTCGCGCTTCTGCAGTTCCAGCTCGTAAAGACGGGCGCGCAGCATCTTCCACGCCTGCTCGCGGTTCTGGTGCTGCGACCGGCCGGCCTGACAGGCGACGACGGTGTTCGTGGGAACGTGCGTCAGACGCACGGCCGAGTCGGTCTTGTTGATGTGCTGACCGCCCGCGCCTGAGGCCCGGTAAGTGTCGGTGCGCACGTCGGCCGGATTGATGTCGATCTCGATCGCGTCGTCGACCACCGGCGACACCCCGATCGAGGCGAAGCTGGTGTGCCGCTTGGCCGCCGCATCATAGGGGCTGATCCGGACCAGGCGATGGACGCCCGACTCGGACTTCAGCCAGCCGTAGGCGTTGGGGCCCTTCACCTGGATCGTGGCGGACTTGATGCCGGCCTGCTCGCCCGATTCCTCGGCCTCGACCTCGACCTCATAGCCATGAGCCTTGGCCCAGCGGGTGTACATCCGCAGCAGCATGCCGGCCCAGTCGTTGGACTCGGTGCCGCCGGCCCCGGAGTTGACCTCCAGATAGGCGTCGTTGCCGTCGGCCTCACCCGACAGCAGGGCCTCCAGCTCGGCGCGAGCGGCGCGCTCCTTTATGGCCTTGAGGTCGGCACGGGCCCCTTCCAGCGCCTCCTCGTCGCCTTCCTCGTCGGCCATGTCGGCCAGCATGACGGCGTCCTCGACGCCCTGCTCCATCTCGCGCACGGCGTTGACCTGGGCCTCAAGACGCGAGCGTTCGCGGCTGACGGCCTGGGCCTGATCGGGGTCGTCCCACAGAGTGGGGTCCTCGACCCTGGCGTTCAGCTCATCGAGCTTTCTTAGAGCGGCATCCCAGTCAAAGACGCCTCCTGAGCAGAGCGACGCTCTGCTCGATGTCGGCCTTCATGGCCTCGACATCCGGTCTCATCGCAAACTCCGCGATCCAAAAGGTGAGGCGCGGAGATAGAGGGGTCCGCCCCCCGGGGGAAGCCCCCGCGTCAGAACAGTCCGCTGAGATCCTCGGGCGGATCCTGCTTCTTGGGCGGCGGCGGCGCGGTCGGCGGCGGCGGGCCCGCCTCTTCGGCCTGCTGGGCCTCACGCTCGCGGCGGATCAGGTCGTCGTAGAGCTGCGGCCCCGTCGGAGTCTGCGGCTCAGGCGTCGGATCTTCTTCCCGGCGACGCTCGGTGCCGGGGCGGAAGGCCTCCTCGATGCCGTTCACGGTACGGAAGACCGCATTCTTGGGCCTGACGAACGGCCGGGCCGGCCGGGCCTTCAGCGCCGTCTGCATGAACTCGTTGAAGATCGGCACCGGCGTGGTCGCGCCCGTCTCACCCGAGCCCATCGGCCGGTTGTCGTCGAAGCCGATGAAGACGCCGACGACGATGTCGGAGGAGAAGCCGACGAACCAGGCCGAACGGTATTCATTGGTGGTGCCGGTCTTTCCGCCGACCCAGCGGCCAAGTCCCCGCGCGCTGGCGGCGGTACCGCGCTGGACCACGCCTTCCAGCATTGAACTGACCTGATAGGCGGTGATCGGGTCGATGACCTGCTCGCCGCGCGCCGGCAGGCGCGGCGACGCTTGGCCCGAGAAGCCCCGGCCGCACTCGCGGCAGCTGCGGCCGTCGGCGCGCCAGGTGATCTCGCCGGTCCGGTCCTGCACGTACTCGATCATGTAGGGGTCGACGCGGCGCCCGCCGTTGACGAAGGCGGAATAGGCGGCGGTCAGCCGCAGAGGCGTGGTCTCGCCGGCGCCCAGCGACACCGACAGGTTCGGCTCCAGCTTGCCGACGCCCATCTTGTCGGCCAGGTCCACGACGTTGCGCATGCCCACGTCCTGGGCGAGGCGTACGGTCATTACGTTGCGCGACAGTTCCAGTCCGCGACGAAGCGTCTGGGGGCCATAGTACTCGCGGCTGTAGTTCTCGGGCGTCCAGCGCGTGCCGTTGGGCCCGCCCGCAAAGCTGATGGGCGCGTCCAGCACGATCGACGCCGGCGTGAAGTCGCCCTCAAGGGCGGCCGCGTACACGAAGGGCTTGAAGGCAGATCCCGGTTGGCGCTCGGCCTGCGTGGCCCGATTGAAACTCGACAACGCGTAGGAATAGCCGCCGACCATCGCCAGGACGCGACCTGTGTGGGGGTCGACGGCGACCAGGGCGCCGTTTACGGCCGGGATCTGCTTCAGGGCGAACTGGCCGTTGCGCGGCTCCACGAAGATCAGGTCGCCGCGGCGCAGCTGCCGGTTGGCGTTGGCCCAGGCCGCGTCGGCGGCGAGCAGCGTCCCCGTGCGTCCGTCGGCGGCCAACCGGACCCTGACGGTGTTGCCCGACACGCTTTCGATCGCCGCGGCCCGCCAGGCGCGGCGTTCAGGCGGGGCGGTCTTCCTCTGCGCTTCGGCCTGCCAGCCTTCGGCGAAGTCGGTCGTGCCCCAGGGCCCGCGCCAGCCGTGGCGACGGTCGTAGTTTTCCAGACCCGTCATCAGAGCCGATCGGGCGGCGGACTGAAGCGCGGGGTCCAGCGTGGTGCGCAGGTACAGCCCCCCGGCGTTCACCGGCCGGTCGCCGAAGCGGGCGATGGCCTGACGACGCGCCTCCTCCACGAAGAAGTCGGCGTCGGCGTACTGGGCTCGGCGCGGGGCGTCCTGGGTGACCAGCGGCCGCGCGATCGCGGCCGCGACCTGGGCGTCGGTCAGAAAGCCGTTCTCGCCCATCTCGCCGATGACCCAGTCGCGGCGGGCCTTGGCCTGCTCCGGCCGGCGCTTGGGGTGGTAGTTGTTCGGGCCCTTGGGCAGGGCGGCCAGGAACGCGGCCTCGTCCGGCGTAAGCTGCGTCAGCGACTTGCCGAAGTAGTTGTAGGCCGCCGAGGCGATCCCGTACGAGCGATAGCCGAGGAAGATCTCGTTCAGATACAGCTCGATGATCTGTTCCTTGGCCAGCGTGCCTTCCAGGCGGCTGGCCAGGACGGCCTCCTTCAGCTTGCGGTTCAGGCTGCTCTCGGACGTCAGCAGGACGTTCTTGGCGACCTGCTGCGTGATGGTCGAGCCGCCTTCCAGGCGACGGCCCGTCACCACGTTGAACACATTCTTGAACATCGCTCGGCCGATGCCGGACACGTCGATGCCGCCGTGGCGGAAGAAGTTACGGTCCTCGGCGGCCAGGAAGGCTTGGATCACCACCGGCGGGATCTGGTCGTAAGAGACGTAGATCCGGCGCTCTTCGGAAAACTCGCCGATCAAAGTGCCGTCGGCCGCATACACACGGGTCGCCGTCGGCGGCCGATAGTCGGCCAGTTCGGCCGCGTCAGGCAGGTCGTGGAACAGCCAGGCCGCATAGACGGTGACGACCAGACCGGCCAGGGCGATCGCCCCGAGCAGGCCGACGCCCGCCATCACGATCCAGCGTTCCGCTATCTTCACCTTGGACTCCGACTTTCGACGGGACGGTTTAGCCCGCGTCGGAGCGGTCGGAAAGGGTCAGGGGCGCCCCGCGCCGTTCTGGGTCGAGGCGTATTGCGTCGGCGCCGCGTCCAGGAAGAAGGCGTCGATGCCGCGCACCACCGCGCGCACGACGCGGCGACGGCCCGCTTCGGAGCCCAGGGCGCGGGCGTCGTCGGGGTTGGTGATGAAGCCCATCTCCAGCAGGACGGCCGGAACGTCCGGCGCCAGCAGCACGGCCAGACCGGCGTCGCGGTGGCTGCGGCGCAGCAGCGGATGGCCGGCTCCCTCGATCTCGCCCAGCAGGCCGCGGGCGAACCTCGCCGACTGATTCTGGGTCGAGCGCTGGGTGATGTCGAGCAGGATGCGGTCCACGCCGGGATCATGCCCGGGCAGGTCCAGCTGGCGGGTCCAGTCGTCGCGGCCGGTGAACTCGCGGATCGCCCGGCCCGCGCCCTGTTCCGACAGGGTGTAGACGCTGGCGCCCCGCGTGGCCGGATCGGCGGACGAATCAAGGTGCAGGGAGATGAACAGGTCGGCCCCGGCGGCGCGCGCGATCTCCACGCGGCGCTGCAACGGCACGTAGACGTCGCGGTCGCGGGTCATCATCACGCGGTATCGGCCGGTGCGCTCCAGCTCGGCCTTCAGGGCGACTGCGGCGGCTAGGGCCAGCTCGCTTTCCTGCGCGTCGTGGCCTTGGGCCCCCGGGTCGCGACCTCCGTGGCCGGCGTCGATCACGATCAACGGCTTCTCACGGCGAGCCGGCGCCCGGCGTTCCGGCGCGGGCGTGGCGGCGGGACGGCCGTTGGCGGCCAGATCGACGACGTAACGGTGATGCGCGACCCCGTCTCCGGGCGGCAGCAGGAAGCGGCGCTCGATCCGCGCCCCCGCCGCGAGATTCAGCTCGACGCGCGACCCGCCGGCCTGGGACGTGACGCGCCAGCGACGGACCAGCCCCCGCCCTTCGCCTTCCAGGGCCGCGCGGGCGCGGGCCCCGCGCAGGCTCAGCACGACCCGGCCCTGACCGCCGTCCTCGACCACGGCGCCGTCGACCGGCCCGTCCAGATCGACGACCACGCGCGTGGCCTCGGCGTCGCCGCCCAGCCGCAGCCGCAGGACGTCGCCGCCCCATTCCGCCAGACCGCGCCCGGCCGTCAGCCCGGCCACGCACACGACCACGAACGCCAGCGCCGTCAGGGCCCAGTCGCGGACGGTCCAGGTCTGGACGGAAAAGGTCGGAAGAGCGCGCATTCTGCCGGTCTTGAACTCGGGTCACGAAGATCGGGGCGGAGGATGCCGCATCGTCCTGTGGATTCCGTTAAGCTGCGGCCCGCTTTCAATTCCCGACAGGCGGCCCTATGTTCGACCGTCCGCGTCTGATCGCGCCGAGGGAACCTTCCTGACCGGCGCGCCCTCCCCGCGGCGCCCCTGACGCCATCCGGGCCGGCCCTCCGCCGCCCGATCAAGGGGGCGGACGTCGCTGGACGGCCGATCCCCCGGATGAACCTGACCCATGGGCTTGCACGCCTTGGCCAACCCGCGGTCCGACTGGACCCAGACCCCGCCGTCCCCCGGACTGCGCGGCGCGTCGGCCCCTGCGTGCGGCCCTCATTCCATTCGGCGAGCCGTCGCGGCGACCGGGCAAGGCCCCGGCGCGGACGACCGAGCGCGCCAGAGAGAGACTTTTGATGTCAAAGACCATGTTGATCGACGCGGCGCACGCGGAAGAAACCCGCGTCGCCATCGTCCAGGGCCGCCAGGTCGAAGAATTCGACTTTGAATCCAAGGCGCGGCGCCAGCTGCGCGGGAACATCTACCTGGCCAAGGTGACCCGGGTCGAACCCAGCCTGCAGGCGGCGTTCGTCGAGTACGGCGGAAACCGCCACGGCTTCCTGGCCTTCAACGAAATCCACCCCGACTACTACCAGATCCCGGTCGCCGACCGCGAAGCCATCATGGCCGAGGCCGCGACGGACGAGGATCACGAGGACGACCTGGGCCGCGAAAGCTCGGACGACGAGAGCGATGGCGAAGGCAAGCTGGCCGACGAGGAACGCCTGAAGCGTCGGCTGATGCGCCGCTACAAGATCCAGGACGTCATCAAGCGCCGCCAAATTCTGCTGGTGCAGGTCGTCAAGGACGAGCGCGGCGGCAAGGGCGCGGCCCTGACGACCTGGCTGTCGCTGGCCGGTCGCTACTGCGTCCTGATGCCCAACACCGGCAAGGGCGGCGGCATTTCGCGCAAGATCACCAATGCCGCCGACCGCAAGCGCCTGAAGGCCGCCGCCGCCTCGCTGGACGTGCCGCGCGGCATGGGCCTGATCATCCGCACCGCCGGCGCCAAGCGCACCAAGGCGGAGATCAAGCGCGACTACGAATACCTGCTGCGGCTGTGGGAGACGATCCGGGAGACGACCCTGCGCTCGAACGCCCCGGCGATGATCCACGAAGAGGAGAACCTGGTCCGCCGCGCCGTGCGGGACATGTTCGACAAGGACTTCGACGGCATACAGGTCGAGGGCGTCGAGGGTTGGAAAGAAGCGCGCGACTTCATGCGCGTGCTGATGCCCAGCCAGGCCAAGAAGGTGCATCTGTACCGCGGGTCCAAGCCGCTGTTCGCGGCCAACGGCATCGAGGAGGTGCTGCACCAGATCCACCAGCCCGTCGTGAACCTGAAGTCAGGCGGCTATCTGGTCATCAACCAGACCGAGGCCTTGGTCGCGATCGACGTCAACTCCGGCCGCGCCACCAAGGAGCGGAACGTCGAGCAGACGGCGTTCAAGACGAACATGGAGGCGGCCGCCGAGGCCGCGCGCCAGCTGCGTCTGCGCGACCTAGCCGGCCTGATCGTCATCGACTTCATCGACATGGAGGAGTCGAAGAACAACCGGGCCGTCGAGAAATGCCTCAAGGACGCGCTGGCCCAGGATCGGGCCCGCATCCAGATGGGCAAGATCTCCGGCTTCGGCCTCATGGAGATCAGCCGCCAGCGCCGCCGCCTGGGCGTGATCGAGGGCGCCACCGAGGCCTGCCCCCACTGCCACGGCGCCGGGCGCGTGCGCTCGGCCGAGAGCGCGGCGCTGATGGCGCTGCGCGCGGTCGACATCGAGGTGGGCAAGAACGGCGCGGGCGTCGTGCATCTGCGCGTGCCGACGGCGACGGCCCTCTACATCCTGAACTTCAAGCGCGGTCACCTGGACCGGCTGCAGGAACAGCGCGGCGTGACGCTGGTGGTCATGGTCGACGACCGCCTGGGCCAGGCCGAGAGCGCAGTGGACCGCATAGAGACCAACGAGGACTTCGTCGCTCCGGTCTCCGACTTCGACCCCGCCGATCTGGCCGACGACTTCGTCTACGACGAGGCCGAGGACGAAGACGAGACGATCGAGGACCTCGACGACGGCGCGTCCGACGACGAAGACGAGCACGACGCCGATGACGGCGAGCCGCGTCGCGAGGCGCGTCCTCCCCGTCGGAGCGACGCCGAGGACGACGGCGACGGCGGACGGCGACGCCGCCGGGGCCGTCGCGGCGGCCGCCGGGCGCGTGAGGAGGTCGGCGAAGCCGACGGCTTCGTCTGGGTGCGCGGCCGCACGCCGTCGCTGCAGGATCCGTTCGTCTGGTTCGACCCGCTTCAGCCGCAAGCGGCTCTCGCCGACGCCGCTCCCCATGCAGAAAATGAACCGCGCCTGACGGACGAAGCGCGCTCCGAAGAACAACGCGGCGAAGGCGAACGCGGCGGTCGCCGTCGGCGCCGTCGCGGCCGGGGTCGCGGCGAGCGCGGGGATGCCGTCGTGACGTCGCCGGAGACGACAGACGCCGCCGACGAGGCATCCGCCGAGCAGGACACCGCCACTGACGTCGAGGCGCCCGCCTCCATCCCCGTCGAGCCCAAGCGTCGCCGCGTTCGCCGCAAGGTGAGCGCCACGGACGGCCCAGCCGACGCCGGGACCGCCGAGGTCGTTCCTTCGCCGGAGGCTCCCGCTTTCGACGCGACGCCGGACGAGATCGAGCCCGATGTGGCGGAGCCGGAAGTCGTCGAGTCGGTCGAGCCCGAGCCGACGGCGGTACCTGAACCTGAGCCCGAACCCGTCGCCGCCGAGCCTGAACCCAAGGCCGACCGCGCCCGCGCCCCGTTGCACTCGACGGAGGACGATCCGGCGCAGATCACCGCCCCGCCGCCCAAGCCCAAGCGCGGTTGGTGGCGGCTGTAGGGCGCCATCAGGCGGCCATGATGCTTTCGGACGCAGGACGGAACGCGCCGCGGCGGTTTCCCCTGCGGCCGTCAGCGCCTAGGGTGAACACGGGGGATCGGCAGGAGTGAGCGTCACATGAGCTGGCTGTCCCGCACCGCGACCCGGATCGCCGCCGTCGTCGGCGCCGCGGCGATCGTCGCATTTCCGCACGCCGCCTCGGCGCAGAGCCTGATCCGCGACACGGAGATCGAAGGGATAATCCACGACTGGTCCGAGCCGGTCTTCGTGGCCATGGGGCTGGAGCCGGATGAGATCACCGTCCTGCTGGTGAACGATCAGGACCTGAACGCCTTCGCGACCCGCGGCAGGATCATGGGCCTGAACACCGGCCTGATCATGCGGACCCGCAACCCGAACGAACTTCTTGGGGTGATCGCCCATGAGGCGGGTCACATCAAGAACCGCCACACTCTGCGTGACGGGGCCCAAGAGGCCGGTATGCAGCCGTTCCTCATGACCATGGCGCTGGGAGCTCTGGCTGCGCTGGCCGGTGCGCCGGATGCAGCGGCGGTGCTCCTCGGAAACAGCCAGTACTTCGGCACCCTCTCCGCCTTGCGGTACGTCCAGGGGCAGGAGGGCGAGGCCGACATCACCGCCGCGAGGGCCTTGGAGCGCGCAGGCATCTCAGGCCGCGGCCTGCTGGCCTTCTTCGAGAATTTCCGGTCGCAGGAAGTCTTTTCCGAAGCCCGGCGCTTTCCTTATTTCCGCAGCCACCCGCTCTCTTCACAGCGGATCGAGCAGCTTCGTCCCATCGTCATGGAGGGCGAGCACTACGACGTCGTCGACACGCCCGTTCAGTTGGCGGAGCACGCTCTGGTCATCGCCAAGATTCACGCCTTCATGGAGCCGCCGACGCAAACCCTGCGGCGCTATCCCGCCACCGACACGACCTATCCGGCCCGATATGCCCGCGCGATCGCCCGCTATCGTGCGGGTGAGACCGAAGTCGCCTTGGCGGCGGTCGACGAGTTGCTGGCTGAGCAGCCCGAGAACCCCTTCCTTTGGGAGCTGCGCGGCCAGATCCTGTTCGAGGAAGGGCGCGCCGCCGAGGCCGTGGACGCGCACCTCAAGTCGGTGGAACTGCTTCCGGACGCCCCCCTTCTGCACGTCAATCTCGCCCACGCCCTGCTCGAATCCGGACGGACGGCCGCCGTCGAGGACGCGGTCGGGCATCTAAAGCGTGCGGTCACGCTGGAGCCGGAGAACACCTTGGCCTGGCGCCTGCTTGGTCAGGCCTATGCGCGTCAGGGCAAGGAGGGAGAGGCTCGCCTGGCGTCGGCCGAACTTCACGCGGCTCTCGGGCAAGAGGATCAGGCGGTGCAGTTCGCACTGCGCGCCCGGGACATGCTAGAACCCGGCTCGATCGAATGGCGGCGCGCGATGGACATCATCCTGGCCTCGGGCGCGACGACCGAGGACCTGCGCCTTCTGGACGAAGAAACAGCGCGACGCCGCCCCGGCGTGATCCCGCCCACGACCTGAGCCCAAACGGACCCGCATGACCGACGACGCCAAGCCCGAGGCGCCCGCGACGCCCCGCGACCCCTTCGCCCGCTTCGGCGACCCGCGCGCCACGGCCGTGGCCCTCGCCGTGGCGGTTCTGGCGCTGGGCGTCGCTGTCTGGCCGCAGGTGAGCGGCGGCGGCGACTTCGGCGCGCGCGTTCGGGCCTATCTGCTGGCCAATCCCGACGTGCTGGATGAGGTGGTGCGCGCCCGCGACGTCAAGGCCAACGCCGACCGGGTGAACCAGCTGACCGAGGCGGTGCAGGCCAATCCGACGCTGCTGCAGCCGGGTCCCAACGAGCCCGCCTTCGGTCCGGCGGACGCCAAGGTGACCGTGGTCGAGTACTTCGATTACCGCTGCCCCTACTGCAAGGTCGCAGCGCCCGGCTACGTCGCGCTGATGCAGGCAAACCCGGACGTCCGCTTCGTCTTCCGCGAGTGGCCGATTCTGGACCGCGAGGGCGAGATCACGTCGCAGTACGCAGCGCGCGCCGCCCTCGTGGCCCATGCGCAGGGGAAGTATCTGCCGGTGCATCAGGCCCTGATGGCCGAGCGGTCGCTGACCATCGAGGCGGTGGACCGCATCCTGGCGGAGAACGGCGTCACCATCGGCGCGAACCGCGAGGCCCTGCAGGCGGCGCCGGTGGCGCAGGTGCTGGCCGACGTCCAGATCGGCGCCAGCCAGATGGGCCTGGACGCCACCCCGACCTTCTTCGTCAACGGCCGCGCCATGGCCAGCAACGACCCCGAGGCGCTGGGCCGCGCGATCCAGGCGGCGAAATAGACCTCAGATCAGGCCCGACAGCGGCGAGCTGGGGCTGGCGTACATGCGCCGGGGCATCCGACCCGCCAGCCACCCCTGACGCCCGGCGATCACCGCGTGCTTCATGGCCTCGGCCATCAGGATCGGATCCTTCGCGCCGGCGATGGCGGTGTTCATCAGCACGGCGTCGCAGCCCAGCTCCATCGCGAGCGTCGCGTCCGAAGGCGTGCCGACGCCCGCATCCACGAGAACCGGCACCTTCGCCTGCTCCACGATCAGGCCGATGTTGACGCGGTTCTGGATGCCGAGGCCCGAGCCGATGGGCGCGGCGGCCGGCATGACGGCGGCGGCGCCGGCGTCTTCCAGACGTTTGGCCATGACCACGTCGTCGGTGCAGTAGACCATGACCTGGAACCCGTCCTTGATCAGCAGGTCCAGCGCCCGCAGCGTCTCGATCATGTCGGGATAGAGGTGGGCGGTGTCGCTGAGCACCTCCAGCTTGACCAGGTCCCAGCCCCCGGCTTCGCGCGCCAGCCGCAGCGTCCGCACCGCGTCCTCGCCCGTGAAGCAGCCTGCGGTGTTGGGCAGGAAGGTGAAGCGGTCGGGCTTCACATGGTCCACCAGCATGGGCTGGCTGGTGTCTGTCAGGTTGACCCGCCGCACCGCCACGGTGACGATCTCCGCGCCAGCAGCCTCGGCTGCGGCGGCGTTCTGCTCATAGCTGGCGTATTTGCCGGTGCCCACGATCAGGCGGGACGAAAAGGTGCGACCGGCGACGGTCCAAGTGTCGGGCGAAGATGTCATGGGCGGGGTTTAGCCGCCCCCTACGAACTGCACAACCTCGATGCGGTCTCCCTCGGCCACCGGCGTCGCGGCATGCAGCGAGCGCGGCACGATCTCCAGGTTGCGCTCGACGGCGACCTTACGAACGTCGAGGCCCAGTTCTTCCACGAGGGCCAAGATCGTGGTCGCCGCGACGTCGCGGTCCTCGCCGTTCAGCTGAATGCGCATGACGCGGGGTCAATCTCCGTGTTGGACGACGGCGAAGCCTCGGCTAAAAGGCCCGTCCGATTCCGGCCCGAAGGCCGCCCATCTCGAGCGCATGCCCGAAACCCCCGTCCTTTTCGTCCTGAACGGCCCGAACCTCAACCTGCTGGGGGATCGCGAGCCGGAAATCTATGGGCGCGAAACGCTGGAGGACGTACGCGGCCTCTGCGAGCACGCGGCACCGGGCTGGCGGGTCGATTTCCGCCAGACCAATCACGAGGGCGTGCTGATCGACTGGGTACAGGAAGCAAGGACGAGCGCGCAGGCGCTGGTGATCAACCCGGCGGCTTACACCCACACGTCCGTCGCCCTGCTGGACGCGCTGAAGACGCTGAGCATTCCGGTGGTGGAGTGCCACCTGTCGGATCCGGCGACGCGCGAGGCGTTCCGCCATCACTCCTACGTCGCCCTGGCGGCGGCGAAGACGGTCGCGGGTCACGGTGCGCGAAGCTATGAACTGGCGGTCCGGGCGGCTGTCGAACTGGCACAGGAACGCGGGCTGGCGTAAGCCCGTTCGCACGAAGAGGAACAGAGGTCCCAAATGGCCGTCAGCAAGTCCCCCGCCGCCAAGCCGGCAACGTCGAAATCCGATCAGATCGACGCCGGTCTGGTGCGCTCCCTCGCCGACATCCTGAAGGACACCGAGCTGACCGAGATCGAGGTCGAGCGCGGCGACCTGCGCATCCGCGTCGCGCGCGAGATCACGATGACGGCCGCGCCGGTGGCCTATGCCGCCGCGCCCACTCCGATGGCCGCCCCGGCCCCGTCTGCCGCGCCCGCCGCCGCCGCCCCGGCCGCCATGCCCAGTGATCCGGCCACCATCGTCGCCCGGTCTGGCGAAGAGGTGAAGTCGCCGATGGTCGGCACCGCCTATCTGAAGCCCTCGCCCGAGGCCGCGGCTTTCGTCCAGCCCGGCGACGTCGTGAAGAAGGGCCAGACCCTGCTGATCGTCGAGGCCATGAAGACGATGAACCCGATCCAGGCGCCCCGCGACGGCAAGGTCGTTGAGGTCCTGGTCGGCGACGCCCAGCCCGTCGAGTTCGGCGAACCCCTCGTCCTGCTCGAGGCGTAAGCCATGTTCACCAAGGTCCTGATCGCCAACCGCGGCGAGATCGCGCTGCGCGTCCACCGGGCGTGCAAGGAGATGGGCATCTCCACCGTCGCCGTGCATTCCGAGGCCGACCGCGGCTCCATGTGGGTGCGTCTGGCCGACGAGAGCGTCTGCATCGGCCCGGCCCCGGCCGCCAAATCCTATCTGAACATCCCCTCGATCATCGCCGCCGCCGAGATCACCGGGGCCCAGGCCATCCACCCCGGCTATGGCTTCCTGTCCGAGAACGCCCGCTTCGCCGAGATCGTGGAAGCCCACGGCATGACGTTCATCGGGCCCCGGCCCGAGCACATCCGCGTCATGGGCGACAAGATCACCGCCAAGCAGACCGTAAAGGACGCCGGCATCCCCGTGGTCCCCGGTTCGGACGGCGAAGTGGAGACCGTCGAGGCGGCGATCGAGGCGTCGAAGACCATCGGCTTTCCCCTGATCGTCAAGGCGGCGGCGGGCGGCGGCGGGCGCGGCATGAAGGTGGCGCTGACCCCCGACGACCTCGTCGAGGCGGTGCAGACGGCCCAGTCCGAGGCGCTTGCCGCCTTCGGCAACGGCGCGGTCTACATGGAGCGCTATCTCCAGAAGCCGCGCCATATCGAGATCCAGGTGATCGCCGACAGCCACGGCAACGTGGTGCACCTGGGCGAGCGCGACTGCTCGCTGCAGCGCCGCCACCAGAAGGTGCTGGAAGAGGCCCCCTCCCCCGCCCTGTCGGCTGAGGGTCGCCGCCAGATCGGCGAGACGGTGAACAAGGCCATCGCCGCCATCGGCTATCTGGGCGTCGGCACGATCGAGTTCCTGTGGGAGGACGGCGAGTTCTTCTTCATCGAGATGAACACCCGCCTGCAGGTGGAGCATCCGGTGACGGAGGCGATCACGGGCGTCGACCTGGTGCGCGAGCAGATCCGCGTGGCCGCCGGCCTGCCGCTGAGCTTCACCCAGGACGACATCCACTTCGAGGGTCACGCAATCGAGGTTCGGGTGAACGCGGAGAACCCCGACACCTTCACCCCGTCGCCGGGCCGCATCACGGACTTCCACGCGCCGGGCGGGCTTGGCGTCCGTTTGGACAGCGCCATCTTCGCCGGCTATTCGATCCCGCCTTTCTACGACAGCCTGATCGGCAAGCTGATCGTCCACGGTCGCGACCGCGAGGAATGCGTGGCCCGGCTGAAGCGCAGCCTGAACGAGATGGTCGTGGGCGGCATCGACACGACGATTCCCCTGTTCCAGCGGCTGCTGCAGGAGCCCGACATCCTCAGCGGGGACTACGACATCCACTGGCTGGAGCAGTGGGCCAAGCGGCGCGCCGCCGGGTCCTGAGCCCATGGCGCGGGGGTCGATCCCGCTGGAGCTGCTGCTGAGCGCCTATGCCCAGGGCGCCTTTCCCATGGCCGAAACGGCGGACGACGCCGCGGTCAGCTGGATTCGGCCGCATGTCCGGGCGATCCTTCCGCTGGACCCCTTTCGCGTGCCCGCACGACTGGCCCGCACCATCCGCGCCTCGCCCTACGCGTTGACGCTGGACCGAGCCTTCGACCAGGTCATCGTCTCCTGCGCCGAGGCAGTGCCCGGCCGTGAAGAGACCTGGATAAACGGCGCGATCCGCGAGGCCTATCTGGATCTGCACGCCGCAGGCCTGGCGCACAGCGTGGAGGTCTGGGACAAGACGCGACTTGTCGGCGGCCTGTATGGCCTGCGTATGGGCGGCGCCTTCTTTGGCGAGAGCATGTTCAGCCGGGCGACCGACGCGTCGAAGATCGCGCTGGTGCATCTGGCGGGCCGGCTGAACCACGCCGGCTTCGTCCTGCTGGACGCCCAGTTCGAAAACCCGCACCTGGATCAATTCGGCGCCCGGGCCGTGCCGCACGACGACTACATGCGCCTGCTGAACGCGGCGAAGAGCCTGGAACCCGATCTCGACGCGTTCCGCACTCCCCTGACGGGTGCGGAGGCTGTCACCTATGCCCGGCAGCCCACGACCCAGGCGTCATAGACCGGATGTTGCAGCCCGCTGAGGCCGGGGCTGGACGCAAACATCCACCCGCGGAACAGCTGGCGCGTCTCCTGGCCACCGGCGCGCGGCTGGGCGCTGATCTCCAGATAGGCCACGGCGTCGCGGGCGATCTCGTCCGAGGCCGACACCTCGCAGGCGCGCGCACGGAAGATCAGGGTCTTGTTGAAGGCGACCGGCCGGCCGTTCACCTCGACCTCGAAACGCATGGTCTCGGCCGTCACCTTGTCCATCGCCTGCACGATGGCATAGCGGCGACGCTGCCGCAGGCCGGGAGGTCCCTCAGGTTCGGGAGGCGCTGCGACGACGACCTCTTCCTCCTCGGCTTCTTCCTCCGCCGTCTCAGCCTCGTCGTCCGGCGTCACGGCCTGCTGGACGGCCGCGACGGCCGAGGCGATGGCGTCGGCCCCGCCCGGCGGCGTCACTGGAACGGGCTGCTCGGGCGCAGGATCGCCCGCGGGCGCGGGCTCGGAAGGCGGATCCTGCGGCGGATCCTGAGCCGGCACGGCGTCCTGGGGCAGGTCCATCAGCGCGGCGGTCACGCCGACCCCGCCCACGGCCAGGGCCGCGACGCCGGCGATCAGGGCCAGGCGCAGGGGGCGTCTCACTCGGGCGTCCAGGCTTCGTAGTCGCCGTCGGCGGCGGGGCGCACGCCCTGCCCGGCCAGCGATCCCGGCGGCCGCCACGCCATCGGCGTGCCGGTCAGGTTCGGCAGATGCGGCTTCTCCCAGCCCTTGCGCGGCAGCGGCGTCTGGCTGGGCGGCTCGTCATAGGTGTAGCGCAGCCAGCCGTGCCAGTCCGGCGGCACCTTCGACGCCTCGGCATAGCCGTTGTACAGCACCCAGCGGCGACGGCGGCCGTCATAGCTGATGGTGTCGCGAGACTGGAAATAGCGGTTGCCGAACTCGTCGGTCCCAACCAGTTCACCCCGGCCCTTGACGGTCACCAAGGTGCCGACCGTCGCGCCGTTCCACCAAGAAAACAACTTTGCCAGCACGCGTCGTCCGTCCGTTCGCCATGGGCCGCGGCGGGCCGCGACAGATGGCTGGATCATAGAAACCCGACCGCCCAAGGTCCAGCGCCGCGTTGGCGGCATTCCCCTCCATATCTTGTGGGTGAAGCGGTCCTTACGGCCCAGATTTATTGCGCACGTCGGCCCGCGCGCTATCCTGCGGACACACTCATCACCGTCGAAGGACGCCGATGCCCCGACGCCGACGATTCCCGGAGCCCGCCGTCGCCCCCGCGCCGCTGGTCGAGCGCGAGGTCGAGCGTGGAACCGACGTCGAGGTCGTCCTCGCCCCGATGGACTGGACGACGGCGCGGCTGGACGCGTGGCTGGACTGGGCCGAGGCGCCGGAGGGCGATCTGGTCGGGGGCATCGAGCTGAAGCTGCGAACGCTGGGCCTCGACGCGGCCGCCGCGGCCGATCTGGCGCTGGCGGCGCGAAACGGGCTGATCGCGTTCGGCGAGACGGACGCGATGGGCATTCTCATCGACGCCCGCACCGAAGACGGCCTTCGGCAGGCCCATGCCCGGGTCGAGGCCACGACCGCCGACAGGATTCGGGACGCGGCCGTCGAGGCCCTGTCGCAGGCGCTGTGCTCCGTCACCGAGGCGGTGCTGCGGTGCGAGGGCCCGGCCGCCGACTGCGGCGATCCCCTGCGCAACCCCGCGCTGGCGCGCGCCGCGTGGGCTGCGCGCAAGGCCGGCGCCTCCGACGCGGAGATCGCCCGCGCCGTGGACGGCGAGGCGTTCGCCGTGCGGGCGTGGACCGCTCCCGAGGCCGCCCCTCCGGTTCGAGTCCGCATGGATCGCTCGGACGCGGCGGATTGCGACGCGCTCTTGCTGAGCGGCCTGCTCAACGGCGACCTCATCGCCCTCTTCGAGGACCTACCGGGAAGATCTGCGCCGGCGCATGTCCTCGCCCTCGACCTGGCCGTCTCGCGCTCGCTCCATCCGACGGCGGACGCGGAGTGCGACGCGCTCCACGCCCTGATGGAAGCCGCCGCAGGACTCACCGACGACGGCAGACTTCGGCTCCAACTGTGCGGGCTGGCCGCGCGAGGACTGAACGCCGCCGAGGTCCACACGGCCGAGAACGATTTGCGGGCCCTCCTGGGCGCCTTGAAGGACGCCGCCGGCACAACGGGCCTGCAACTCGATCTGTTTGCGGCGGACACGGAAGCGGCTCTGCGGCTGGGACACGGCGGCTGGTCGGTCGTCGAGCATTTCGAGACGGCCGCCGGTCATGTCGAGCGGCGCCTCCAACCCGATCTGGCCGCAGCCCTTCAAAGGGTCGATCCGGCCCTTATCGAGATGGCCGAGCGGCGACTGTTCGGCCGACGGACGCTGGTCGAAGCGCCGGGCATCGATCATGCGGCCCTGCGGCGCGCGGGCTTCACCGACGCGGAACTCAAATCGATCGAGGCGGCTCTGACCGAGGTCGAGACCCTGGACGCGGCTTTCGCAGAACCCTTCCTTGACGCCGGCTTCGTTCGCGACGTGCTGGGCTTGGACCCGGACGCCGGTGATCTGCTGGGTCGGCTTGGGTTCGCGTCGGAAGCCGTCGAGGCGGCGCAGCGCCATGCCTTGGGGGCGGCCACGCTGGCCGACTGGGGCGACGCCCCCGAAGCGTTGAGGCCGTGGCTGGTCGAAGACGGCGAGATCGTGAAGCGCCTGGAACGCGTCGTGGCGGAGCTCTCGGACGCCCCCGATCTGCGCCCCGTCGCTCTGCCTTGGCGGGCGACGACGGCAGACGCAGCCCGGCTGCTGAACGACGCGGCGACTGCAGGCCGCGCGGGACTTCGTCTGCGTCGGTCGCCCCCGCCCGCGACCTTCGCCCTCGACCTGCGCGCGCCCGAGGAGGCGGCGCCGAGGCGTCAGGAGCCGCAGCCGCCCCAGGTCGAGACCCGCGTCATCGAGCGCGTGATCGAGAAGGATCGCGCGCGCCGCAAGCTGCCCGACCGCCGCAAAGGCTATATCCAGAAGGCGGCCGTCGGCGGCCACAAGGTGTACGTCCACACCGGCGAGTATGAGGACGGCGAACTGGGCGAGATCTTCATCGACATGCACAAGGAAGGCGCCGCTTTCCGCAGCCTGATGAACAACTTCGCCATTTCAGTTTCCATCGGGCTTCAGTACGGCGTGCCGCTGGACGAGTTCGTCGACGCCTTCACCCACACGCGGTTCGAGCCCTCGGGCCGGGTCACCGGCAACGACTCCATCCGGTCGGCGACCTCGATCCTGGACTACATCTTCCGCGAGCTGGGCGTGTCCTATCTGGGCCGCGACGATCTGGCCGATGGGACGGAAGGCGGAGATCGTGACGGCCTTTTGGCCCCCGACGAGCCGGAAGCGGTGCCGGCCGCAAGCCTGATCTCCAAAGGGTTCGCCCGCGGCGCCACGCCGGACAATCTGGTGGTGCTGCCGTTCGGCAAGGTGCGCGAGGAGCGTCAGGCCACCGGGGCCGCGACGGAAGCGGCCGAGGCTCCCTGCCCGGCCTGCGGCGGCATGGCCATCCAGCGCAAGGGCGGTGGCCTGGTGTGCGACACCTGCGGCGCGGCGCCCGGCGCCGCGAACCGCCCCTCGGCCTGAGGCGCGAATCTTGCAGGGCGGCGGACCTCGTTTCCGGAGCGTCCCATGCCTCGCCTGACCGTCGTCGCCCTGTTCCTCGCCGCCCTCTGCGCCGCCGCGCCCGCTGCGGCCCAGAACGCAGGACAGATCGCGCGCGTGCAGCAGGGGCGGTCCTGTGCGGGCTGCAACCTGTTCCAGGGCGACTTCACGGGGCTGGAGGCGTCCGGTCTGAACCTGTCGCGTTCTCGGCTGCGTCAGGCGTCGCTGGCCGTCGCGGTCATGAACCGGACCAACTTCTCCGGCGCCGACCTGCGCGACGTCGACGCCTATGGCGGCGTGTTCGGCGGCGCCAGCTTCAGCGGCGCGAACCTGACCAACGCCAGTTTCGTGGGCGCGCATCTGGAAGGCGCGAATTTTTCCGGAGCAAACTTGTCCGGCGTGGACTTTTCCGGCGCGGAGATGGGGACGGCGCGAGGCCTGACCCAAGGACGGCTGTCCCAGGCGTGCGGCGATGCTTCGACCCGCCTGCCGCGCGGTCTTCACATTCCCGCCTGCTGAATGCGGCCGACCTTACTGCGATTTAAGTAGGGTTTTCGCGTGGATCGGATCATCTAGGCCCCGTGACCCAGTTCGCCCGCTCCCGTCCGTTTCTGATCGCCGCCTCGGCCATGCTGGCCCTCGCCGGGTCTCCGGCGCTGGCCGGAGAGGCGACCGGAGAACCCGTCGGCGTTCCACAGGTCCAGGTCATCCCGCAGCCGCGGCAGGAAACGCCGTATCTGCAGCAGAACCCCTATTACGGCCAGGATCCGGACGTGGCCCGCACCGTGTCGCTGGGCGGCTCGTGCGTGCGCTGCGAACTGTCAGGCCGCGACCTGTCGGGCGCGACCTTCATCTCTGCCACATTCACCGGATCGACCCTGGTCGGCGCGAATCTTCGCGGAGCCGAGCTGGTCGGGTCCAACTTCTCCGGCGCGGACTTCTCCCGCGCCAATCTGACCGGCGCGACGCTGGTCGGGGCCAACTTCAGCTCGGCGAACTTCAGCTCAGCCCAGATGACCGGCGCCGAAGCCATGGGCTCGGTATTCATCTCGGCCAACCTGGGCCGCGCGAACCTGACCGGCGCTGAGCTGAACGGCGCCAACATGAACCGTGCCAACCTGCGGTCGGCGGTGCTGTCGAATGCGGAACTGTTCGGCGTCACCCTGGCCAACGTCGACGCGCGCAACGTCAACTTCAGCGGCGCGTCGGTCGATGCGTCGAACCTGTCGAACGGCAACTTCCAGGGCGCGGTGTTCCGCAACGCCTCGCTGGACGGCGCCCGCCTGACCGGCGGCCGGTTCGGCGACGCCGACTTCCGCGGCGCCACGCTGGACCGCACCGACATCCGCGGCACGGACCTGTCCGGCGCGCGCGGGCTGACGCAGGCCCAGGTGTCCGAAGCCTGCGGCGACGCCTCGACGCGGCTGCCGAGCGGCCTGCGCGTCAGCGCCTGCCGCGGCCGCATGGTGGTGATCCGCCCGCCGGCCCCGCCGCGTCCGCCCGCGCCGCCCCAGACGACCCGCAACATCGTCGTCGCGGACCGCTGATCTCGCCCCCTACTTGAGGGGCAGGGCTGTGCGGATGTGCACGTCCTTCAGCTGACGCTCCTGCGCCTCCGTCGGCGCGTTCATCAGCAGATCCTCGCCCTGCTGATTCAGCGGGAAGGCGATGACCTCGCGGATCGCCGTCTGGCCGGCCAGCAGCATGACGATGCGGTCGATGCCGGGCGCCAGGCCCCCGTGCGGCGGCGCGCCATAGCGGAAGGCGTTCAGCATGCCGCCGAACTGGTCCTCGACCACCGACGCGTCGTAGCCCGCGATCTCGAAGGCCTTCAGCATGATCTCGGCCTTGTGGTTCCGGATCGCGCCCGAGCACAGCTCATAGCCGTTGCAGACGATGTCGTACTGGTACGCCAGCACGTCCAGCGGGTCCTTGGTGTTCAGCGCCTCCAGCTCGCCCTGAGGCATGGAGAAGGGGTTGTGGCTGAAGTCGACCTTCCTCTCCTCCTCAGACCACTCGAACATCGGGAAGTCGACGATCCAGCAGAAGCGGAAGGCGTCGTCGGCGATGAGGCCCAGGTCCTGGCCCAGCTTGGTCCGCGCATTGCCCGCGAACTTATGGAACACGGCCGGGTCGCCTGCGGCGAAGAAGCAGGCGTCGCCCTGGCCCAGGCCCACGGCCTTCATCAGGGCGTCGGTCGCCTCCGCGCCCAGGTTCTTGGCGATCGGTCCGCCCCAGCCCCCCTGGTCGTCGGACCAGAAGATGTAGCCCAGACCCGGCTGGCCCTCGCCCTGGGCCCAGCTGTTCATCCGGTCGCAGAAGGCGCGGCTTCCCCCCTTCGGCCCGGGAATGGCCCAGACGGCGTTCTTGGCGTCGGCGGCCAGGATCTTGTTGAACAGGCCGAACCCTCCGTCGCGGAAATGCTCGGACACGTCCTGCATCTCGATCGGGTTGCGCAGGTCCGGCTTGTCGGTGCCGTATTTGGCGATGGCCTCGCGGTAGGGGATGCGGACGAAGGGATAGGGATCGACCGCCTTGCCGTCGGCGAACTCCTCGAACACCCCGTGCATCACGGGCTCGATCGCGGCGAAAACATCTTCTTGCGTGACGAAGCTCATCTCGACGTCGAGCTGGTAGAACTCCAGCGACCGGTCGGCGCGCAGGTCCTCGTCGCGGAAGCAGGGCGCGATCTGGAAGTAGCGATCGAAGCCCGAGACCATCAGCAGCTGCTTGAACTGCTGGGGCGCTTGGGGCAGCGCATAGAACTTGCCCGGATGCAGGCGGCTGGGCACCAGGAAGTCGCGGGCTCCTTCAGGCGAGGAGGCCGTCAGGATCGGGGTCTGGTACTCCAGGAAGCCCTGATCGACCATGCGGCGACGGATCGAGCTGATGACCTTGGACCGCAGGACGATGTTCTTGTGCAGCGTCTCGCGACGCAGGTCGAGATAGCGGTGCTTCAGCCGGATCTCCTCCGGATACTCCGGCTCGCCGAAGACCGGCAGCGGCAGTTCGGCGGCTTCCGACAGCACCTCGACGGCCTTGACCCGCACCTCGATCTCGCCGGTCGGCAGGTTGGCGTTGACGGTGCCGGCCTCGCGCAGGACGACCTCGCCATCGACGCGGATCACGCTCTCGGCCCGCACCCGCTCGACGATCTCGAAGCCCGGCGTCTCGGGGTGCAGCACCAGCTGCGTCAGGCCGTAGTGATCGCGCAGGTCGATGAACAGCAGCCCGCCGTGATCACGCTTCCTGTGCACCCAGCCTGACAGGCGAACATTGGCCCCCGCGTCCGTCGACCGGAGGGCGCCGCAGGTGTGGGAGCGATAGGCGTGCATGAGGCTCGTCGTTTGCAAAACAGGGCCGGGGACGGCGCAATTCGGGGAGCGCGTAGGGCGCATCATCGCCCCGCAAAGTCAAGGCTGGCCGTCCCCAAGGCCGCGTGATCCGTCCACGGAACGACCCACCGGCGCCCTGCCCCACGGCCGCGCTTCTGCTATGGGGCGGACATGACGGGCGAAGAACCGGGACGTGGCCAGTTGAGGCTGGACCTGACGCGTGAGAGCGCGGGGCGGGAGCGGCCGTTCGTCGTCTCGGGATGCAATGCGGCGGCCGTGGCGCGCCTGGCCGCCTGGCCAGACGCCCTGACGCCTGTCCTGGCGCTGGTGGGGCCGCGCGGCAGCGGCAAGAGCCGGCTGGCAGCGGAGTGGGCCGAGCGGGTCGGCGCCGTGCCGGTGCACGGCGGCGAGGCGTCGCTGCTGGACCCGATGGAGGTGGAGGGGCGTCCGATCCTTCTGGACAGGGCGCCGGACGCGGACGACGAGACCCTGTTCCACCTGATCAATCTGGCCCTGTCCGGCGGCGGCGCCCTGCTGCTGGTGGCGCGCAGCGCGCCCTCGACATGGGAGACCCGGCTGCCCGACCTCCGCTCGCGGCTGGACGCCATCCCCACCGTATCGATCGAGACCCCCGACGACGCCGTGCTGGGCGAGATGCTGGAGGCGGAGTTCGCCCGTCGGGCCATCGCGCCGCCGCCTGACCTGATCCCCTGGCTGCTGCGCCGGATAGGGCGATCCGCGGAGGCCGTAGAAGCCGCCGTGTCTCGCCTGGACGCCGAGCCGGGTTCGGTCAGCCGAGCCTCGGCGCGTCGCCTCTTCGGGGCGCCGGGACCGGAAGATGAGACGTAAAAAAATGGAGTGCACATAGTGCACATTTCTGGACTTAGTGTCTGTATTTCCTGTACTTTATGATTCCCGACAGTGCACAATAGTGCACTTTTGAGTGCACAATGGTGGACTTTCCCCTGCACTTTCTCTGAGTTGAACCGCCGATCATCGCAGTCTGACTGCGGCGGACGTCAGAAACGGTCGCAAGCCGCTTCGAGCCGGCCCCGACCTCCACGGCGGTGTCGGAGCCCAGGGTGCGCGCGTCACACCTTCGCGGTTGCGACGTCGGCGCGGTCGGGCCATGACCAAGACATGAGCGACTCCGCCGTCATCAGCGACCCCACCCGCGGCGACGACGTCCCGACGTCGCGTGCGCCGCAGCTGAAGCTGGACAAGGGGCTGATGGCGTCGCCGCAGCGGTTCTTCAACCGCGAACTGTCGTGGCTGGCCTTCAACGCCCGGGTGCTGGAAGAAGCGGCGAACCCCGATCATCCGCTGCTGGAGCGGCTCCGGTTCCTGTCGATCTCGGCGAACAATCTGGACGAATTCTACATGACGCGCGTCGCCGGCCTGAAGGGTCAGGTGCGCGAGCGGGTGCGGATCGTGTCCCCCGACGGGCTGACGCCGGCCGAGGCGCTGGAAAAGGTCAACGCCGCCGCCGGACTGCTTATGGCTGAGCAGCAGCGCCGCTGGCGCAAGCTGCGCAAGGAACTGGCGACCGCGGGCATCGAAGTGGTCGACGCCGCCCGCACGACGAAGACCGAGCGGGAGCGGCTGGAACCGGAGTTCCTGAACCAGCTGTTCGCCATCCTGACGCCGATGGCGATCGACCCGGCGCACCCCTTTCCGTTCCTGCCGAACCTGGGCTTCTCGCTGGCGCTGAAGCTGCGGCGCAAGGCGGACAATCGACAGCTCTATGCCCTCGTGCCCGTGCCCACCCAGGTGAAGCGGTTCTGGCCCCTGGCGACCGACGGCCGATCCACGCCGGGCAAGAAGCGCTACGTCACGCTGGAAAGCCTGCTGACGCTGTTCATCGACCACCTGTTTCCCGGCTGCGAAGTGCTGGAGCGCGGGGTGTTCCGGCTGATCCGCGACAGCGACATCGAGATTGAAGAAGAGGCCGAGGATCTGGTCATGGAGTTCGAGGAGGCGCTGAAGCAGCGCCGCCTGGGCTCGGTGGTCCGGATCAAGATCGAAGCCTCGATGCCGGAGGACTTGCGCGCCTTCATCATCGGCGAGCTGAACGCGGCCCCGCAGGACGTGGTGCTGGTGGACGGGATGCTGGGTCTGGCGCAGCTGTCGGACCTGATCCCGAGCGGCCATCCGGACCTCAAGTTCAAGGGCTATGAGCCCCGCTATCCCGAACGGGTTCGCGACCACGGCGGCGACATCTTCGCGGCGATCCGCGAGAAGGACATGCTGATCCACCACCCGTTCGAGAGCTTCGACGTGGTGGTGCAGTTCCTGCGCCAGGCGGCCCGCGATCCCAACGTCCTGGCGATCAAGCAGACCCTGTACCGAACGTCGAAGGACAGCCCGATCGTGGCGGCCCTGATCGAGGCGGCCGAGAACGGCAAGAACGTCACCGCCCTGGTCGAGCTGAAGGCGCGGTTCGACGAGGAGGCCAATCTGCGCTGGGCCCGGGCCATGGAGCGGGCCGGCGTCCACGTCGTCTTCGGCTTCGTCGAGTACAAGACCCACGCCAAGCTGAGCGTCGTCGTGCGCAAGGAGGGCGAGGGTCTGCGGACCTATTGCCACTTCGGCACCGGCAACTATCACCCGGTGACGGCGCGCATCTACACGGACCTGAGCCTGTTCACCTGCGACTCCGTGCTGGCGCGCGACGCGACGCGGGTCTTCAACTACATCACCGGCTATGCGGCGCCCGACGAGCTGGAGGCGCTGGTCGTCTCGCCGCTGAACATGAAGGCCGAGCTGATCCGCCTGATCGAGGCGGAGATGGCGGCGGCGGCGAAGGGCAAGCCGGCGGCCCTGTGGGCCAAGATGAACAGCCTGGTCGACCCGCAGGTGATCGACGCCCTGTACCGTGCCAGCCAGGCGGGCGTCCGCATCGAGCTGGTCATCCGGGGCATCTGCTGCCTGCGGCCCGGCGTTCCGGGACTGAGCGAGAACGTGCGGGTCAAGTCGATCGTCGGGCGCTTCCTGGAGCACAGCCGCATCGTCGCCTTCGCCAACGGACGCGATCTGCCGAACGACAAGGCGAAGCTGTTCATCTCCTCCGCCGACTGGATGCCGCGCAATCTGGACCGGCGGGTCGAGCTGATGACCCCGGTGCGCAATGCGACCGTGCACGACCAGGTCCTGGACCAGATCATGGTCGCCAATCTGAAGGACGACGCCCAGAGCTGGATCCTGGGCGCAGACGGCGTCTATCGGCGGCTGGACGCCATCGATCCGGCGCGCCCCTTCTCGGCGCACAAGTATTTCATGACCAACCCCAGCCTGTCGGGCCGGGGCCGCAAGGTGAAGACCCTGCCGCAGCAGCTTCGCTATGACCGTCCTCGCTGAAACCTCGCCCGCCCAGGCGGCGGTGATCGACGTCGGCTCCAACTCCGTCCGCATGGTGCTGTACCGGCTGGAAGGGCGGGCGGTCTGGACCGTGTTCAACGAGAAGGTGCTGGCCGGGCTCGGCCGCGACCTGCCGCGCACCGGTCGTCTGTCGGAGGCCGGCGTCGTCGACGCCATGGCCGCGCTGAGGCGGTTCGCGGCGGTGCTGGAAGGGGTGCGGCCAGACCTGACCTTCGTGGCCGCCACGGCCGCCGTGCGCGAGGCGCAGGATGGTCCGGAGTTCTGCGAGCGCGTGGCGGCGGAGACCGGTCTGCGCATCCGCGTGCTGACGGGCGAGGAAGAGGCGCGGGCGTCGGCTCTGGGGGTTCTGGCGGGTTCGCCCGACGCCTCGGGCACCGCGGCCGACATGGGCGGAACCAGTCTGGAGCTGACCCGCATCGGCGACGGCAGGGTGATGGGCGGCGTGACCCTGGCCCTGGGACCTTTCGCCCTGTCGGACGGCAAACCGTTCGACCCGGAGCGCGTGCGCGCCCTGGTGACCAAACGCCTGAAACCGGCCAGGAGCGCGCACGGCGACGCGCGCCTGCACGCCGTGGGCGGGGCGTGGCGCAGCCTGGCCCAGCTGCACATGGCGATCTCGGACTATCCGCTGAAGGTCGTGCACCAGTACGCCATGAGCGCGGCGGACGCGCGCGAGGTGGCGCGGTTCGCCGCGCGCCAGTCGCGGGCGTCGCTGGAGAAGTCGCCCGGCATCAGCCGTCGCCGCGCCGAGACCCTGCCCTATGCGGCCCTGGTGCTGGAGGGGCTGATCGAACAGCTGGGCTTCGAGGAGATCAGCTTCTCGGCCTGGGGCGTGCGCGAGGGGCTGCTGTTCGAGGCCTTGGGGGAAAAGACGCTGGCGGCGGATCCGCTGCTGGCAGGGACGGAGGCGCTGGGCGCGCGACAGGGCGTGTCGCCGGGGCTGCCGGGTGCGGTCGCGGGATGGATCACCGCGCTGACCCGCGACCTGCCGCCCGCCTTCGGGGCCGAGCGCGACGCGGTTCTGACCCGCGCGGCCTGCAATCTGTGCGATCTCGGGGCGCGGCTGCATCCCGACCATCGGGTGGAACTGGCCTTCGATCAGGTGCTGAGGGCGTCGATCCCGGGACAGACGCACGTCGAGCGTGCCTTTCTGGCCACCGCCATCTGCGCCCGCTACGGCGGAGGCGCAGCGACGCCGGAGCCGGAAACGATCACGCGACTGCTGAGCGACGAGCGCCGCGAGCGGGCCCGGGCGCTGGGGTTGGCCATCCGGCTGGCCTGCGATCTGTCCGGACGGTCGCCGCAGCTGCTGGCCAATGCGACCGTGGCGCTGGAAGGCGGCAAGCTGCGCTTGTCGGCCAACGCGACCTATGCCGACATGCTGCTGGGCGAGCAGACGCGGCGGCGCGCCCGCGCCCTGGCCGAGGCCGTGGGCGCGGAACTGGTCATCGAGGGAGGCGGCTGATGGCGGTCACGGGAATCGGAGGCTTCTTCTTCCGGTCGAAGGATTCGAAGGCCCTTGCGGAGTGGTATCTGACGCACCTGGGCGTGGGCGCGCCGGAAGGCGTGTTCGTGTGGCCGCAGCAGGCCGGGCCGACGGTGTTCCAGCCGTTCCGGCACGACACGGACTATTTCGCAGCGGACAAGACCTGGATGCTGAACCTGCGGGTCGACGACCTGGACGGACTGATCGCGTCGCTGACGGCGGCCGGGATCGAGGTCATCCAGAAGGCCGAGTGGGACACGATGCCGGAAGTCGGCCGGTTCGCCCGCATCCACGATCCGGAAGGCAACCCGATCGAGCTGTGGGAGCCGGCGAAGGCGCCGGCCTAGCCCTCGATCTCGACCACCTCGACGCGCGGACCGTTCAGCACCAGCGCGATCTCGCCGCGCTTCAGCTTCAGGGCGTCGTCGCCGAACAGCTGGCGGCGCCAGCCGTGCAGGGCTTCGACGTCGGCCTCGTCGTCGATCGCGATCTTCTCGAGGTCCGCGACGGTGGCGATCAGCTTGGAGGCCACGCCGGCGTTGTCGCTCTTGGCCTTCAGCAGCACCTTCAACAGTTCGACCACAGACGGCGGCGCCGGGTCGCTGCGCCCGGGACGTTGCACCTCGGGCGCATGCGCTTCCGGGTCCGCCAGCACGCGCTTCAGATCCTCGATCAGCTCCTGCCCCAGCCGCGATCCGCCGAAGCCCTTCGGCACGGAGCGCAGGCGGTTGAAGGCCTCGGCGTCGGTCGGAGCCTGGGTGGCGATCTCGTCGATGGCCTCGTCCTTCAGGATGCGGCCGCGGGGCTGGTCGCGCTCCTGCGCCGCACGCTCGCGCCAGGTCGCGGCGGCGACGAAGGCGGCGAGATATTTGGCCGACCACTTCTTGGGCTTCAGCCGCTTCCAGGCCAGCTCGGGCGTCGTGTCGTAGAGTTTGGGATCGGTAAGATCCTCCATCTCGGACATGACCCAGTCCAGACGCCCGTCGCGCTGCAGCCGATCGCGCAGCTTGGGATACAGGGCCGCCAGGTGGGTTACGTCGCCCAGGGCATAGGTCAGCTGGGCGTCAGACAGCGGACGGCGCGCCCAGTCGGTGAAGCGGCTGCCCTTGTCGACCTCCTTGCGGATCATCTGGCGGACCAGCGCCTCATAGGAGACCTGGTCGCCGAAGCCGGCGGCCATGGCGGCGACCTGGGTGTCGAACATCGGGCGCGGCATGGCGCCGAGCCGCACGAAGATTTCCACGTCCTGGCGGGCGGCGTGGAAGACCTTGAGAATTTTCTCGTCGCGCAGCAGCTCGAGAAACGGCTCAAGGTCGATGCCCTCGGCCAGCGGATCGATGATGGCGGCGTCCGTCGGCGAGGCGGCCTGGATCAGGCACAGCTTCGGCCAATAGGTCGTCTCCCGCATGAACTCGGTGTCGACGGTGATGAAGGGCTGGTCCGACAGCTTGGCGCAGAAGTCGCGCAGGGCCTCGGTGGTGGTGATCGGCGTCATTCGGATGCTATAGCCCCCGGCGCGCCCCGTGTGGCAAGAGCCGCCGCGCAAGTCCGCCAACCGATTCAGGCCCGTGACCCATGAGCGACACCCCGAATTCCGTGCGCAACGGCCTGACCTACGCCGATGCCGGGGTCGACATCGACGCGGGCGAGCGGCTTGTGGACGCGATCAAGCCGCTGGCGAAATCCACCGCGCGGCCCGGCTCGGAGCCGTCCCTGGGCGGGTTCGGGGCCCTGTTCGACCTGAAGGCGGCGGGGTTCACCGACCCGCTGATCGTCACCACGACGGACGGCGTCGGCACCAAGCTGAAGATCGCGATCGAGACCGGACGCCACGACGGCGTGGGGATCGACCTGGTCGCCATGTGCGTGAACGACTTGCTGGCGCAGGGCGCCGAGCCGTTGCTGTTCCTCGACTATTACGCGACCGGCAAGCTGGACGTGGACGCCGCGCGGCGTGTGGTCGCGGGCATCGCCGAGGGCTGCCGCCAGGCGGGTTGCGCCCTGGTCGGCGGCGAAACGGCCGAAATGCCGGGCATGTATTCCGGCGGCGACTATGATCTGGCGGGCTTCTCGCTCGGCGCGCTGGAGCGGGGAACCGCCCTGCCCCGGTTCGACCTGCAGAACACCGGCGACCTGATCGTCGGCATCGCGTCGTCGGGGCCGCACTCCAACGGCTATTCCCTCATCCGCCGCGTCATCGAGGCGGCGGGCCTGAGCTGGGGCGACGACGCGCCGTTCGATCGGGACCGGACGCTGGCGCAGGCCCTGATGGAGCCGACACGCGTCTATGTGAAGTCCGTGCTGCCGCTGATGAAGGCCGGCTGGGTCAAGGGCGCGGCGCACATCACGGGCGGCGGACTTATCGAGAACCCGCAGCGGGGCATCGCCGATCATCTGAAGCCGGTGTTCGACTGGACGTCCTGGCCCATGCCGCCGGTGTTCCGCTGGCTGGCCGAGGCGGGCGGGATCGAGGCGCACGAGATGCGCCGCACCTTCAACTGCGGCGTCGGCTTCATCCTGATCGTGGGGCCGGAACACGTCGAGGACGTGCTGGCCGGCTTGCTGGAAGCCGGGGAAACCGCTTTCGTCTGCGGACGACTGGACGCCGCCTGATCCGAGAGGAATACCGCATGCGCGCACTCGCCTTGGGACTGACCCTGATGCTGCTGGGCGGGGGCGCGGCCGCCGCGCAGACGTCGGCTGCGACCGAGCATCCCTTCCTGCATGAGCTGGCGACCCAGGTCCGGCCTGAGCGCATGCGCGAGGACATCGAGATCATGGTCGGCTTCGGCACCCGGCACACCATGTCGGAGACCCAGTCCGAGACGCGGGGCATCGGAGCCGCCCGCCGCTGGTCGGCCCGGCGGTTCGAGGCGATTTCGGCCGACTGCGGCGGCTGCCTGGAGATCGTGACGCCTTCGGACACCGTCACCAATCAGCGGATCACCACGCCGACCGAGGTGGTCAACGTGGTGGCCATCCAGCGGGGCACGGGTGATCCGAACCGGGTCATCATCATCTCTGGCCACCTCGACTCCCGCGTCAGCGACGTGATGGACTTCACCTCCGACGCGCCGGGCGCCAACGACGACGCTTCGGGCGTGGCGACGGTGTTCGAGGCGGCGAGGGTGCTGTCGAAGCACAAGTTCGACGCCACCATCGTCTACGCCGTCCTGTCAGGCGAGGAGCAGGGGCTGCTAGGCGGGAAGATCCTGGCGGACTACGCCAAGGCTGAGGGTTGGTTCGTCGAGGCCAACCTGAACAACGACATCGTCGGCAACTCCGAAGGCTCCAACGGCGTGCGCGACACGACGCGCGTGCGGGTTTTCTCGGAGGGCACCAAGACGGTCGAGACCGAGCAGCAGGAAGCCCAGCGGCGGTACAACGGCGGCGAGGTCGACAGCTCTTCGCGCAACCTGTCGCGGTTCGTGGACGGCATCGCCGACCGCTATGTGGCGAACTTCGACGTAGAGATGATCTATCGCACCGACCGCTATGGGCGCGGCGGCGACCAGGTCGAGATGCTGCGCGCCGGATTCCCGGCCGTGCGCATCTCCGAAGGCGCCGAACATTACGACCGCCAGCATCAGGATCTGCGGGTCGAGAACGGCATCCATTACGGCGACGTGATCGAGGGCGTGGACTTCGACTATCTGGGTCAGGTCGCCCGGCTGAACGTCGTGGCGCTGGCGGCTCTGGCCAAGGCCCCTGCCCCGCCGACCGGCGTGACCATCGCCGGAGCCGTGCGCCCCGACACGACGGTGCGCTGGCAGGCCGTGCCGGGCGCGGCGGGCTATCGCGTCTGGTGGCGCTCGACGACCGCTCCGCAGTGGACCCACAGCCGCGCCTTCGGCTCCGACGCCACCGAGGCTGTTCTGCGCGGCATCGTGATCGACGACTATTTCTTCGGCGTCTCGGCGATCTCCGCCGACGGCTATGAGAGCCCCGTGGTCTTCCCCGGACCGGCCGGGGACTTCCGCGCGCCCGCTCCGGCCGCCGCACCGGCCCAGTGAGCCTGCCGCCCGTCCGCGTCGCCGTCCTGACGTCGGGCACGGGCGACAACATGTCCGCCCTGATCGACGCCTCGCGGGCCGCCGACGCGGCGTTTGAGGTGGCCGTGGTCGTCTGCAACGTGCCGGGCGCGCCTTCGCTGGCCCGCGCCCGCGATCTGGGCGTCGAAGCGGTCGCAGTCGATCATCGGCCGTTCGGCAGAGACCGGGAGGCGCACGAACGCGCCCTGCACGCCGTACTTCTGGACCGCAGGATCGAGGTGGTGGCCCTGGCGGGTTACATGCGCATCCTGACGCCGTGGCTGGTGGCGGAGTGGGAAGGCCGGATGCTGAACGTCCACCCCAGCCTGCTGCCGAAGCATCCTGGTCTGAACACCCACGCCCGCGCCCTGGAGGCCGGGGACGCCGAGGCCGGCTGTACGGTCCATCTGGTCACCGCGGGCGTCGACGAAGGGCCGGTGCTGGGTCAGGCCCGCGTCCCGGTCCTGACCGGGGACACGCCCGAAGCGCTGGCCGCTCGGGTCAAGGTCGAGGAGCTGAAGCTCTATCCCGTCGTCCTCGCCCGCTTCTGCCGCGACCTGCGGCGGGCATGAAAAAGGCCCCGGGGTCGCCGGGGCCTCATTCCGTGGATCGGCGGTCGATCAGCCGACGATCTGGTCGTCGGTGAAGAACTGCGCGATTTCGATCTTGGCGTTCTCGACCGAGTCCGAGCCGTGAACCGAGTTTTCGCCGACGCTTTCGGCGTAGAGCTTGCGGATGGTGCCCTCAGCGGCGTCGGCCGGGTTGGTGGCGCCCATGACTTCGCGATAGCGGGCCACGGCGTTTTCACCTTCGAGAACCTGAACGACGACCGGAGCCGAGGTCATGAACTCGACCAGCTCACCGTAGAACGGGCGGGCGGCGTGAACTTCGTAGAACTTCTTGGCCTGGTCTTCCGTCATGCGGATGCGGCGCTGGGCGACGATGCGCAGGCCGGCGTCCTCGATCACGGCGTTGACCTTGCCGGTCAGGTTGCGACGCGTGGCGTCGGGCTTGATGATCGAGAAGGTGCGTTCGGTCATGGGAGCGACTTCTTGTTGGGGGATTGAAGGGGTGAATCTTTGAAGGTGGGGGCTTATAGCGGCGCTCCTCCCCGTTTCCAACGCTTCTCATTTTTGCCTCCATCTCTCGCCCGAAGGCGTGAGAGGCGCCTCGAGTTTTCGACCATGCTGCAGATCAAGAACCTCACCCTGAACGCCTGGGGCCGCCAGTTTCTGGAGGACGCCTCCGTCAGCCTGCCGCCGGGCGCCAAGGTCGGGCTGGTCGGCCGCAACGGCATCGGCAAATCGACCCTGTTCAAGGTGATCCTGGGCGAGCTGGTCGCCGGCGGCGACGAGGTCAGCCTGCCCAAGACCGCGCGCATCGGCTCGGTGGATCAGGAGCATCCCGCCACGCCCGTCAGCGTGCTGGAAACCATCCTCGAAGCCGACGTCGAGCGGCACGAGCTGCTGGGCCGGCTGGAGACCGCCGAGCCGGAGGAGATGGGCGAGATCTGGTCGCGCCTGATCGAGATCGACGCCGACGCCGCGCCGGCGAAGGCGTCGGAAATCCTGGTCGGGCTGGGCTTCAGCCAGGAAGACCTGCACCGACCGATGTCCCACTTCTCCGGCGGGTGGCGCATGCGCGTGGCCTTGGCGGCGGCCCTGTTCGCCGAGCCGGACATGCTGCTGCTGGACGAGCCGACCAACTACCTCGACCTTGAAGGCGCGCTGTGGCTTGAGGCGCGGCTGAAGAAGTACCCGGCGACCGCCCTCATCATCTCCCACGACCGGGAGATGCTGAACGAGGTCTGCACCCACATCCTGCATCTCTCGAACCGCAAGCTGGACCTCTATACCGGCAACTACGACACGTTCGAAAAGACGCGCGCCGAGAAGCTGCGGCTGATGGAGGCGACCAAGTCGAAGCAGGAGGCCGAGCGCGCGCACCTGCAGAAGTTCATCGACCGCTTCAAGGCCAAGGCGTCCAAGGCCACGCAGGCGCAATCGCGGGTCAAGAAACTGGAGAAGATGGAGCGGATCGAGCTGCCGCCGGAAGAGCGCGTGGCGCCCTTCATCCTGCCGTCGCCGCCTCGCCCCCTGCCCCCACCGCTGATCCGGCTGGAGAAGGCCAACGTCGGCTATGAGCCCGGCAAGCCGATCCTGCGGAATCTGAACCTGCGGATGGACCTGGACGACCGGATCGGCCTGCTGGGCGTGAACGGCGCGGGCAAGTCGACCTTCGCCAAACTGATCGCCAAGGCGCTTAAGATCGAGACCGGCGAGTTCCACCGCGACGGCAAGATGCGGGTGGGCTGGTTCCACCAGCACCAGATCGAGGCGATGGATCCGACCGACACCCCGCTGGAAATCATCCGGCGCGCCATGCCGGACGCCTCGGAAAGCAGCCGCCGGTCACGTCTGGCCCAGTTCGGCCTGCCGTTCGAGAAGCAGGAGACCAAGGTCGCGGCCCTGTCGGGCGGCGAACGGGCGCGCCTGCTGCTGAACCTCGTCGCCATGGACGCGCCGCACGTCCTGATCCTGGACGAACCGACCAACCACCTGGACATCGACAGCCGCCGTGCGCTGCTGGACGCGCTGAACGAGTACACGGGCGCGGTCATCCTGATCACCCACGATCGGTCCCTGATGGAGCTGGTCGCCGACCGCCTGTGGCTGGCGGCCGACGGCACGGTGAAGCCCTTCGACGGCGACATGGACGATTATGCGAGGTTCGTGCTGGACCGCGCCAAGCAGGCCGGGATGAAGCCGACGCAGGTGAAGCACGAACCTGAGGCCATTGCCCCGTCGCCTTCACCGAAGGCCGAGAAGAAAAAGGGAGGGCCGTCGCCTTCGACCCTGCGACATGCGGTGAAGAAGGCGGAGGAGCGCGTCGCGGCCCTGACGGCCGAACTGGCCCGCATCGACGACGATCTGGCGAACGCGGCTGTGTCGAACCCGAAGGCGCTGGAAGGTCTGACGCGCGCGCGCGCCACCACCCAGGCCGATCTTGACGCCGCCGAAGCTGCCTGGCTCGAGGCCGAGGAAGCCCTCGCGGAGGTCGCATGAAGACGCCCATCGCCCTGACGCCGGAGGAACGCCGCGCCGCGGCGGCCCGCCTGCGCGCCCTGCTGGCTGAGCAGCTGGACGTCGAGATCGGCGGACTGGAGGCCGAGGCCCTGCTGGACGGCTTGTCCAGAGAGGTCGGGGCGGTCTTCTACAACCGCGCCCTGGCCGACGCGCGGGCGGTGGTCGCGGCCAAGGCCGAAGACACCGACGACGCCCTGCACGCCCTGGACCGCGACAGCGGCCTGAGATGAACCGTCGCCTCAGCGGATCGTGCCGCTGACCCGCTCGCCCCGGCGCAGGATGGTGATCTCGCTGCCGCGCTGGACGTCGTTCAGCTGCGAGGCGGCGGTGACCGCTCGGCCGTTGATTTCGATCACCACGTCGCCGGTCTGAAGCCCGACGCGCTGGCGGGCGTAGCTGCCCCGGGCGACGGCGCCGACGATGACGCCCCGAGTCGTTGGGTCCACGCCCAACCGGTCGGCCACGGCGGGATTGAGCGCCAGCACCTGGGCGCCCGTCAAGGCGCCGGACTGGATCACCGTGGCCCGCTCCAGACTGGCGTCGCCGGGCAGGCGCTCGACGCGCGCCGTGACGGTCTGCTCGCGGCCGCCGCGCAGAAGTCCCACGCGGACGCCGTCGCCCGGCGCATTGGCGCCGACGCGGAAGTTCAGCCCGCCCTGATCGTCCACCGCCGCGCCGTCGATCGACACGATCACGTCACCCTCGCGGATGCCGGCGTCGTCGCCCGGCCCGCCGTCCCAGACGCGGGTCACGACCAGCCCGCGCGGCCGGTCCAGACCCAGCTCGCGGGCGCGTTCGCTGGTCACGGCTTCGCCGGACACGCCCAGCCACGGCCGAACCACGGCGCTTTCTCCGCCGAGCGCCGCCGAAACCACCTGCTGAACCATGGTGGCCGGCACGGCGAAGCCGACGCCGGACGAGGAGCCCGAGCGCGAGAAGATCGCGGTGTTGATGCCGATCAGATCGCCGTCCATGTCGACGAGCGCGCCGCCCGAGTTGCCGGGATTGATGGCCGCGTCGGTCTGGATGAAGGAGCCGGAATCGCTGATGCCCGTCTCGGTTCGGTTCAGGGCCGAGATGATCCCGTTGGTCACCGTCTGGCCGACGCCGAAGGGATTGCCGATGGCCAGCACCAGGTCGCCGACCTGCTGGGTTTCCGACGTGTCGATGCGCAGCACCGGCAGTTGATCCTCGACGCCCTCCAGCTGGAGCACGGCGATGTCGGAACGCGCATCGGCCAGCAGCACCCGCGCCGGGAACTCGCGCCGGTCGGCCAGCGAGACGCGGATGTCGCTCATGCCCTCGATGACGTGGTTGTTGGTGACCACGATGCCGTCGGCCCGCACGATGACGCCGGACCCGACCGAACCCGTCGGCTGGCTGTAGAACTGCCCCCAGAAGGGGTCGCGCACGGTCTGCACTCCCTGGGCCGCGATGTTGACCACGGCCGGCGCGGTCGCCTGCACCACGGGCGCGAAGCTGGCCTTCACCGCCCCGGCGTCGCGCGGCACGACCCGCTCCTCGACCTGACCGAATGTGGCGTCCTGGGCCTTGCCCTGATCCGGAGAGCCGCAGGCGGACAAAAGCAGCGCGCCGGTCAGGAGGATGTGCCGGAGGGTCATTCGGGATCTCGCAATCTGGGCCATGCTGACATCTCGCCGGGCCTTTTCGGCACGATCAAGGCGTCTGCGGCGTCAAACGGCCGCGCCGCCGTCGCGGTTGCGGGATGCGACGCGACGTTGCGGAAGTTTAACGCCCAAGCCGGGAATCCCGTGTCACTGTCGCGGTCATGAGCGCCGTGATCGAAACTCGAGGCCTGTCGAAACACTATGGGGCCGTGCGCGCCCTCGACGGGCTGGACCTGACCATTCCGCGAGGCGGCGTCTATGGCGTGCTGGGGCCGAACGGCGCCGGCAAGTCGACGCTGTTCCGCATTCTGCTGGGGCTGATCCGCCCGACGGACGGATCGGCGACGGTCATGGGCGGACCGATCGGCCAGATCGCCACCATGCGCCGCAGCGGCTCGATGATCGAGACGCCGCGGTTTCCGCCCTTCCTGACCGCGCGTCAGGTGCTGGGCTGGCTGGCGACGGCGCACGGTCTGAGCGGCGACGCAGGCCGCATCGACGGCTGGCTGGAGCGCGTCGGCCTCACCGAGGCGGCGAACCGCAAGGTGCGCGGCTTCTCCGTCGGCATGATGCAGCGGCTGGGCGTGGCCGCCGCCCTGATGACCGAGCCGGAGCTCGTCATCCTGGACGAGCCGACCAGCGGCATGGACCCGCCCGGCATCCAGGAGATGCGCCAGCTGATCCGCTCGCTGGCGGTCGATGACGGCCTGACCGTCGTCCTGGCCAGCCACCAGCTGCTGGAGGTTCAGCGCGTCTGCGATCGGGTCGCCATCCTGAACAAGGGCCGACTGGTGCTCGAAGGCGCGGTGACTGAGCTGACCGGGTCGGGCGAACGCCTGAGGCTCAGCCTGCGGCCCCAGTCGGCGGCGTTGGAGCTGCTTGGGCAAAGAGGCTCGGCCGAAGGGAATGACGCCGTCATGGCGTCAGTGACCCGCGCGGAAGCTCCGGCCCTGCTCAAGGCCTTGATCGAGCGCGGCGTCGAGGTCGAGGAGGCCCGCTGGGTCGGGACCGACCTGGAGAGCATCTTCTTCACCGAGACCGGCGCCGTGCAGGCCCAGGAGGCGATCCATGCTGGCTGACGCCTTCCGCTCAGAAACCTATCGGCTGATGCGCAACCGGACGGTGCTGTTCTGGTCGGTGCTGTTCGTGCCGCTGATCGGGGTCGTCTTCGGCATCATCGGCAACGCCGTCTTGAAGGCCAATTCCGAGAAGCTGTCGGGTCAGGACATCCCGCCGGAATTGGCGATCGCCATGATGGGCGGCCCCATGAACCTGGCCGCCGAACTGGTGTCCGCGGCCGGCAACGTGGCCAATCCCGTGGCCCTGCTGTTCCTGCTGATCGGCGCGGCGACGCTCTATACCGGCGACTATCGCTGGGAGACATGGCGACTGATCAGCGCCCGGAACGGGCGCGTGCCGCTTGTGGCCGGCAAGGTGCTTACTTTCGCGCTTCTGGCACTGATCGCCATGCTGGTTCTGATCGCAGGCTCGTTGATCGAGAAGTCGATCTCGGCCGCCTTCTTCTCGCGCCCCGTCACCTTCGACCCCGGCGATGGCCGGATCGCGGACGCCCTCGCCCTGTTCGGCCTGTCGGGCCTGCGCATCCTGCAGGTGACCATGCTGGGCCTGCTGGCGGGTGTGGTGGGCCGGTCCTTGCTGGCGGGACTGTTCGTGCCGGTGGTTGTAAGCGTGCTGCAGGCGCTGTCGCCCTTCGCCCTGATGGGCATGGGCATCGGCAACGACGCCTGGCTGACCTTCCTGGTCAATCCCGGTCAGGGCTACGACGTCATCGCCGCCGCCATCCGGGGCGGACCGGACGCGCCGACGGCCGAACTGGTCGTGCGCGGCTGGGTCAGTCTGGTCGGCTGGACCGTCGTGCCGCTGGCGGGCGCCCTGGCCTGGTTCCGGCGTCAGGATCTGTCGAAGGAGTAGAGCGATGCGACGTTTCCGCCTGCTGATCGCCGGATGTCTGGCCCCGCTCGTGACCCTCGCCGGGGCGGCGGCGGCGCAGGATCGGCCCGTCGAGCCGGAGGCGACGCGCGTGGACGACATCATCGTGCGCGGCGAGCCCTTGCGCGATCAGGTCAGCACCTTCGTGGACGACGTGATCGAACCGCCGCGCGGACGAGGCATCGCGCGCTGGAGCGACCGGGGCGGCGTCTGCGTCGGGGTCGTGAACCTGAGACCGGAAGCGGCGCAGACGATGGCCGACCGCGTATCGGAGATCGCCGACGGCCTGGGGCTGCCTATCGGCGAGCCGGGATGCAGCCCGAACATCCTCGTCATTGCGACCGACGACGCCGCAACCCTGGCGAAGGGGCTCGTCGAGCGCAGCCCCAACGCCTTCCGCCCCGATTACGCCGGCGCCGCAGGCACGGTCCGGGACCTGAGGGCGTTCACGGACTCCGATCGCGCCGTCCGCTGGTGGCACGTGATGATGCCCGTGCACGAAGATTCCGGTGCGCCGGCCGTGCGCCTGCCCGGTTATGAGTCCGCGCCCATGATTTCCAGGATGGCCGGCCGCCTGAGCACGCCCGTTCGCAACGTGATGATGCGCGCCTACGTCATCGTGGACGTCGACCAGATCGAGGATCTGACCTTCCGACAACTCAGCGACTACGTGGCCATGGTGGCCTTCGCCCAGATCGATCCGGACGCGGACGTCGCCAACTTCGGCACCATTCTGAACGTCGTCGACGATCCCGCCGTGGCGCAGGAGATGACCGAATGGGATCACGCCTTCCTGGCCGCCCTCTACGGCACCGAACTGCGCCAGAGCAGCCCCAACGCCCAGGCCGGCGCCGTCGCCGCGCTGATGTACCGCGATCGGCGCGATGCGGCCGAGGACGAGGCCGAAGCCCCGCAGTGACCAAGCGAAAGGGGCGGCCCGGTGTCCCCGGCCGCCCCTTCAAGGTTTCAGCGTCGCCCGCGAAGGGCGGCGATCACTCTTCGCCGTCGTCGTAGGACTGGACCGGACCGGAGTCCTGGCCCTTGGCGTCCACGTCGCGGTCGACGAACTCGATCACGGCCATGGCGGCGTTGTCGCCGTGACGGAAGCCCGCCTTCATGATGCGGATGTAGCCGCCGTTCCGCTCCGAATAGCGCGGGGCGATGGTGTCGAACAGCTTGCCGACCTGGGTCACGTCGCGGACCTGGCTGATGGCCTGACGACGGGCGTGCAGATCGCCCTTCTTGCCGAGCGTGACCAGCTTCTCGACGAAGGGACGCAGTTCCTTCGCCTTGGGCAGGGTCGTCGTGATCTGCTCGTGCTTGATCAGCGAGGCGGCCATGTTGGCGAACATGGCCTGGCGGTGGCTGGTCGTGCGACCGAGCTTGCGATGGGCGGCGCCGTGGCGCATCGGGGTCTCTCCTACTCCGTGCCCGGTTTCTCCGTCAGGAGACCTTGGCCCGTCCTCATTCTAACCGCTCCGAGCCCCGCGTGCGGGACGGGCGGAAGGGTTGAAACTTAGATCTGGTCGTCGAACTTCTTGGCCAGGTCTTCGATGTTTTCCGGCGGCCAGTTGGGCACGTCCATTCCGAGGGACAGACCCATGGTCGCCAGCACTTCCTTGATCTCGTTCAGTGACTTGCGGCCGAAGTTCGGGGTGCGAAGCATCTCGCCCTCGGTCTTCTGGATCAGGTCGCCGATGTAGACGATGTTGTCGTTCTTCAGGCAGTTGGCCGAACGAACCGACAGCTCCAGCTCGTCCACCTTCTTCAGCAGGGCCGGGTTGAACGGCAGGTCGGGCTTGCCTTCCGACAGGGCCTCGGCCTTCTTCGGCTCGTCGAAGGTGATGAAGATCTGCAGCTGGTCCTGCAGGATGCGCGAGGCGTAGGCCACGGCGTCCACCGGCGAAACCGCACCATTGGTTTCGACTTCCATGATCAGCTTGTCGTAGTCCAGCGACTGGCCCTGACGGGTCGGCTCGACGCGATAGGCGACGCGCTTGACCGGCGAGTACAGGGCGTCGACGGCGATCAGGCCGATCGGCGCGTCTTCCGGACGGTTCTTCTCCGAGGCGACGTAGCCCTTGCCGTTCTGCACGGTCAGTTCCATGCGCACGGTCGCGCCGTCGTCCAGGGTGCAGATGACGTGATCGGGGTTCAGCACCTCGATGTCGGCCGGAACGTCGATCTGGCCGGCGGTCACCGGGCCGGGGCCCGTGGCGCGCAGGGTCATGCGCTTGGGGCCTTCGGCGTGCATGCGCAGGGCCAGCTGCTTGATGTTCAGGACGATGTCGACGACGTCTTCCCGCACGCCTTCCAGCGACGAGAATTCGTGCACCACGCCGTCGATCTGGATGGCGGTCACGGCCGCGCCTTGCAGCGACGACAGCAGCACACGGCGCAGGGCGTTGCCGAGCGTCACGCCGAAGCCGCGTTCCAGGGGTTCGGCCACCAGGCGCGCCTTGCGCTGGGCGTCGGAACCGGTCTCGATCTGCGGCTTCTCGGGACGGATCAGCTCTTGCCAGTTACGTTCGATCATATGTGTCCCTCGAAACGGGTTTCGCCGGTCCCCCTCGCCTCGTCAGGAAAGGCGGGACCGGCGGAGAATGGGTCGGACGCCGGTCGGCGTCCGGAGTTCGTCGCTTAGACGCGGCGGCGCTTGGGCGGACGGCAGCCGTTGTGCGGCATCGGGGTGACGTCGCGGATGGTCGTGATGGTCATGCCGACGGCCTGCAGCGCGCGCAGGGCCGATTCACGGCCCGAACCGGGGCCCGACACGTTGACTTCCAGCGTCTTCACGCCGTGCTCGGCGGCCTTCTTGCCGGCGTCTTCGGCGGCCATCTGGGCGGCGTACGGGGTCGACTTGCGCGAGCCCTTGAAGCCCATGTGCCCGGCCGACGACCAGGAGATGGCGTTCCCCTGCGCGTCGGTGATGGTCACCATGGTGTTGTTGAAGCTGGCGTTCACGTGGGCGACGCCCGACGTGATGTTCTTGCGCTCGCGCTTTTTGACGCGACCCGGTTCCTTGGCCATCAGCTAGCTCTCTTACTTCTTCTTGCCGGCGATCGGCTTGGCGGGACCCTTGCG